>DASWVC010000155.1:0-16709 GCA_036401335.1 Chthoniobacterales bacterium
CGCTCCACTCGCGCGGAGGACCGGCGAATGAAGGGGCGAGAGCCCTGCAAGGGCCTTACCGCGGCCCTCGGATTTCCCGTTCGGACAGTGACTCCGACGGGTTCGGGCCTTTCTGGCAGGCGCTCGGACCTAGCCCCCTCCCGAACGGGCAGACGTATGGAACCGAGCAAGTCCCGGTGAGCGGCCGGGTTTCCGCGATCGCCGTAGACCCGTTTGATCCCAACCTTGTCTACCTGGGTCCAGCCCAGGGCGGGGTCTGGCGCTCGTTTGACGGCGGTCGTCATTGGGCGCCCCTTATGTTCGGAGCCGATAACTTGGCCGTTGGTTCGATCACGATCGATCCTTGCGACCATACCAGGGTGTTAGTCGGCACGGGTGAGGGCAACTTTTCGGGCGACAGCCACTTTGGCCGTGGACTCTACATGGTGGAAAACGCCACCTCTGCGCGTCCCACGCTGCGCGGGTCCTTCAACCTGGATTCGTCCGGTCATGACGTGCTGAGTTACCGTTCGGTGGTCAGCATCGTGGTGAGCCCCTTGAATGATAACGTGGTTTTTGTGGCCACATCGTCCGCGTTTGGCGGCCTGGGCATTCAAACGGGACCCACCTCGCCCCCACGGGGCCTGTACCGTTGCACCAATTTCCGGAGCGGGTCGCCGGCCTTTGACCGGCTGAAGGTGGGACCTGGCACCGACACCAGAGTGACTTCGGCGGTGATGGATCCAACCCGACCCTTTCGGCTGGTCTGCAACATTTTCGGACTGGCGCCCGGGACCGACGCCGACACCAACCCGGAGGGCGGGATTTACTACACGGACGATGCGCTCAGTCCGGTGCCCGTGTTCAAACGGGCCGTCATTACCGACACCAGTGACGGCAACCTGCCGCAAGCTACCAACGTGAAATTTGCGGTCGCCGACCTGCCAGGCAACAGCGGCACCGAAGTTTTAGCCGCCACTGCAGAAGTGCCTGACACCACCACGATCGACCCTAAGACGGGTCAGCCAGTGCCTTACATTGATCAGGGGATCGTGCGGAAATCGTTGGATGGCGGGGCGACTTTCCAATCTACGCTGCCGAGCGCGAACGGTTTTGCGGGTGGACAAGGCTCTTACAACATCGCCATCGCCATTGATCCAACCGATCCGAAGAACGTTTACCTCGCCGGAACGGTTAGTGCGGCGGGTGTTGACCCGGATGGGGGTGGGCCGGAGATCGTCTACCTCGACAGCGGCGCGCATTTTGTTCCTAGCGTGCAAGGGTTGCACGCCGACAGCCACGCCATTGGCATTGCGCCCAGCAAACCGAAAGTCCTGTACACAGGCAACGATGGCGGCGTCTGGCGTTCGGACGACGGCGGCAAGCACTGGAACGACGTCAACACGTATGGCCTTCTTGCCACGCAGTTTCAGAGCGTGGCAGTGCACCCGACCGACCCGGTTTTTACCATCGGCGGGACACAGGACAATGGGACACCGTTTCTCCAGCCCAACGGCCAGTTCACGCGGGCGGACTATGGTGATGGCGGGTATGCGTTGATCGACCAAGGCGCCACCGACACGGAAAACGTGACAATGTACCACACGTACTACAACGCGACTGGCAGCATGATCGGCTTTGCCCGCGTCACCAGAACTTCGTGCGCGAAAGACGGGCAATGGTCGTTCTTCGGCATTTACACGGGCAGTCTTGATCCAACGGTTCATTGCGACGGGTTCACCGATTCTTTCAACGGCATTCAGATCACGGACAACGTGAATTTTTATGCGCCCATGGCGCTCGGCCCGGGCCAGCCGAACACGGTGTACTTCGGGACGGACCGCCTGTACCGCTCAATTGATCGCGGGAAGACCATGCGCATCGTCAGCCAGAAACCGCTCGTGCCAGACACGCCGGGATCGAAGACCGGAATTTTCATTACCGCCATCGGGGTTTCGCCGTTGGATGACCGGGTGCGGCTGGTAGGATTGGAGGATGGGCAGGTGTTCGGAACCGCGACCGGTTCCGACAACCTGCGGGACGTTACCGGGCCCATTCCGGCCAACTACGTTACCCGGGTGGTAATCGATCCGACCGACCAGAACGTTGCCTATGTGACGTTGAACGGTTACGGCCTGCCTTCCGGACAACAGGTGTGGAAGACAACCAATTTAGTGGACGCGCTTGGCCGAGGGGCCGTGCCCGACTGGAAACCTGCAGGCAAGGGAATACCGGACGTGTCCGTGAATGCGCTCGCAATTGACGCGCTGAATCCTTCGGACCTGTACGCCGGTGCCGACGACGGGGTGTACGCCTCACGCGACGGCGGCAGTTCATGGCGACTGTATGGCCGGCGGTTGCCGGCGGTGGAGGTTTACGACGTCGCCATCCAGCAGACCGCGCGGGTGCTCCGCGTGGCGACCCATGGCCTTGGACTCTGGCAGGCACCGCTGGCATCGGGCTGTGCGTTCTGGCTGCCGTAACCAGGGCAAATCAAAGAATGCCACGAATGAAGCAAGGGTCGTCACCCGCCTCGGTTCTTCCATTCTTTGATTTTTCGACTTTTTGATTCGTGGCATTTTCCGTCAGTCGATGGCGGGCCGTGCGTCCCGCCCGAGATTGTCTCCGGGGCGGCGTCGCCCTGGTGTCTGAGGTTGAACCTCAAGCGGATCGCCTGGCGAGTCGCAGCGTCGGCCCCGCGACTGGCTTCAACGTCGATGGATCCGCCATCGCCCAAAAGGTAAAAGTGGTGAGCGGCAGCGTCATGACGAAACCCCATGGCTTGGTCGCCCCGGGATTCAATGCCCTCGGTCCGCGCTGCGGCCGGTCCGCTGGTCACGTTGGGCGATGCGGGCGAAGGCGGCAATTGGGCAACCCCGGCCAATGCCGGCAACCCCAGCAGCAGAACCTGGAAAAAGCGCCTTTTTAACCCGGGTGCCATGGCGCAATTCTGCGGCGGCGGTTCCTCGATACAAGTGCCCGGTCCGCGCCTTCTCCGGTAGGGGAGCTTGTCCTCAAGCGCCCGGGACGAAGGTGTCGGCGTGTCTGCGTGACGGCATAAGCGCACTAAGGTAAGGGGTAGTTGGACCACCAAGGGCGATCGTCCCGGCGCGTAGACGGGACCGGGCGTCGGGCAGGGCGGCGAGTCCTTTCGCCGCCGGCCCCGCCCGCAATCGGCGCGCGACCCGACCGAACCAAAGGCCTCGTCCTGCCGCACCGGCGGCGAAGGGACTCGCCGCCCGATTGGATCGCCACTTGCACCCCTTCCTTTCGGAAATTTTTTCGGCATGTGCCCTAGTAAACGTCTCGCTTGTAGCGTTTCTCTTTCCGAAGTTGTTCCACGTATTCGGCGGCCTGTTCCGGGGTTTTGCCTCCTTCCTGCTCCACGATCCGGTGCAAGGCCACATCCACGTCCTTGGCCATGCGGGCCGCGTCGCCACAAACGTAGAAGTGGCCGCCGTCCTGCAACCACGCATAGACCTCTTTCCCATGTTCCCTCAACCGGTGTTGCACATAAACCTTCTGGGCCTGGTCGCGGGAAAAGGCCGTGTCGAAGCGCGTCAGGATGCCCTGTTTTTGCCACGCGAGGAATTCTTCCTGGTAAAAGAAATCGCACCCGGACCGTTGCTCGCCGAACACCAGCCAGTTTTTACCGGTTGCACCGGTCACGGCCCGCTCCTGAAGGTAGGCCCGGAAGGGTGCCACCCCGGTTCCCGGCCCGACCATGAGGATGGGCAGGGTCGAATCTTCCGGCAACCGGAAGCCTTTGGCGACGTGGACAAAAACCGGCACCGGATGGTCCGGGGTCACCCGGTTGGCGAGGTAGGAGGAAGCGACCCCCTGTCGTTGCCGGCCATGCGCTTCGTACCGAACCACGGCGATGAGAAAATGAACCTGTTCGGGAAACGCCTTCATGCTCGAGGCAATGGAGTACAACCGGGGTTGAAGTTTGCGCAGGGTTGCGACGAACTCCTCCGGGGTGAGTCGGAAGGAAGGTGAATCGACCAAAAAATCGATGATTTCGAGCCCCCAAAGGTAATGTTCGAGATCTGCCCGGCGGTCTGGGTGCATCAGTTCACGCAGATCGCTTGTGCCCGGCGCCCTCTCGACCACGGCTTCGAGGAACTGGCGTGAGGGCTGCGTAATCTGGTAATAGCGGATGAGGGCATCGCGTAAGGCAAAGGTTTCACCTTCTTTGCTGGTCACTTTTTCGTCGCCGGTGAAATGCAGGGCCTGCAGGATTTCGTCGACCAACCGGGGATCGTTCTGCGCAAAAACGCCCATGGAATCGCCCACTTCGTAGCGCAGCCCGGAGCCGGCGAGGGAAAACTCGTAATGGCGGGTGTCCTTTTCCGAACCTTCACGGTTCAGCCGGCGGCTGGCGAGAAGCTTCGCAGGAAACGGGTTCTTGCGGGAATAGGGCGAAGCAGTGGGAGTGGACATAAGGGGCCACAAATATTGACGGCACCTGAATTGGTTCAACCGAATTTTCGAACTCCGGTCACCCGGGAAAAGGGGATGCGCGGCGCGGGCGGTTTAAACTTTCATGGTCCAATCCGTGCCCGACGGGGGATCGCCCGCACCGGGCCGCACCAACGGGTACAACAGGTTGGTGAGCCCAACCACCCCGACAGGACGGTTGGCGCCGTCCACCACCAAGGCAAAATGCTGGGGGGCGGCCCGCAGCCGGCGCATGACACGCGAGGCAAGGTCGTCCGGGCGCACCTCGACGATGCGGCGCAGGAAGGAGCTGACGGGCTGGTGCGGCGTGCGGTCAACGACCAGGTCGATCACGTTGACGAGGCCAATCACCCGACCTTGGGCATCAAGCACAGGGAAACGCTCTGCCCGGGTAAGCCGGGAAAGTTTAATTACTTCTTCAACGGAGGCATCGGCCTGCACGCACCGGGTTTGTTCGAGCGGGACCATGACGTCCTTGACTCGTACCGTTCGGAAATCGACGACGTTATGGATCATCTGGCGTTCGAAACTGCTCAGCATGCCAAGCCGTTCGTTTTGCGCGATGACGTACTTAAGGTCGGCGCGGGCCAGAAACATGCCACGGGCCGGCCGCCGCAGGATTTGCCGGGCAAAGGGACGGGCCAGAAGGACGAACGGCGACATCATAAACAAGGCAACCTCGAGAAATACCGCAAGCCGTGCCAGGGCACGGTAGCCAAGGCGCCGAAAGATCGCTTTGGAGCAAAACTCGATCACGACCAGGAAAACCGGCAGGGCCAGTGCCAAGGCAAGAAAATACCCCCTTCCCCCCCATTGGCCGACCAGATGGTTGGCCACGATCACAATGGCCGCGATGTTCATCAGGTTGGTCACCACCAGCACCGTCACGAACAAACGGGTGGGATGTTGCACAAGGCGCTGGAGGTGCAGCGCAGCTGCGTCGCCCCGCCGCGCCAAGTGGCGCAAACGAACGCGGTTCAGCGACAGCAAGCCGGCCTCTGCGCCGGAGAAAACGAAGGAAACGCTCAGGCAAAGAAGAACGATTGCCCAGGTCATGGGACCGGCTTGCTGTCCAGGCGGGAGAGGCGCCGGACGAGCACTTCGACCACGCGTTTTCGGCTGGCTTGTCGGATGTCGAAAGTCAAAGGAGCAATTTCGACCCGCGTACCGGGCTTGGGCAGGTAACCGAGGTGGTTGAAGATCAATCCGCTGACGGTATCAATGCCGTCCGGGGCCAAGGGGACGGAAGTAACCTCTCCCAGGTCATCCAGCCGTGCGCTTCCGCTGGCCAGCCAGCAATCCGGCCCAGCTTCCTCAATGTAAAGTCCCTCGTCGAGGCGGGGCCCGATCTCACCGAGAATTTCCTCGACGAGGTCATTGAACGTCACGACCCCTTCGGTGCCGCCAAATTCATCGACCACAATGGCCAACCGCTGGGGGTGGCTGAGGAACGCCCGAAGCAAACCGATGGCCGGCATCGTCTCCGGCACGAAGGAGGGCGGTTCGAGCTTTTCGGTGTAATGACGGTCCGGGTTAAGCAGAAAACTCTTTACTTCGAGGATGCCCAGAACTTCGTCAGGACTTTCACCGTAGACCGGGACCCGGCCGTGGCGCCGCACGCGCAACTCCCGGATGGCTTCCCTGTTGTCCAGGGTGTCAGGAATGGTGAATGCATCGACCCGCGGCGTCATGCAATCCTTAACCGTCTTATTCCCAAGCTTGATGACTTGCTCGATCATCTCCCGTTCGTCCTCGTTCAGCTGACCCTCCTCGGCACTGAGTTCTACCAGGGTGATCAGTTCATCGTCTCCCATGGGCTCAGGACCGTCACCCGGTTCTTTGGCGATCAGATCCGCCAGCCGTCCACCCAGACGTTCCAGGCCGCTGGCAATCGGGCCGAGCAGCGGCACCACCCCCGAGAGCACGAGGATGGCGGGGCGCGCGAACCGAAATGGATCGTTGAGGGCGAAAAGCTTGGGCAAAAGTTCGCAGACGACCACGATCAATCCGAAAATCACCAGGGCCTTGAACCAGTTCGGCACCGGCGTGGAGAGATTGTTGACCAGGGCCAGCGTAAGGACAATGAGCAGAACGTTGACCGCCGTGTCGGTCAGTAAGATGACGCCGAGCACAGAACGGGGCCGGACCATGAGCTTTTCGAACCTGGCGGCCGTTTGGGGATCGCGCTCGCGCCATTGCTGAAGCGCGGGCTCGGTAATGGAAAACAGGGCCGTCTCCATGCCGGAGAAAAAGGCCGAGGCCGACGCAAGCACAGAAAACGCGGTGACGGCGTAAACGACCAGCTCAGATGACATTGGCACAAAGCGGCTCGCGGGAGCTTTCTTCTTATGGCTTTACTGCCCTCCAGATGCAAGGTCCGGCTCGATCGGCCTGGGGACGGTCGAAACCGAGGTGAGCAGAAAACCCCTTGTTTCCGTGGAGGTCTGCCGCGACATTTGAAGGCTGGACGTGGAGTGAAGCGTGCGCCGGCCTGCCGGTAAAAGGGAAACGAGTTTGAGCCGAGAAGCCAATGGATTAAAAAAAGGAGACCGGGTTCGCCTGCTGCTGGGGAACCTGCAGCGGCCCACAAACCCCGGACACGACCCGCTCTACCTTGGTTACTTCTGGTTGTTTAACGAGGCCAAGTACTACGAGGCGCACGACATCCTGGAACACCTTTGGCTGAACACGTCCGGACAAACCTATTTTTACTTCAAAGGTCTGATTCAGTTCGCAGGCGCCTTCGTGCACCTGAAAAAGCACCGCGATCGCCCCGATCACCCCGTAGACCAGCGTCGTCTGGCTCCGGCCAGCCGTCTTTTTGCGCTGGCTTACACCAACCTGAGGCCATGCGCGCCGTGGTACCTTGGCTTCAACGTGCGGAGTGCTTTGGGTTTGGCCCGCAACTACCGCAGCCTCCTGCAATCGACCCACTTCGAAGACAACCCATGGGACCCGCTTCACCCGCCGCGTCTGGTGCCGCCGGCTCAGGCCCCGTCCTGACTTCCCCATTGCCTTAGCTTCGAAGCATCCTAAAGTGTGCGCGGTTCTACCATGTGCAAACGTTTTGCGCCGTTCCTGGCCGTCTCTCTTCTCGTTTTTCTGGTTCTGGCACACCCTGTCGCGGCCCAGGTCGCTGCGGCGTACGTGCTGGCCGATCATACCACGGGCTACGTGCTGGAACAATTTAAGGGTGAGCAGAAACGGCCGGTCGCGAGCCTGACTAAAGTTGCGACCGCCAAGGTGGTCCTTGACTGGGCGCAACGCACCGGCACCGACTTGTCCCAGCAAATCCTTGTGCCGGAGCAGGCCATGCTGCCCGGGGCGCCGAGCCCGGTTGGGCTGCAGCCCAACGACCTTATCAGCTACCGGGATCTGATCTATGCGGCGCTGCTGCAATCGGACAACGTGGCGGCTTCCGCGTTGGCTTTCTACGTCGGGTCGGCGCTCCGGGCCCAAGGCGGTCCGGAACTGCGGGATCTGGGCGCTACCGAAGCCTTTGTCAGTCAGATGAATGCCCTTGCCCGGCAACTCGGCATGGAACGGACGTTGTTTGTGAACCCACATGGGCTCGAACCGCCCAGGGGCTTACAGCCGTATGCCAGTGCGCTCGACCTCAAAAAACTGACCGCTTACGCCATGCGGGACGCGGCATTCCGGTTTTACGTTTCGCAACGCGAACGGAAAATTTCCTTCAATCGCACCGGCCAAACGATGCTGTACCTTCTTCGGAACAGCAACGAACTGCTTGGCATCAACGGCGTCGATGGAGTCAAGACCGGCACGACGGCAAAGGCCGGCAGTTGCATCATCCTGTCTTCTCAGCATGAGGCGGAGGTCAAGCAACAAGGCAGCACCACCCTGGTTACCCCGCGCCGGGTGGATGTGATTGTTCTGGGGGCAGTCGACCGATTTGGGGTGGCGAATCAATTGTTGACCCGGGCTTGGTCTTTGTACGACCAATGGGCAGCAACCGGGCGTCCGGCACAGGCGGTGGCCCGTTGAAGCGAACAGGGTTTTATGTTTAGAAAACGGATTGGCGTCCTGACGAGTGGGGGCGACTGCCCCGGTTTAAACGCGGTGCTACGCGGGGTGACCAAAGCGGCCGAGAAACTGGATTATGAAGTCATCGGCTTCAAAGACGGTTTTGAGGGTTTGTTGCCGCCGGCCCAGCACATGGTCCTCAACCGTGGCACGACGGCCGGCATCATGCAGCAGGGAGGCACCATCCTGGGCACGACCAACAAAGGGCATTTTATCGCAAAAACAGGGGCCGGGCAGAAGACGCACGTCCCGGAAGAGATTGTCGCCAAGGCCCGGCGAACCCTGGAAGAACTCCGCATCGAAGGGCTGATCGTCGTCGGCGGCGATGGATCGCTCACCACCGCCCTGCAGCTTCACCATGCCGGATTTCCCATCATCGGCGTGCCAAAAACCATTGACAATGACCTTGAAGCGACGGCGATGACGTTCGGCTTTTATTCAGCGGTCTCGTGTGTCACGGACGCGCTTGACCGGCTCCACACCACGGCGGCCAGCCATAAACGCGTGATGGTGCTTGAAGTCATGGGGCGCCACGCGGGGTGGATCGCCCTGTACGGAGGCGTTGGCGGCGGAGCCGACATCATCCTGCTCCCGGAAATCCCTTTTTCGTGGGACAAAGTGGCCAAGGCGGTGCGTGACCGGGACGAAGAAGGCTACCAAAGCACCATGATCGTTGTGGCAGAAGGGGCGCGTGCGAGGGACGGAGGCCAGAAATACCGGGAAAATCACCGCGGAGAACACCGGTTGGGGGGCATTGCCGAAATGGTGGCGGAAGAGGTGACCGACCGCACCGGGAAAGAAACGCGGTACGTGGTGCTGGGACACTTGCAGCGGGGCGGGGCACCAACGTCCCTGGACCGCATTCTCGGGACCCGTTTCGGGGTTTGGGCGGTTCACATGGTCGAACAGCAGCGGTTTGGTCGTATGGTCAGCTACCAGAATTACGAAATTCTCGACGTGCCCATTGCCGACGCCGTCCACCGGCTGCGGCTGGTCGATCCGGCCACGCAATTGATTGCAACGGCGCGCGCAGTTGATATAAGTTTCGGGGACTAAGGTCATGGCGCCGATGCTTCCAGCCCCGTGGTTTTTGAACTGGCCAGCGGCTTCCGCCGCCGGTGCGGCTGTTGCTGTGTCGGCCGCTGCTCAGGGGGCGGCTTTGTTGGCCGCCGCCCGCTAAGGGCAATCGCACGCCGCGATTCCCTGCTTTCTCCGCTCCTTTACCCGCCTTTACCCTATGGATCCCCTGCTTGAACTCCTCCAGCAAAACGCCAAACTCAGCCACGAAGACCTGGGACTTCTGCTCAATGCCTCCACGGCAGAGGTAGCGGCGCGCATCCAACGCTACGAAGCGGAAGGGTTGATTCTCGCCTACCAAGCCGTCGTGGATCCGGAGAAGGTTGACGCAGACGCCGTCACTGCTTTCATCGAGGTGAGCATCACCCCGGAACGGGGCGGAGGGTTCGACCGATTGGCAGCCCGGATCGCGCGTTTCGACGAAGTGAAAAGCTGCTGGCTGATGAGCGGCGGGTATGACTTGGCCATCACGGTGGAAGGACGCAACCTGCGGGAAATCGCCCGCTTCGTTTCGGAGTGCCTGAGCACGGTGGAAGGGGTGATATCGACCGCGACCCGGTTCCGGTTAAAGACCTACAAACAAAACGGCGTTCTCCTAAGCGAGAGAGAAAACGGCGAGCGTCTAGCGGTCACGCCCTGATGAAAACCTCCGTGATTTCCCAGGAAACGATGCATAACACCGATCCTTCCCGTTTTGTGGCGACGCACGTGCGCGACGTCCCGCGGTCCGGCATCCGCGATTTTTTTGAGGTGGTACAATCGATGTCCGACGTGATCTCGTTGGGCATCGGCGAACCCGATTACGTCACCCCGTGGCGGATTCGGGAAGCGGCCATTTTTGCGTTGGAAAAGGGCCGGACCGGCTACACTTCGAACCTCGGGCTGCCGCGCTTACGCCAGGCGATCTGCCGCTACCTTGAGCGGCGGATGGGGCTTCGTTACCGGCCCGAGTCCGAGGTGCTGGTCTCGGTCGGGGTGTCTGAAGCCCTCGATCTGGGGCTGCGCGCCACGCTGAACGCCGGAGACGAGGTACTTTACCACGAGCCAAGCTACGTTTCGTACAGTCCGAGCATCGCCCTTGTCGGAGCGCGACCGGTCCCCGTGCAAACCCTGGCCAGCAATGAATTTCGTCTCTCGGCAGCGGCGCTGCGGGCCCGGGTGACGCCGAGGTCCAAGGCATTGCTGCTTTCCTTTCCGACGAACCCGACCGGCGGGGTGCTTACGCTCGAGGATCTGGGCGGCATCGCGGAGGTCTGCCGCGAGCACGACCTGCTGGTGTTCGCGGATGAAATTTACAGTGAACTGGTCTACGACGGCTTATCCCACGTTTCGATTGCTTCATTGCCAGGGATGAAGGAGCGCACGATCCTCTTGAACGGGTGCTCCAAATCGTATGCCATGACTGGATTCCGCGTGGGCTACGCCTGTGCCCCGACCCCGATAATTGAAGCGATGATGAAGATACATCAGTACGCCATCATGTGCGCTTCCAACCTGTCGCAGGAGGCTGCGGTCGAGGCTCTGGAAAATTGTGATCGGGAAGTCGCGACCATGCGGGACGACTACGAACGCCGTCGCAATTACGTGGTCAGCCGGCTCAATGAAATCGGTTTGCGCTGCCACGTGCCGAAAGGAACGTTCTACGCCTTTCCGGACATTCGTTCGGCCGGGCTTCCCAGCCGTGAATTCTCTTTGCAACTGCTTCGCACCGAGCGGGTGGCCGTAGTCCCGGGAACGGCCTTCGGCCAGGACGGCGAAGGTTTTGTCCGCTGCTGCTTTGCCACCGGCCTCGATAAACTGAAAGAGGCGCTGGACCGGATCGAACGTTTTGTCAGGTTGCGTGATGCCCAGCGCTGATCACGGACAACGGTGCGGCGATGGGATGGAAGCCACCCGGGAAAACGTGGTGACTTTCACCGGCCCCGTCTCTCAAGCCGTGATCCTGGCTGCCGGCCGGGGCACACGAATGAGAGAACTGACCGCCTCGCTGCCCAAGCCAATGGTCCAGGTTGGGGGCCGGCCCATTCTCGAACACATCGTCCGTGGCCTGGCGCAAGCCGGGATGACGCGCATTCTGATTGTCGTCGGCTACCGGCAGGAGGTGATTCGAGAACATTTC
Organism: Chthoniobacterales bacterium; assembly: GCA_036401335.1. Taxonomy (GTDB): domain Bacteria; phylum Verrucomicrobiota; class Verrucomicrobiia; order Chthoniobacterales; family JAFAMB01; genus DASWVC01. Next base: position 11,681 of record DASWVC010000155.1, read on the forward strand.
GGAGACGGTTCCGCCTGGGGAATGCAGATCGCGTACGCGGAGCAATCCACCCAGGACGGCACCGGGCGCGTGGTCGCCCTGGCGAAGCCTTTTGTGGACAGCAAGCCTTTCCTGCTCAGCTACGGCGACATCCTGGTCAGGGCGTCCCTGTATGCCCGGCTGGCCGACCTGGGCACCGCCGAGATGCTTGTTTCCGTCCGCCGGGCCGAGGACGTCACCAAAGGGGGAGCGGTTTTCCTGAACGATGCCTTTGAGGTAACCGACATTCTGGAAAAACCGGGCGCCGGGTCTGTCGCTACCCCTTGGTTCAACGCCGGCGTTTACACCTTTCGTCCCGGCATCTTCGAATGGGTAGCTCGCCTCGAGAAAAGCCCACGCGGCGAGTATGAGTTGACGGACGCCGTCCGAGCGGTTGCCCAGGGCGGCGGAACGGTCCGGGCCGTGGAGGTCGCCGGGGACTGGGCCGACGTCCGCGATCCGGAAGTCCTCGCCGACCTGAACCGGGACGGCTGCACCTGGTTCAGCGAAGGTTGAAAGTACTCCGTTGTCCATGGCCATTCCTGAGCCGGCGGCACGTTTGCCGGACGGCGATTTTCTGACACGCGCGTTCGTGGTTCCGTTCGCCGTGTTTCTGGGCTTTCTCGCCGTCAGCCAACTCTGGGAAGGCGTGTGGGCGGATGCCCGTTTTGCCGTCTACCCGGCCCAGACCGTGGCGTGCGGCGGGATGCTCTGGCATTACCGCAAAGCTTACACTCCTTGGACTACGCAGGGATTCGCCGCCGCGGTCGGCACCGGTTTGATTGTCCTGGGCGTCTGGGTTGCACCCCAGTTCCTCTTCCCGAATCGAACCGATGGCTTCGACCCCACCCGTCTCTCGGCAACCCCGGTGCTGCAAGGTCTCACGGTGGCTTTTCGTTTTCTCCGGCTGACAGTTGTCGTGCCGCTGTTAGAGGAAGGGTTTTGGCGCGGGTTTTTGTTGCGGCGCTTGATCCGAACGGATTTTTGGACCGTGCCGTTCGGCAGTTTCACCTGGTCGAGTTGCGGCATCACGGCCGTGCTTTTTGCCGCCGAACACCAACCGGCGGACTGGCCGGCCGGGTTATTGGCCGGGCTGGCTTACAACGGGGTGGCCTACCGCACTCGCACCCTGAGCGCTTGCGTAGCGGCCCATGCGGTGACAAACCTCGGCCTCGGACTGTACGTCTGCGCCACCCGTCAATGGGGATTCTGGTAAGCTCGACCCCGGGGCGCCTCGACGGGGGCCAACGGTTGGCAGGGTCGCGAGTCCCTTCGCGACCTCCACAAGCGCCCCCTCGGGGAAAGTGTCGGCGTGACGGCGTGTCAAGGTATCGGCGTGGAAACGCAGCCCCCGTCGCACCCGCCTGGTCGGGGTCGTTGCCAGTATCCGCCGGCCTTCCGTTCCGGTTGGCGGGGAGCACCGACCCCCAACCAGGCGGTCAAGGCGAAGTTGCGGGGTCCAAATGCCCATCGAAGAAGGTTGTTCGACGTCCTTTCCGGGGCGCAGAGTCGGAACGCACGGCCCGAACCTTGCCCGGCCCGTTGTCCGGTTACGGCAACTCCGCCCGGGAAAGCCACGCATCGCCGTCCATCAAGGGTGAAAACCCCTCGCAGTTCCGTGAGTCCTCGGGCCCGCGCCGGCGCATCTGGTCCAACTCTTCCAGGAACCTCAGGGCGTCCGTCTCATCAGCTGCGGACATCGCATCGAGGGAAGCGTTCATCAGGCCCAAGGCCAACGCTTCACGCACCAGGGCGTCCTCCGGCCAGTCCCGGTACAACCCGCGCATTTCGTCGAGGCAGAGGGCAGCGGCTGCCCGCCGGGTCTGCTCCGTCGCGAGCGTGAACGTATGGAGGAGGGCTGCGGCCAGAGCCTCGCGCGCCGCCGCGTCCGCCGGGCAGTCCCGCTGCAACTCGCGCAGTTTGTCAAGGAGCCGGTCGCCCACGGCGGGGTTGTTATCGATGGTCGCGCGAATGATGCGGTTGAACAATGCCCGAGCCGCCCGCCCCGTCTGCGGCGGCTTTCCCGACAGCGGGCCGGGGTCGACAGAAACACCATTCGACCAAGCTACCAAAGTTTCCGGGGCCGGAATCCCGGCAGGTTGTTTGCTTCGTTGATTTTCGAACGTCATCGGTTAAAACAGGTTTTGCGGCATCCCGACGGATCAGGATGTGATTCATTTCTTGTGACCAAAAGCCGCCTTGCCGGGCCACGTTGGCGCCCGCTAAAACGCGCCAAGGGTGCCCACCGCGGTCACACGGATCGTACGGCTCGCTTCGCGACGGCATGGGTTGGTCTTTCAACGGCGCCAACCTAGGGCGGGGACCTGGCCCAGGACGAACGTCGAACCGTAACAGGACCGTTACGGTTCGATTTTGGAGGTTTTCAGCCCTCTTCAGAACCGGATGGTGAATTGCGCAGCGAGCAGGTGGGAAAGGTCCGTTGAACTGAACGCGCCGTCCTGAAGGCTGAATTGGAGTTTGAGTTGGGTATGCGCCGTGAAACGGTACCCGAGCGAGGCATCGACCCGCCAAGTGTCGTGCCCCCAAGGGGCGCGACCGCCTTCGCCATCCTGAACGGTCGAAAAAAGTTGCTGGTTCCAACGCAACCCGCCAAACAGCTGGGGGGTAAACTGGTATTTTGCCTCGAGGTAGTAGGCGAAGGTGTCGGCATTGCCTATCCGGGGAATTTCAAAGCGCGCTTCGTAGAACTCCGCCCAGAGCTGAAGATGGTGAGAGGCGAAACTCAGGTCCTGGCTGAGTACCCGTTCGTGGTAATCGCCGATGCCTTGATGAAGGGGGAGGTTCCCTCCGGTTTCCGTGCGCAGATACGGCCCGTCGCTGACGGAAAAACCGAAGCGCCACGCCGGGTTTGGTTGATACCCGAACCGTGCGGCGAAAGCGGGATGGCTGAAACCGGTGTTGGCAAGACTCCAGGATTGCGGACGCGAGGCGAGCGTGGCATTCGTTACCTCGGCCGCATACTCAAAGCCGTGCAGCCCGCCAGCGACGGACAGGCCCGTCGTGTAGTCCGGACCCCAGACGATGGGGTTGTGCTCGTACTTCTGACGGGTTTGCACCCCGAGGAACGCCCGGGGCGAGTCAGGCGGCTCTGAGTCGGAGGCGGCGGTTACATTTTCGTAGGGCAGCGGTGCGGTCACGAAGGGGTTGTCCCACGAGTGGTGCCTTTGGACCCAGTTTCCCACGACGGTGGCAAACTTGCCGACTTGCAAATTGACGGAACCGTTCTCCCAGGGCGTGAACCGGATGGCGTATTCATCGAGGCGCAACCGTGCGCCGCGGTCGCTGGGATCAAAACCCTGATCAAAGCGTGCCTGGGCGAAAGCGTACACGTGGGCGCCGAGTTGCGCGTCAAGGAAAAGGGTTGAGCGCGGGTTGAGGAGGTTGCGGCCCCCGGCGTTGATCAGCCCGGGTGCGGGCGGATCAAAGTGGTAGAATTCCAGGTCAATCAACCCGCTGAAGCGCAGGCGCAGCTGATCGTGCAGCAGGTCGAAGGTCGCCGCTTCATCCACTCGGTCGAGAACGTCTTCGGCCCTCAGCGTCAACGCCGCGAGGGCTGCCATGCCGAAGAAGGTAACCCTGAGGGCCTTCATGCAAGCTCAAGCGGGCCCGCGGGCGTCGGGACCGCAAGGCGGAGACGAACTTCAAACTCCGTCCACCGCTCGTCCGACCGCAGCAGCCGCAACTCACCACCGTGGATGCGAGCGAGCTCTCGTGCAAGGTTCAACCCGAGACCGTGCCCTGGAATGTTTTCACCCGCGGAACCGCGATGAAACCGTTCAAAGATGTGCTCCTGCGCGGCGGTCGCGATTGGCTCGCCGGTGTTGCTGATGGTCAGGTTAGCATCGGAACCATGTGCGCGCGCCGCGACCCGGATGCGGCCACCGGGACGGTTGTATTTGCGCGCGTTCTCAAGGAGATTCTGCACGATAAGCCAGGTGTAGCGCGGTTCACCCGCCACATACATCCCTGCGGGCAGGTCCACTTCCACGCTGAGGTCAAGCGGATCCGGGAGCGCGTCAAGGTCATCCAGCCAACCTTCGATCAAGTGCGTGAGGTTTACGGGACTGAACTCCAACTGGAGGCGTCCCGCCTCCATCCGCGAAAGCAGGAGCAGATCTTCGATGATGCCCGCGAGCCGGTACGTTTGGTGAATCAAGGCTGAGACCTCCTCGCGCTTCTCCGGGGTGAGTTCCTGTTCCGCAAGCAACTCCTCGAGGCCCGCGCGCAGGACGGTGACCGGGGTTTTCAGCTGGTGCGATGCATCCGCCGAGAAGCGGGCAGCCCTTTGCAACTCCACTTGAGACAATTCAAGGGCGGCTTCGACGCGGTGCCGTTGGGCACGGTCCTCCTTAGAATCTACCGCGAGTTTTTCAACCGGTCCGGACAACCGAGCGGAAAGAAAGTGGCTGGCGACGAACGCGCCGAGCAACAATAACCCGCCGCCCTCAAGGATTCGCCACTGCAACTGCCTCTGGCGCGCAAGGAAGTTGGCGAGCGGGTAAACACAAACCTCATAGGCCGGCGGGAAAACGGAACCGGGATTAAGTTGCTTGTAGAAGAGGAGGTGCGGCGCGCCGTTGATCCGCACCTCCATGCTGGCTTCCGACCCGGTGAGACCGGCGACGGCGTGCGTCACCTTGGCGCCAAGCTCTGCCTGGGTGGATGCAGTGAGCGCCGGCAAATGCAGCCTTCCGTCCAACCAGAGGCCGCTCTCGATGCCCGTTTCCGAGCGTCGCACGGCCAGTTCGACGGCCTTAAAACCGAGCACGAGCGCAGCGATCCTCTCACCTGTCGCGGTGGAAACGATCGGCACCGCAACGACCTCGTCCGTTGCTTCGCCCCTGCCCTCGACGTCCCGTGCAAGGTAGCCAATCTGCTGCGTTTCAGGCACCCCGGGCAAGGCGAGCTGCGCTTCCTCCTGCGGCCTTAACTCGCCAACTTCTTTCGGGTTAGGAGGCGAAATCACCGCACCCGTTCCGTCCAGAAAACG
>DASWVC010000156.1:0-7425 GCA_036401335.1 Chthoniobacterales bacterium
AGTGCCCGGCAGAAGCTCGGATTGTTTTACGCCAGCGGAATGGACTTGGCCCAGGTAAACGCCGAAGGGGCCCAACCGCTTCAACCCTACTTTGAACGGATTCAACAACTTTCCGATGCATCGGCCCTGGCCCGGGTTGTAGCAGGTTTACACCTTGTCGATGCCGATCCGTTGTTCGCGTTTTCTTCAAGCGTGGACGAGAGGGACAGTTCAACCCAGATCGGCACGTTTTCCCAAAGCGGTTTGGGCCTGCCGGACCGCGATTATTACTTTAAAACCGACGAGAAAACGGTCGGGTTGCGGTCAGCCTATCGGGCGCACGTCGCCAAAATGTTTGCCTTGCTGGGGGACGATGCCGATGCAGCCGGCCGGGCTGCGGACCAGGTCCTTGAACTTGAAACCAAGCTGGCACAGGCTTCTAAGACCCGGGTTGAGCTTCGGGATCCGGAAAGCAACTACCACCGGGTGCCGGCGGCGGAATTGGAGAAAATGTCACCCGGGTTCGCCTGGGGTGATTATTTCAGAACCGTTGGGGTCACGGACGGCATGATCACCCAGGTGGATGTGCAGCAGCCGGAATTTCTGGAGGCGGTCTCGCGCCTGGTGAAAGACGTTCCCCTGGACCTCTGGAAAACCTACCTCCGCTGGCACCTGATCGAAGCAACGGCCCCTTGCCTAAGCGAAGCGTTTGCAACGGAGTCGTTCGATTTCAATTCACGCATCCTTACCGGGGCCACGCAACCGCAACCCCGTTGGAAGCGGGTTGTGCGCGGCACCGATGCCGCCTTGGGCCAGTTGCTTGGCCAACAGTACGTCGAGAAAACGTTTCCGCCCCGTGCCAAGGAACGCGCGCTGCGCATGGTGCAGGACCTCAAACAGGAGCTTCGGGTCCGGTTGCAAACCTTGAGTTGGATGGGCGCTGACACCCGGCAAGCCGCGATGGCAAAGCTCGACGCCATGGGCGTAAAAATTGGTTACCCGGACAAATGGCGGGATTACCGCGGATTGGAGGTCAAAGCTCAGCCTTACGTCCTCAATGTGCTGGCCGCGAGGGAATTCAATTCGCGTTGGGAGCTCAGTCGCATCGGTCAACCGGTTGACCCGAATGATTGGGGCATGACTCCTCCAACGGTGAATGCTTATTACAGCCCCACGCGCAACGAAATTGTTTTTCCGGCCGGCATCCTGCAGCCGCCCTTCTTTTACGCGGAAGCAGACGACGCTGTTAACTACGGCGGCATCGGTGCGGTCATCGGCCATGAAATGACGCACGGCTTCGATGACCAGGGGCGCCTCTACGATGCCAGGGGTAACTTGCGTGATTGGTGGACCCCGGAGGACGGCAAGAATTTCAACGAACGCGGGGAAAAGATTGTCCGCCAGTTTGACGGGTACACGCCCATCGACGGTTTACACATTAACGGCAAGTTGACGGAAGGTGAGAACATTGCGGACCTCGGCGGAGTTAAGATCGCCTATGCCGCCCTGCAAAAAGCAGCGGAGCGCAATCAGACCGGCCTAAGCGTCAGCAAGGACGGATTTACGGAGGCGCAACGTTTTTTCCTGTCTTACGCCCGCATCTGGCGCCTGGTGACAAGGCCCGAAGCCCTTCGCCTGGCGCTGGCCACGGATCCGCACAGCCCGGCCAGGTACAGGGTGATCGGCCCGCTCAGCAACCTGCCTGAATTTGCAAAAGCGTTCGATCTCCCGGCCGACAGCCCGATGGTGCGTCCGGAGGACCAGCGCGTCGACATCTGGTAACGCCACCGCGTCACCGGCGGTTGCTCCTGGTAGGATCGGCAGTCCCCTGCCGACCGTACCCTGCGAGGTGGCCTGACTGGATGGGCGCTTGAGGACAAGCTCCCCTACCGGACTGGGTTGCGGCGTTCCGGCATCCCCATTTTTTCTATTTTAGTTCAAGCGTGAGCCGGTCTTCCAGTAGTGCCCGATCCAGCTTTCCCAACATGTCCACAAGCCGGACCTGGAAACTGCCCGGGCCGTCCACCTGCGGGTGGGCCGCGGCAAGTTCGGCGGCCACATTCATGGTGCTGACGGCCGCGACGCCGGCTGCCAAGGGATCCGGTTGAACCGCGAGAAAAGCCGCCGTGATGGCCGAGACAACGCAGCCGGTCCCGGTGACTTTCGCGAGCAAAGGGTGCCCGTTTGACAGAATCGCCAGCCGTGAGCCGTCGCAGAGGTAGTCTGTTTCACCAGTTGCCACAACGGTGGTTCCAGCCTGCCGGGCGGCTTCCCTCACCGTGTTCTCCAGGTCCGGAGCGGCACTGCCGGCATCAACCCCGCGGCCTTGCCAGCCCACACCCGCCAGGGTAGCGATCTCGGCCTGATTGCCGCGAATGACGGTCGGCGTCGCCGCGGCCCGAAGTTCGGCCACAAACTCGCTGCGGAGACGGGTGGCACCGACGGCCACCGGGTCCAGCACAAACGGCCGGCCCAGCCGTCGGGCTGCTCGCGCGGCTTGAAGCATGGCTGCCCGGGCCGGTGCGGTCGGCGTGCCGATGTTTAGGTTCAGCGCGGAAGCCATCTCCACGAGTTCGTCGATTTCCTCGCTCACCTCCGACATCAAGGGCGATGCGCCCAAGGCCAGCAGAGCGTTCGCCGTAAAGGCTTGCACGACCGTGTTGGTGAGTGAATGAACCAAAGGCACGGTCTGCCGAAGGCGTTGGTAATCGTCCCAGATTTGCTGTGCGCCAAGTGCCATGGGAATCCGGATGCAGGCTAACCGAACCAATCCGTTTTTGGGAAGCCTCTTGATGCGGCGCTACGGCGGTGCAAACAGCTGGTTGACCCATCCCAACCACTGAGCCATAAACCTTGACGTTCTCGTCAACCGATTCCCGTTCAGCACCGCGCAGGTCTGGTTCCCCTGCCATCGACGTGCATGTGCATTTGTTAGGCAACGGGCTCAGCGGCTCAGGCTGCTGGTTCCGCGGGGTGTGGTGGCATGCGCCGTTCCTGCGAGCCATGGCCCGAGACGTCGGCATCCGGAGCTCCTACCGGGCAGTTGACTTTGATGAAGCCTACGTTGCGCAACTCGAGCATTGGTTCCGGAAAAGCAGCCTGGGGGCTGCGGTCTTGCTGGGCTGTGACGCGGTGCACCTTCCTTCGGGTGAGCCCCGACAGGACCTGACGCCGTTGTACGTTCCCAACGACTACGTTTTCAAGGTCTGTGCGGCCGTGCCCGGGTTCCTGCCCGGCGTTTCCATTCACCCGGGACGCCGCGACGCCCTCGAAGAGCTTGACCGTTGCGCGGAACGCGGGGCAGCCCTGCTGAAACTTCTGCCTTGCGTCCAGATCATCGACCCGAATGACCGGCGTTACGAGCTTTTCTGGCGACGCATGGCCGAGCTTCGCTTGCCGCTGCTTGCCCACACCGGAGGGGAGTTTACCCTTCCGAACCATCGGCCAGACCTGCAAACCCCGGCTTGCCTGCGCCTGCCACTCGAATGCGGCGTCAACGTGATCGCCGCTCACTGCGGCGCCCGTGCCTTGCCCTGGGAGCCGGACTACTTTAGGAACTTCTGCGAAATGCGGGAGCGTTACGCCAACCTTTTCGGGGACCTCTCGGCACTTTCCCAGCCCACCCATCTCCGGACGTTGGCCGGCCTTCGCCAAGCCCCCCAACGCATCCTCCACGGCACCGATTACCCGGTGGTCACGGCTGTCTGGTGGTCCCGCATTCGCGGATGGCTGGATGCCCGGACTGCCCGGGAGCTTCGGGCTGAACCCAACCCGTTGGAACGCAAAATTCGGTTGACGCGGGCGCTTGGGTTTCCGGAGCGGGTGTTTCAGGAGGCCTGGCAGATCCTTCGCTGCCCACCGCAAAGGCAATGAACAGCAATGAACAGCAATGAACAGCAATGAACGTCAATGCCTGAGGTGGCCGGCCCTGGTTGAGGCAGGGCACGTGTCCTCACGTGGCCGGGGAGGAAGCGTGTCACGAGGGGTTGGCGTACCGGCATGCAAGAGAGTGATGGCGTGAGCAAGGTTACTGCGCCGCATGTGGTGGCCGGTTGGGGACCGCTGAAGCGCGATGCCACAAATGGTTGAAGAGCCGCGATCTGCAAACCTTCTTTTTGTTTGCCGTTTGTGGCATTATTTCACTTTTTGCAGTGAGTCACTTGGCGTGCTGGATTAGTTCCACTTCATAGCCTTCCGGCGCATCCAGAAAAGCGATGACGCTGCCACTGCCGGTTTTGGTAGGGCCATCCGAGAGCGGGTGCCCTTTCGCGGCAACTTCCTTGGCGAAGGCGTCTAAGTCGTCCACTTCAAAGGCCAGGTGCGTAAGGTCCGGGCCGACCTGCACCGGGCCGCTCTCGTCAAACTTGCAGATCTCAATCTCTTCTTCGCTGCCGGGAGCCTTCAGAAACACGAGCTGCGATCCTCGGGGCGACGTGTGCCGGCTGACCTCTTGGAGGCCAAGGATATCCCTGTAGAAGGAGATGGTCTTTTCCAGGTCCGTAACGCGGTAGCGGGTGTGCAGCAATTTGGTGATCATGTCCCCAACTTAGCCGCATCCGGCCCAATGCAAGGTGCGCCTTGTTTTCCGATCTCCAGAAACCTCGGCCCGCTTGTCATTGGTCATTGATCAGTGAGGGCTGCATGTTGTTCATTATTTTACCCCCATATGCTTTACCTTGGCATCGACAGCGGCACCCAGAGCACCAAGTCCATCATCCTGGACTTGAGCACGGGACAAATTCTTGCTTCCGCTCAGAAGAATTATGGCTTTATCCCTGGGCTGCCTCCGGGGCATCTGGAACAGGAGCCGCAGGTTTGGCTCGATGCCGTGGACGAAACCATCCAAAGCTGCCTCGAGGAGGTTGGTGGCCGGCGAGACGACGTACGTGCCATTGGCGTCAGCGGGCAGCAACACGGGTTAGTGGTGTTGAACGAAGACAACGAAGTCGTCCGACCGGCCAAGCTGTGGTGCGACACGTCAACCGCACCTCAGTGCGAACAGATTCTCGAGGAGTTCGGGGGCGCGTCGGCCGTCATCAAGTTGGTCGGTAACAGCATCCTCCCTGGTTTCACCGCACCCAAGATCCTCTGGCTGAAACAGCATGAACCCAACAATTACGCGGCTGTGCGCAGCGTGTTGTTGCCGCACGACTACATTAACTTCTGGCTTACCGGGGAAAAGCGGATGGAGTACGGCGATGCTTCAGGAACCGGTCTGATGGACATTAAAACGCGCCGCTGGTGCGAACCCATCGTGGACTTTATCGACCCGGAGCTGCCGGATAAGTTGCCTTTGCTAGGCTCCTCCCGGCAAGCCGTCGGCCTGCTGCGCGAGGACCTTCGTCGACGTTGGGGGTTGAAGGCTTCACCCATCGTCTCCGCCGGTGGCGGTGACAACATGATGGGAGCGATCGGGACCGGCAACGTCGAGGCCGGGGTGGTTACCGCGAGCCTCGGCACCTCCGGAACCATTTACGCCTATTCCACCGAACCTGTGGTTGACCCCGAAGGGGAGGTTGCGGGTTTCTGCGACAGCACAGACAAGTGGCTGCCTTTGGTTTGCACGATGAACGTAACCCTGGCGACGGAGCAGGCCCGCCGGCTTTTCGGCTGGGATGTCGCGACCTTAAACCAGCAGGTAGAATCCGTTCCGGCCGGCTCGGAAGGCCTTCTCTGCCTGCCGTATTTTACCGGAGAGCGCACCCCAAACCTGCCCAACGGATGTGGCGTGTTCCATGGCCTCAACCCGGGCACCATGACCCCGGCCCACCTGGGGCGGGCGGCCATGGAAGGGGCAACCCTCGGGCTGGCGTACGGGTTAAACCGCTGCCGTTCTCTCGGCATCAAGCCCGCTGAAATTCGGTTGACCGGCGGAGGCAGTAAAAGCCGGGTGTGGCGCCAGATCTGTGCCGACATTTTTCGGGTGCCGGTGGTCTGCCTGGCAACCGCGGAAGGCGCTGCGCTCGGCGCGGCGTTGCACGGCGCGTGGATCGACCAGCTGGTGAACCACAAATCGGCCAACCTGGCCGATCTGCTGCGGCCGGTGGTGAAGCTGGATGAAAGTTCCCGCGCATTGCCGCAGGCCGCGGTTTCCGACCAATACCAGCAGGCCTACACGCGATTCAAAAACCTCACCCAGCGCCTGCACAGCGGAGGGTACCTTTAATCCGGTTTCGCCCGCCGGGTTGGCGAACGCATGAGATTTGTCATCGCCGGCACGGGTGCGAGCGGGGCTGCTTACTTGCAACGGCTGCTCGACCAGCTTGAGGGCAGCCCGCATGAGGTTCACCTCGTGCTGAGCACGTTTGCCAAACAGGTGGTCCATGACGAGTTGGGTGAACTGCGCGTGCCGGGCGCCGTACACCAGCACAGCGACCGTAGCTTAAACGTGCCTTTTGCCAGCGGGTCCACCTTGTTCGATGCCATGGTCGTCCTGCCCTGTTCCATGGGCACACTCGGCCGGATTGCAGCGGGCGTCAGCGACAGCCTGATTACCCGGGCAGCTGACGTTTTCCTGAAAGAACGCCGCAAGCTCATTCTGGTGCCTCGGGAAACGCCATGGAATCTCATCCATGCGCGCAACTGCACCCAGTTGCTTGAGGCGGGCGTCGTTCTGGTTCCTGCGATGCCCTCCTTCTATGGACGCCCGCACACCGTTACAGACTTGGTTGACACCGTTGTCCATCGGGTTCTGGACCAAATGGGCCTGCCGGCACCGAACGCCTTCCGCTGGCGTGAAAGCAAGGAGTGAGCGCCGTCGACACGCAATACCGCCACCCCGGTCGGCGCCTTGTTTTTGGGCCACCACTGTTTATTTATCCGGGGATTGACGGTGGGGCGGGGCGGGGGAAGGTGACGGCCGCTTGCCGGCCGCGAAGGGCGCCCGGGGCGGGGGAAAAAGGCTTGTTTTTTCGGCTTTTTTTCCCTTGACCCGGGGCCGGGGGCGGCTACGGTGGGGGCCCGGGTTGACGAGAAAGTTGCGATTTTCGAGTTGACGGCGGGCCGGACGGTGGCAAGTTAAGGGCTCCGCGGAAACCGCAAGGTGCTCCGCAGGGGCGCCCGCCGGAAGGCGGGGGGCCGGTGGTTGGCCGAGGCGGCGGGACTTCAAATTGGACTCAATTTTGTCCCGGTTAAAAAGAAAGGCGCGCGAGGGCGCCGTTTAGCCGGGGTGCGAGGTTGGGTTTTTTTTTGGGTCCGGGCCGGGCGGGCAACGGCCGGGGGTTCTTTGAAGGATTGGTTCTGGGCGCGGGGCGGGAGCGAAAGCACGCCCGGGCGTTCAGGATGGTGAAGGACAGACCGACCGATGGAGAAAGAAAGGGCGAAGGTTAAAAGGGAGAAAGAGCGAGGGAAAGCAGGGGCCCACAGGGAAGGGCCCGCGAGACCTGGGGTGTGCGTTGCACGCCCGGAAGGGAACGGGGGGTTTGTTTGAGTTTTGGTTGACAAAGG
>DASWVC010000157.1:0-6280 GCA_036401335.1 Chthoniobacterales bacterium
CCGGGGCGTTCGGGAACGTCGGGCAATCCGATTACGCCTACGCCAGCGCGTTCCTGGACCGGTTCGCCGACGCCCGCGAACGCCGGCGTTCAGATGGGCAGCGCCGGGGAAAAACCCTCTCCATCGGTTGGCCGCTCTGGAGAGAGGGCGGCATGTCGATTCCCGGCGGGGAAGCGGAAACGCGCCTTGCCGAATTCGGAATTCACCCTCTGCCGACGCAAGCCGGCGTTGCGCTCCTCGAGACGGCGCTGCGCAGCCGGGAGCCCCACCTCGTTGCACTCTGGGGCGCCCGCAAACGCATGGAGCAGATGCTTCTGCGTGGACCCGCCGCTGAAGCAGACGAACACCCGTCGGACATCCACCAGCGTGACCCTGAGTTGTCCGAAAAAATTGAGAGCTACCTGAAAGCACAGTTCGCGGAGGTCACCCAGTTGCCCCTTTCGGCGCTCGATTCGAACCAACGTTTTGAAGAGTTCGGCCTCGATTCAATTGTCGTCGGCGATTTCAATCATCGCCTGGAAAAAGGCGTCGGCCCGCTGCCGAAAACCCTTCTGTTTGAGTTTTCAAATTTTCGACAGTTAACCCGTCATTTGCTCACAGCTTACCGGCCGCGGTGGGCTACCTTTTTTGCCGGTCACACCGCGCCCCCCCCCACGGACCTGCAGCCTCCAGCCGCTTCTGAATGGCAGACGCTCCAACCGATCAACCGCTCGGACAGGTCCGACGAATCGGACGGTTCCGGCGACGGCATCGCGATCATCGGCATGGCGGGACGCTACCCCAAAGCAAATGACCTCCGCACGTTCTGGAAGGTGCTGAAAACGGGTCGGGATTGTGTCACGGAAATCCCGGCCGAACGCTGGGACATCGACCGCTATTTCGATCCGGACCCGGCTAAAGCCCTTGAGGGAAAGATGTATTCGCGTTGGGGCGCATTCGTCGACGATGCCGACAAATTCGATCCTTTGTTCTTCAACATCGCTCCGGTTGAAGCGGAACTGATGGATCCCCAAGAGCGCCTGTTCCTGGAAACCGCGTGGCTCGTGCTTGAAGATGCAGGTTACACCCGGCGTGGGCTGCAGCAATGGCTGGAGGAACGTTATGCGGCCAACGTTGGAGTGTTCGTCGGAATCACGACCAACACGTACCCGGCCGTGGCCCGGGACCAGAGCGCCGAGCGGACCGTCCCCACTTCACTGCCCTGGTCCCTCGCAAATCGGATCTCCTACCTTTTCAACTTCAACGGCCCGAGTTTGTCGGTCGACACGGCCTGCTCATCGTCGCTGGTTGCGCTTCACCTGGCCTGCGAAGCCATCCGCCGCGGCGAATGCCAGCAGGCAATCGTCGGGGGCGTGAACCTGTACCTTCACCCCTCGAAGTACGTTCACCTGTGCCTCAACCAGATGCTTTCGAAACAGGGGCAATGCCGTGCGTTCGGGGAAGGGGGTGATGGGTTTGTTCCAGGCGAAGGTGTCGGGGCGGTCTTGCTGAAACCGTTACCGCTGGCGCAGGCGGACGGTGACCACATCTATGGCGTCATCAAAGGAACCGCTGTCAACCACGGCGGCCGCACGAACGGCTACACGGTTCCGAATCCGGCCGCGCAGGCGAACCTCGTTGAGCAGGCCCTACGCCGGGCGCGGATCGAAGCCCGGACGGTGAGCTGCATTGAAGCGCACGGGACCGGCACCGCCCTGGGCGACCCGGTGGAAGTCGCGGGACTGGCAAAGGCCTTTGCGACCGAGGCGCATGAGGTTGTGCCTGCGGGGTGGTGCGCATTAGGATCGGTCAAATCGAACATCGGTCACCTTGAAGCAGCGGCCGGCATCGCCGGCCTCACGAAAGTTTTGCTGCAACTGAAACACCGGCAACTAGCGCCTTCGCTGCACGCGGGAAAAATCAACCCAAACATTGAACTCGCCGGGACTCCCTTTCGTTTGCAAAGGGAGCTGACCGAATGGAAGCCGCTTTCGCTGGAGGGGGTGCCGTGCCCGCTCCGGGCCGGCATCAGCTCCTTTGGCGCCGGGGGTGCAAACGCGCACGTCGTCGTGGAAGAGTTCAAAACGGCCGTGGGCGACCACAACCTTTGGGTGGAAACCGGCCGGCCCGTGCTCATCGTGCTCTCGGCCCGAAACGCTGATCGCCTCCGGGCAGTGGCCCGGAACCTGGCGGAATTCCTGACCGAAGAAGTGAGCACGCCGCTGGCCCTTGTTGCTTACACCCTCCAGATTGGACGCGAGGCGCTCGAAGAGCGGGTGGCATTCCAAACAGTCGACCGGCCCGACCTGATCGCGAAGCTCGGCCGGATCGCCGCCGGAGACCTGCAAGGCTTTGCCCATGGGCGAACCAAACGGGAATCGCTCCCCGCGAGAGAAGACGGGATCTCAGAGGCGTTGCCGGCGTCCACCGTCGCCGCGGATGACCTGGAAGCTTGCGCTCGCAAATGGGTGAGTGGACACGCGGTGGCCTGGAAACACCATTGGCCGGAGCCCGCCGCAATGCGTCGGGTAAACCTTCCGGGGTACCCGTTCAACCGGGAACGCTATTGGGTTCCTCTAGGGTCGCCGGAAAACAACGATTCCATCGAGAAACCGGTGCTTCACCCCCTTCTTCATCGCGATGAATCGACGGGAATGACCCGCAAGTACGTCAGCGCTTTTACCGGCCATGAGCCCGTGCTTGCCGATCACCGGGTCGACGGCGAAGCAGTCCTCCCCGCTGCGGCCACCTTGGAATTGGCGCTTCAGGCGGCGGTCCGGTCCCGGCCGGCCCCCGACCTGCGTTTGCGCCAGATTGTCTGGCTCCGGCCTCTGATCGCAGGCAAAAAAGGTTTGTCCCTCGAAATGCAGTTGCGGACCCTCGAGGGAGACCGGTTCGAATTTGAAATCCGAAGCGGTGGGGAGGCACACGTTCAGGGCCAGATCGCAGGAACTGACGGCCCGCCGTCGAGGGAATGGGTCGAGCTTGCCACCGTGCGGGAACGCTGCCTTGACGTGGTTAGTCCAGAAGAACTCTATGCCGCGTTCCGGGCGGGAGGTCTCCAGTACGGCCCGGCTTTCCGGGCGATCAAGGAAATCCGGTCCGGCGAGACCGAGGCGCTTAGCCGGTTGGAGGTGCCCGAGGTCTGGAAGTCCGACCGCTACCGGCTGCACCCGGCGCTGGTGGATGGAGCGCTCCAGAGCCTGGCCGTTTTCGACGCGAAACACAGTTCCGTCGCGCTTCCGTTCACCCTCGAAGAATGCGGATGCGAAGAGCCGCTCGGTGCAATTTGTTACGCCCACGTCCGGGTTGAGGAAGACGACCGCGGTTCCCGCCGCTACCACGTGAAGCTGCTGGGGGAAAACGGTTTGGTCATGGCCAGGCTGACCGGGCTGAGCGTAAGGCGTCTCGATGCAGCCGGACCAAGGGCTGCCCTCTACCAACCGGTTTGGACATCCGCACCGCCGCGACCTGCCGCCGCGGTTCCCGACCGTCTGCTCCTCCTGGACGAAGGAACTGACCTCGCTGCCGTTCTGGAACAACGTGCCGTGCCTTTTGTCCGCGTGGTTCCGGGGAACCGCTACGCCCGCCAGGACGGCGTCGTGACGATCCGCTGCGGCGAGCAGGCGGATTATGAACGGCTGGTCGAGGAAACCGAGTTCAACGGCGTCGTGCACCGGTGGTCCGGCTTTCTCTCGTCAGAGGTGCTGCAGCGCGGCATCTACAGCGTGCACCGCCTTACCCAGGCGTTATTGAGGTGCGGAAAACACGTTCCTTTCCTCTACGCTTACCCGCTTGGCGTACCGGCCTATGAAGCCGTTGCCGGTTATGCCAGGTGCCTCCGGCTAGAGCACCCGAACTCCAGGTTGAAGGTGGTTGGCATCGATCAGTTGCCCGGAGATCTCCTCGCCGAAATGGCCGCCGATGATCCGGAAGTTCGTTTTCGTCAGGGACATCGCGAGGTACGAAGGCTTGAGCCCCTCAACGAAGGGCAAGCCGGTGACCCGTTCAGACCTGGAGGCGTTTACCTGATTACGGGAGGCGCCGGTGCCCTGGGCATGATCTTTGCCGAGTACCTGCGCAGGCAGTACGATGCCCGGCTGGTCCTGGTGGGCAGGGCGGAACGACCCGGCTCCCGTGCGCTGGAAAGGCTCGGCAACGATGTTGTTTACTGCCCGGCCGACGTTTCCACGCCGGCCGGCGCCCGGCGGGCGGTGCAGGCCGCCAAAGCACAATTCGGTCAACTGAATGGAATTCTCCATCTGGCTGGAGTGCTTCGCGATGGGTTGATCCGGACCAAAGGCGCTGCTGATTTTGATGCCGTCCTTGCTCCCAAGGTGCTTGGGCTTCAGGCTTTGGAAGAAGAGACTCGCGACGACCAGCTCGACTGCTTGATCCTTTTCTCTTCCACCGCCGGAGTGCTGGGTAACGCCGGTCAGAGCGACTACGGCTTTGCCAACGCCTGCCTGGACGCTTGTGCACACCAGTATTCGGCAAACGAGGACAATCGAGGGAAACAGTTCGGCCGCGTATTATCCATTAACTGGCCTTTGTGGCGGGACGGCGGGATGAACCCCAATGAGGAAACCGTTCGTCTGCACGAGCAGGCCTTTGGCTTAAGCCCGATGCCGGCCGCTGCCGGCCTGAAAGCCTTTCGCCAGGCGTTGGCCTCGGGGGTGCCCCAGTGCACCGTGATTTTCGGTACACCCAAAAGCCCGGTCACCCAGGCCCCGGTGAAGCCTGCTGCCGGGGCGATGGAACCGTCGCCTGTTTCGTCCGCCGATGCGGAAACGGCCAGGCTTCAGCTCATGGATGACCTCAAGAAATCCGTCGCCAAGGTGCTCCGGCTCGAGGTTGGCGTGCTTGAGGCGGATGCGGATACCAGCGAGTACGGCTTCGATTCGATCACGTTCACGGCGTTGGCAAATGACCTGAATGCCGGGTTCGATTTCAACCTGACGCCGGCGGTGTTGTTTGAATACCCAACGTTGCAGAGCTTTGCCGATTACCTCTGGCAAACGCATGCCGGCAAGCTCGTTGCGCGTTACCTTCCAAATAAGGCGCCCGCAGCGCACGCACCTGCTGTGCCTCCACCGGAGGCTTCATTGTCCCGGGACATGCCCCAAAAGGCTTCGGTCACCCCGGAGGTGGCCGTCACGGAAAGAGCTCCGGTCAGCGAGGCAGGCGCGGGCAGCACACGGGGGCACCTTAGCTCCCGTATACCGTCCCCCGGTACCCATGAGCCGATTGCCGTGGTCGGCATGAGCGGCGTTTTTCCCGGAGCGCCGGACCTGAACGCATTCTGGACGAACCTGAAGGAATGCAGGGATTCAATCACCCGCACCCCAGCCGACCGGTGGCAGGACGTCACCGGCTCATCCTCACCGGAGCGTGCGCTCGACGCGCCCTGGGGCGGGTACATCGACGGCGTGGACAAGTTTGATCCGCTCGTGTTCGACATTTCACCGCGCGAAGCCGAACTCATGGATCCGCAGCAACGCCTTTTTCTGCAGGCGGTGTGGCACACCCTGGACGACGCCGGGTACCGGAGGGCTGACCTGGCAGGCACGAAAACAGGGGTTTTCGTCGGGGTTGCGGCCAATGATTATGCAAACCTCCTCGCCGTTCACGGCGTGGCCGTCGAAGCCTACAGCTCGACCGGGAACGCTCATTCGGTTCTCGCGAACCGCGTTTCGTATTTTTTTGACCTGCATGGACCGAGCGAAGCGATTGACACGGCCTGTTCGAGTTCGCTGGTGGCGATTCATCGGGCCATCGAATCCATCATGTCGGGCAGTTCCGAGATGGCCATTGCAGGCGGGGTCAATGTGCTGCTGAGTCCGGGTGCATTTCTTGCCTTCGGCAAGGCCGGAATGCTTGCTGCCGACGGCCGTTGCAAGACGTTCGATGCGCGGGCCAATGGCTACGTTCGGGGCGAAGGGGTAGGGGCCATTCTGCTTAAGCCGCTCAGCCGGGCGCAACGGGACGGGGATCGGATCTGGGGTGTGATCCTGGGGAGCGCTGAGAACCACGGGGGCCGCGTCCAGTCGCTGACGGTCCCGAATCCCAATGCTCAAGCCCAGCTTTTGCAGGACGCTTATGTGCGTGCCGGCATCGATCCGTTCACCATCGGCTGCATTGAGGCCCATGGCACCGGCACCGCGCTTGGAGATCCGCTCGAAATCAACGGCCTGAAGAAAGCATTCGGCCGGAACACCGGCGCGGTGATTGAACCGCGCTGCGCGGTGGGCTCGGTCAAGACCAATGTCGGCCACCTCGAGACCGCTGCCGGCATGGCAAG
>DASWVC010000158.1:0-8777 GCA_036401335.1 Chthoniobacterales bacterium
ATCTGGTTGTTAAAGCCGCGGACGAAAGAGCTGAAAAGGCTTGGCGAGATTGAATCGACGCCAAAGCGGTTTGGTGCGTTTCCTCAGCAGCTAGTGCTCGATCAGGACGACAAAAACGCGATCGTGCTGGTCGATGGACGCTTCAGCAAGGTGGATTTAGCGACGGCAAAGATTGAGCCGATCAAGTTTGATGCCGAAAAGGAAATCGATAGCGCAGCAGAACGCAGTTATTTGTTCGAGCACATTTGGCGGCAGATAAAGGAAAAGTTGGGCGGCAACATGCATGACGAGTTGGTGACATTCCTCAGCGGAAGAAAGTACTTCAAATGGGTTCCACGCGGTCAGGTTCTGGGCTGGGAACCCGGTCGGAAACGGTATAAGAAAACGGCGTTACTTCTTAACGAAGGAAATTATTCAGACGGCCTGATCTTCCCATGGTCCTACAAGCATTTTCAGCTTGGGAAATTGGTCGGGATGCCAGTGGCAGATAGTGGCTCTTTTGTCTGGTGGGAAACCCTGCAGGACCCATCGCTGGTCTTCGGCATACCGGAGGTCGGTCTTCAGGATGAACAGGGTCAGTTCCTGGAGAGGACACAAGTGGACCCGGATATCGAAGTAATCAATGATCCTCAAAGCACGGCTGAAGGACGCGACCTTCAGCTTGAACGCGCAGTCGCCGAGTTGATGAGCGAGAATTGAAACGCGACGCGATTTCAATCCGCTAGAGTCTGCCCGTTCACTTTGAGAAACCTCATGCCTTCAATCGAACCGGAGCACATCGTCATTATTGGGGGCGGTTTCAGCGGCGTGATGACCGCCGTAAATCTTGCCCGGCTGGGCAAGCGCCCGCTCCGGGTGACAATCGTTAATCATCGTCGTCCGGCGGGGCGGGGCGTTGCTTACGGCCTGCGGCGCCCCGAGCACCTGCTCAATGTGGCGGCGCGGAATATGTCTGCTTTTCCCGAGGAACCAGACCATTTTTTGCAATGGCTGCGGACCCGGTGTGAGTTCGACACCGTGCCTGAGATCGAACTGCGTGAGCGCTTTATTCCGCGCATGGTGTACGGCGATTACCTCCGTTCCCTCATGCAACACCACCTGCAGAGCCCGGGCGGGATGACTCCGGTCAAGACGCAGTTTGTCGCGGCGGAGGCCGTGGACATCGAACCGACTGGCGACACGGCGATCGTTCGCCTGGCGGGCGCGGCCCCGGTGGAAGCCGACCGTGTGGTTTTGGCGACTGGCAACGAGCCGCCGGCGCCTCTGCCCGGAGCGGAGATTCTGGCCGAGCATCCGGCCTGGGTTGGAGACCCGTGGCAGCCCTGGGAGCAGCGGTTGCCCGGGCACGAAGGGCGCATTGTCATTCTGGGCACCGGACTGACCACTGTCGATGCAATCATCACATTGCGTGCGCTTGGTTGGATGGGCAGCATTCATGCGATCTCGCGCCACGGCTGGTTCCCTCACGCACACTTTCGCGGGATCGAATACCCGGACTTTCCTCCAGCCGGCGTGGACCTTGCGGAACTGGGTCTGGAGCGGATGGTCGCACTCATGCAGCATCACTGTGCCTTCCTGCATGAGCAGAATGCGAATCCGGCGATTATCGTGGATAAGCTACGCCCCCATACACAGCGCATCTGGAGCCATTTCAAGCGCGAGGAGCGGCTGACGTTTGCCCGGGATTATGCTGCGCGCTGGAACATTTTCCGCCACCGCATCGCGCCGGAAATTCATGCTCAGGTCACGAATTCTCAACTCACCGGACAACTGCAAATCCACGCGGCCGGCATCGAACGGGTAGAAGCGTCCGGGAGCCGGGTTGTCGTGCATCTGCAGAACGGCAAGAGCCAGGCGGGCGATCTCGTGATCAACGCCACCGGTCCGGCCACGAGGCTGACCGCGACTCGATCCGTATTGCTGCGAAACCTGCTCCGGCAAGGGCTGGTGGCTCCGGACGAGACCGATATGGGCGTCCGCATCGATCCCGATCACACCGCCATCACCGGCGAGGGTGATCGATCGCACCTCCTGCTGGCGCTCGGCCCGCTGCTGCGCGGAACGCTTTGGGAAACCGTTGCCGTGCCGGAGTTGCGAACCCAGGCGAGGCGGGTGGCGGAAACGCTGCTCAACCAGACTTCCGCGCCCGCCGTTGAAGGTTCCGTGATGATGGAATACATGATCTGAGGCCGCTCGTTTTCGGATCGCATGCCTGTGGTGCAAGCTGCTCTACCTGTTCAACCAACAGAGCACATGCTCAGGCGAAATTTGGCGACAAGGACTCAGGCCGACATTGACGCGTGCCCAGGTTGAACCTGTCCGGAAAAAACGCTGTTGACTGCGCTTCCAAATCGTAAGATCGAGGGGCTGGAGGTTTGTGGCCGCAAGGATGGGATCGGCACCGGCGGCGACGACCGGCAAGCACCAACGCTACGGGACGGATTCAGGATCACAGGCAAAATGGAAGGGCGGATTCTACCCACCCCAGCACAGCTAATGGCCGTCGTGCAGCGCGTTTCGCACGACCACTTGGCGCCGCGTGGCAGGTCGCCAGGAGACCTCCGGTAATGGCGTCCGGGAAGACCTGGATGAAAGTGCGCCGGGTATCCAAGCATTTCGGGGCCGTAACGGCCCTCAACGCAGTAGATTTGGAGCTCCGTCTTGGGGAAGTCACCGCGCTGGTGGGAGACAACGGAGCCGGTAAATCCACGTTGGTAAAAATCTTGTCGGGAGCCCATCAACCCAGTACCGGGGAATTGGAGGTTGACGGCAAACCCGTCCTTTTAGGCAGTCCCGCGAAGGCCAGGATGGTAGGAGTCTCCACCATTTTTCAGGAACTTGCGTTGGTAGAAAACCTGACGGTTTATGAGAACGTGTTCTTGGGCCGGGAGATGGTTCGATCCTTTTACGGCGTTCCAATCCTGGACAAACGCCGGATGCGTGAGCGGGTGGAACATCTGATCGCGGAACTTGGAGCGCACCTGCCATCACTGTCGGTGCCGGTGGCAGCGTTGTCCGGAGGTCAACGGCAAGCCGTGGCCATCGCCCGGGTGCTGGACCTGGATACGAAACTGGTAATTATGGATGAGCCGACGGCGGCGTTGGCCGTCGTGGAAACGCGCAAGGTTCTGCGGCTCATTGAACAGCTCCGGAACAAAGGCAAAGCGGTGCTTCTGGTCAGCCACAATTTGGGTGACGTGTTTGAAGTGGCGGACCGCATTCTCGTGCTGCTCCGGGGCCGCAAAGCCGTTGAATTGGAGAAAGAAAAAACGAATCCCGAAGAGGTTGTTGGCTGGATTACCGGCGCTCTGGCCGAGAACCGCGTGACGGATCCTTCGCGCGAGCAACACAAATAAACTTCCGCATTAATCAATTATGAAAACCCAGAATCCCATTCGCTGGCTGGCGTCGGCGGGTTGCGTCGCGGCGGTCTGCCTCGCCGCCGCCCCGACCGGCTGGACGCAAACCAAGGTGGCCTTCGTGCCCCAGATTGTCGGCATTCCCTATTTCAATGCCATGGAGGAAGGCGGCCGGGATGCGAGCCGTAAGTTTGCGGTGGATTTCGTCTACACCGGTCCCACGGATACAAATCCGGCGGAACAGTTGCGAATCGTGAACGGGCTGATTGATCAGGGGATTAACGCGGTCTCCGTTTCGGTGCTCGACGCGAGCTCAATTGATCCCGTCATCAAAAAGGCCAAGGCGAAGGGCATCAAGATTTTCACGTCCGACTCGGACGCGCCCAAGAGCGAACGCGACCTTTATGTCGCCCAGGCCTTGGATGAGGACCTCGGCTTCACCATCATCGACGAGTTGGCCAAGCGCATCGGAAGCCAGGGTACCGTCGGGATTATTTCGGGGGAAGCCACGGCGACGAACCTGAATACCTGGATCAAATTCATGCAGGAACGGGCAGCTTCAAAGTACCCGAAGCTTAAATTGCTTTCTCCGCAGTTCGCGGGCGGCACCGCACAACGGGCGTTCCAGTTGGCAACCGATCTCCTTACAGCTCATCCCGACCTGAAAGGGTTGATCGCCGTCGCCTCGACGACCTGCCCAGGGGTGGCCCAAGCCATCGAATCGGCCGGAAAAATCGGTCAGGTGATCGGCACCGGTTATGGCTCACCGAACACCGTTCGATCCTACCTGAAGAGTGGCGCGTTCGGGTTCACCGTGCTCTGGAATCCGCGAGACTTGGGTTACCTGACCGTTTGGGCCGGCAAACAGCTAATCGACGGCAAAGCTTTTGCCGCGAAGAACGAGGTTCCTGGTTTAGACCATCCGGTGACGTACAATGCGGACAGCAAAGTGCTGCTCTTGGGGCCTCCGACGGTGTTCACCAAGGAGAACGTGGACCAGTTCAAGTTCTGACGCCGATTTGGGGGAAATGCGCTGCACCTGAACGAGGCGCTCACGCGTGGACAACAGAAATCGTTTTCGCGTGAGGGCAACGCGGGAAATTACGCTGGCCGCAGCTTGCGCCGTAACCGCCAGTCTGTTTCAGGCTTTTTCGCCGTACTACCTTACGCTGTCGAACGTCGCGACGGTATTCCGCAACAGCATCGAGCTGTGGTTGGTGAGCCTCGGAATGACTTTTGTTCTGGCCACCGCCGGGGTCGACGTCGCCGTGGGCGGTATTTTGGGCATTTGCGCGATCCTGGCCGGGTGGGGTGTCCAGGGCAATTGGCCTGCCGCATTCATTTTTCTTATTGGACCGATGGCCGGTGCCACCCTGGGCCTGGTTGCAGGAGCTCTGGTGGTCTTGGGTAAAGTCCCTCCAATCGTGGCAACGCTGGGGCTCTTCGGTATTTACCGGTCCGCGATGTTCTTGTTCCTGGGAGGCAACTGGATTTCCGGCCTTCCCGAGTTCACGGGGGGCGTGCTGAGCCGGACCATTGGACCATTCCCGGTCAGCCTGGGCTGCGTTGCCGTGGCCTACTTGAGTGCAGCCCTCATCCTGCACTGGACGCCGCTGGGCGTTGCCGTGCTGGCCACCGGAGGAAACGAGCGCGCGGCTCGCCTGGCCGGAGTGGGCATCGGCCGGACCAAAATATTTGTGTATGGGTTCACCGGCCTTTTGGCGGGTGTGGCGGCAGTGCTGTACGTTGCGCGTTACCGAAACGTGGAAACTTCAACGGGGGGGCTGGTGGCTTTGGACGCAATCGTAGCCGCAGTACTTGGAGGTTCCACCGTGCTCGGCGGTAAAGCGAACCTCCTGGGAACTTTTCTCGGGGTGCTGCTTGTGCGGCTTTTACAGAATGGGTTTGTCCTGATCGGCGTTCCGTCCCTCTGGGAGCAGGTTATCACCGGTGTTTTGCTGGTGTTCGTCCTCGCCGCGGACGCCGTCGCGGCGCGTTCGTCCGGTTTCGGTGCATCCAGGGTGATCGGGCAGGGGAGGGCAATTCCGTGACCGGACCACGCCCGAAGGATGCGATCCCGAGGACGAGTGCCGTTCGCTACACGCATCCGTGGCTGCCCGGCGGGAGATTAGGGGTGCTTTGGTTGGTCATGCTGGCGGTTTTTGCGCTGCGTGCACCGGCCTTTTTCTCCGCCGGCAACGTTTCGTCAATTCTGCAGTTTTCCACATTGTTGGCTTTGGTGACGTTCGGGCAGACGTTGGTGATCGTGGCCGGGGGAGGCGGAATTGACCTCTCGGTCGGTGGAATGGTGAGCCTCTCCGGGTTGCTGACGGCCGGGTTGCTGGCAAAGGGCGCGGCACCGTTGCCGGCGGCGCTCGCGGGCGTCTTGCTGGGGGTGGTTCTCGGGCTGTTGAACGGTCTGCTGATCACCCGCCTCCGGCTGTTGCCCCTGATGGTTACGCTCGGGTCGTTCTATGCGTACAATGGACTGGCCTTGGCCCTGACCGGTGGAGCACCCGTGTCCGGGCTCCCGCCCTCGTTTGGTTTTCTTGGCCAAGGCATGGTCATCGGGGTGCCGGTCCACACGGTGCTGCTCGTGGTCCCGAGTTTTTGCCTGCTCAGTTTCGGGTTAAACCAAACGCCCTTGGGCCGTTGGATCTACGCGACGGGGGGTAACGAACGTTCCGCCCGGTTGCTTGGGGTGCCCGTCGATGCCATCCGCATGGGGGTCTACGCGGCAAGTGGACTGCTGTCGGGGTTGGCCGGTGTGATGGCGGATTCCTGGCTGCTGAGCGCCCGCCCAAACATTGGGGAGAACCTCGAACTGCTTTCCCTGACAGCTGCCTTGCTGGGGGGAGCCCGCATCAGCGGCGGGGCGGGCGGTATGACCGGTTCCCTTTCCGCAGTTTTGTTTTTTACCTCGCTCCAAGCCGGGTTGCAGATGTTAAACGTTAACGCCATCTGGCAACTTGGGGCGGTTGGCGCCCTTCTGATTGGCAGCGTGCTGGTGGAACGTCTGATCACTAACCCTATAACCGCATGAACGAGCAGGAGAAACGCATCGTCGAAGCCGTCGCGCGCAGCCGTGAGCGACTGGCCGGCACCTTGCAGGAGTTGATCCGCTTTGAGAGCGTCGTCATGTCCGACCCGGCCAAGGCTGGTCCCGGCGAACGCCTGTGCCAGGAATACCTGGAAAGGCGGTTGGCCCACGCCGGTTTCAATACGGACCTGTGGGAACCTGACGCGACGGCGCTATTGCAGAAGTACCGGGGACGCCCGGGTGCTCAGCAAGGGCGGGACTTCACCGGGCGCCCGAATCTGGCGGGAACGCTGAAAGGTTTGGGAGGGGGGCGATCTATCCTTCTGACCGGGCACATCGACGTGGTGCCGGCCGGTGAACCATCCCATTGGAACCACCCTCCTTTTGCCGGTGTCGTGGACGACGGCAGGGTTTACGGCCGGGGAGCCGTGGACATGAAGGGTGGGGTTACCTGCATGCTGGTTGCGGCGGAACTCCTGCGCGAACTTGGTAGTCCGCTCCGGGGCGACATCGTTTTCTCAACCGTGGTAGACGAGGAGATTGGCGGGATGGGTGCCCTGGCCATGGCCGATCGAGGGTACCGTGCGGATGCAGGCATTCTAACCGAGCCCACCGCCAACCGGGTTTCTCCGCTTTGTCACGGCATTCTATGGGGCAAGATCATCCTGGACGGAATCGGCGGCCATGCCGAATTGCGGCCTCGCCACTGGGATGCCGGTGGCCCGGTCGACGCGGTCAGCCTGATGCGGTTCGTCCTGGACGGGATCGACGTACTCAACCAACGCTGGCGCCACCACCCCCGAAAGAACCATCCCCTGATGGAATTGCCCAATCAAATCATCGTGACCCAGGTGCGGGCGGGCGAGCATCCAAGCTCCGCGGCGGGACGGGCTGAGATTGTCATAGACGTGCAGTACCTGCCGCACGAAAAGGACGATCAGGGCCTGGGGGGCGACGTCAAACGCGAAGTCGAGGCCTTGTTGGCGCGCCTGGCCCAGGTTGACCCTTGGCTGGCTGAGCACCCGCCACGTGTAGAATGGATTCTGGATGCCGATTGCGCGGAAGTTCCCACCAGCCATGCGCTCGTGACCACGTTTGCCGAGGCGTTCGCTGCCGTCTCCCGGCCCTTTCAGCTCTGGGGCATGGGTGCGCACACGGACATGGGCATCCCCACCGACCTGGCCGGAACTCCCACGCTAAATTTTGGGCCGGGCGATCCAAGCCAGGCGCATCAACCCAACGAGCAGGTGGCCGTCGATGACCTGGTGGCTTGCGCGACGGTGATTGCGCTCGTGGTGAATCGTTGGTGCGCGTAGGTACCGGCGGTCCATTTTCCCGGTCTTAACCGCCGGTTTTCGACGTTCAAACTAGCAATTTATGGCACACAACATTTTGTTGGTCGGCGAGAGTTGGGTGAGCAGTTCCACCCATTTCAAAGGCTTCGATTTTTTCTCGTCCACCTATTACGCGACCGGAGGTGACTTCCTGATCGCTGCGCTCGTAGCAGCCGGGATCAACGTCGTCCACCAACCCAGCCACGAGGCAGCGAAAGTGTTTCCTTTTGAGCTGGCCGGACTTCAGGCATACGACGCGGTCATTTTAAGTGACATCGGGGCAAACACCCTCCTTTTGCCGCCCGAAACTTTTCTGGAAGGCAAACGAATGCCGAACCGGCTGCAACTCCTCAAGGAGTACGTGAGACGAGGAGGCGGCCTGATAATGGCCGGAGGCTACCTGAGCTTTCAGGGAATCTACGGCTCCGCGCGTTACCATCGGACGGCGATCGAAGAGGTTCTGCCCGTCTCAATCTCACCCCACGATGACCGCCTGGAAAAACCGGAGGGGGTGAATCCCCGGGTCGTCAATTCCGGCCATTCGATCGTGTCCGGCCTCGAAGGAGAATGGCCCTACCTGCTTGGGTACAACGAGGTGAAAGCCAAAGCCGGGGCCGAGACGCTGGCCGTCGTCGGTGATGATCCGTTGTTGGTGGTGGGGACCTTTGAGAAAGGCCGGACGGTGGCCTGGACTTCTGACGTGGGCCCGCACTGGTGCCCGCGCGCGTTCGTCGACTGGCCCGGTTACCAACGGTTATGGGGCGGGATCATCGAGTGGGCCGGCGGGAGGAGGTAGCGCATTTTCCCGGCAGTTTTTCAACTGAACGGAACCAGATAAGTGTATCAGCCGGCGCGATCCCAAATAGTCGTGACACGGGTGTTCAAGCCGATCTTAAACGGTTCGCGGGCTCGCGAATTTGCGAGACCCGCTCCAGGAGCGGGTTTGCGCGTTGAAAAGGGGTTAGGAACTCAAAAATGCCGTGCAAACTATTTTGTCCTTTTTTCGGTTTGCTCTGGAAGAACAATGTCCAAGGCGGGTGCTTT
>DASWVC010000159.1:0-23975 GCA_036401335.1 Chthoniobacterales bacterium
GCCCGGGTTCCGCGATCCGGGCCGCCCGGTGGGCCACCGTGGTGTTCGGGCTTCTGATGGTCGGCGTGGCGACGCTGGCGGCAAATGCGGTGCTCCACGACGCGAAACTAACGATTATTCCGATAGCCCTTGGAAGTTTAGGTTACACTTACGGTTCGTTGCTCGGGGTGTTCCTGGTGGGTTTACTGACGCGGACGCGCGGCCGCGATGAAACCAATGTGCTGGCCATGCTGGCGGGCATGGCCGCAGTGCTCGTGGCTTGCCGGGTTAAGCTGCCGGCGTTTGACGTCGTTGCTCTGGTGATGCGGGGAACGTGGCGGGACCAGGTCCTTGATTTTGGACACTTTCTTCCCGTATGGTGGCCAACCGTGGCCTTTCCGTGGTACGTCTTGACTGGATGCGCAGCTTGCGCTGCGGTGAGCATCATCTTCCGTACTCCCGCGGAACGGTTGAGGCAGACGGCGCACCGGCGGGAGGGCTTGGAGGAAGCGGCGGTCGAATAGCGCCGGGGCCACAGGAGCCCGTGCGTCCCGAAAAGAAAAGGGCGGGCAATCCCAGGATTTTTCTTGCCGGTGCTCAACTGGGCTCCTATCCTGTTCACCGCTCGACGGCAACAAGTGGGCAGTGTGAATAACCTGTGAACAAGTATGTTGGGCAGCCAGATCGCCATGGGTACAACGCGGCTTCAATCGGGCCGCTTTCCCTTGTGTCAAGGGTGGGTAGGGGCGTTCGGAGCATCTGGATTAACCCTTCAGTACGTTTTGGAATTAACCTGCCTGAGCCCGGATCATTTTTATGACTTTTGCACCTTACCTTCTTATTTTCCCACCATGGCCGGTCCGCCCCGTCGGCGTGTGTTTGTTTATGGCGAGGGACATCGGGTGCGCTGAGCGGGGCAAGTAATTTCCTCATGGAAAACACGTTCCGCCGCATTTGGGAGGAAATCGCCCTCAACATCCGCCCGCACGTCAGCCCGGACGCGTTCCAACGGTGGTTTGCTGCCCTCGAGTTGGTTCAGGCCGACGAGGCCAGTCTGGTATTTGAGGTTCCCAACACAATTTATCAGCTTTGGATTGAGAGCAATTACCTTAACCTAGTGCAATCGGCGGCATTATCCGTCCTGGGAAGCCCTCGTGAAATCCGGTTTTTGGTGAGTGAAACTGCGCGGCCCGCAACGCCCGTGGTGCTGGAAGCGGAGCCGGTACCGATGGAGAGTCCGGGGTCGCGGGCTGCTGACAAAGAGGCAGAGCACTTCTCAAGCCACGGGATGAACCCGCGGAACACGTTCGACACGTTCGTGGTCGGTTCGAACAACCAGTTCGCTCATGCGGCGGCGTTCTCCGTGGCACAATCTCCGGCAAAAACCTACAACCCGCTCTTTATCTACGGCGGCGTGGGCTTGGGTAAAACGCACCTGATGCACGCCGTCGGGCAGCAGGTCGTGGAGCGAAAAAAGGGCTTTAAGGTAATGTACCTGTCGAGCGAAAAGTTCACCAACGAATTCATCGACGCCATTCAGCATAACACCTTGGTGAAGTTCCGGAAACGCTACCGGCAGGCGGATGTGCTGTTGATTGACGACATCCATTTTTTAGCCGGCAAAGAACGTTCCCAGGAAGAGTTTTTTCATACCTTCAATACGCTTTTCGACGGCCGCAAACAGATCGTCCTCTCCAGTGACCGGCCGGCCAGTGAAATCGCCAACCTGGAACAACGCCTCGTTTCCCGTTTTGAATGGGGCCTTACGGCGGAGTTACAGCCGCCGGACGTCGAAACCCGAATGGCCATCCTCCTAAAAAAGGCGCAGGCATTGCATGTCCAGTTGGCGCCGGAGGTCCTCGACTTTCTGGCGCAGCGGGTCCGTACAAACGTGCGCCGTCTGGAAGGGGCCTTGATGCGGGTGGCCTCGTTTGCCTCACTCAGCGGGCGTGCGGTGACGATAGAAAATGTGGAGCAGCTTCTTCGCGACATCTTGCAGGAGGAAGCGAAAAAAACGATCACGATCGATCAGATCCAGAAAAAGGTGGCGGAACATTTTGATGTGCGCCTGGCCGACATGACGAGTAAACGCCGGCCGGCCAACATCGCGTTCCCGCGTCAGGTTGCGATGTTCCTGGCCCGCCGCCACACCAAGGCGTCGCTGAACGAAATTGGCGATGCGTTCGGGGGCCGCGACCATGGCACGGTCCTTCATGCCTGCAAGAGCATAAAAACCAAGATGGGGAAGGAAGACCAGCTCCGTCAATTGGTTCTCCTGTTGGACAGCCAGCTCGACCGGTAGGCCACCCCGCCCCGGTTTTTTGTCGTGTACGGCGTGTCTCGTCCTACTTTTGGTGTGCCCGCCTGTGGTGTCGCCGGAGCGCAGTTGCATGGTGCAACGGCTTAGCGACATGGTTAACCGGCAAAGCACGCGGTGCCGGCTGCGGTTGTGGCGGTTGGATGTGTCCCAGGCCGGACAGCCAGGAAACGCCAAGCAGCACGGTGCCGGCAACCACCGCCCTACGCAATGAGCCGAAGCGAGAGCTTAGTCCACGCCAAGGCGCCTGGGGGACCGCCTTCGGCAAGACCGGGACGGCGTTGATCGTCGCGGCCGCAAAAAAATCGGGTCCACCGTTCCTTCGCACGGTGCACCAGGGGCACGACGGTGCGCCCTTCCAATAGAGGTGCGCTTCGCTTTGGGGACAGGCCCGGAGCGAGCGTGCAAGCTGCTCCAAGGCTATTGCCCAGACGTGCGCTTCCGGCCGGCTGCCGTCGTTTCCGGACCCTTGCAGGAACGCGCGGTCAAACAGGACCCGAATTTCTCCGGGCAAGCTCGCCATGGTCGGGCAGGAGGCCGGGGGTGCCAAGTCGGGCAGCGGCTTACTGGCGCTGAAGACGAACTTGAATTCTGCAATTGCCCGATCAGGCGTAACCCCGTCATGGCCAAAGGGTACACCCACGAAAGGGTGGCGCCCCATGAACAGCAGGTGGAAGATCAGCAGGGCGAGTCCGAACAGGTCGTGGTTCCTGACCCGGATAAGGCCGCGGAAAGGTTTTCCCTGCAACTCCGGAGCGGTCCACAACGGCACGCCGACGTCGCACCCCCAGGTTGTGCCCTGGTGCTGAGCCTGGTACGAATCGCAATCGATGAGCATGACGGTCCCGTTGTCCCTTACCAGCACATTGCCTTCGTTGACGTCCCCGATGATTGCCCCGAGCCTGTGCACCTCATCAAAAGCTGCAGCGCAGTTTCGGGCTACATGCACCAGAAAATCCCAATGCGCGTCCGGGAATCTGGCCGCGCGTTCCCTGGGATGGTAGACCTGGTGCACTTCACACCCGCTCACACGTGGCATCAGGAAGCCGCGCACGGATCCGGTCTGGTCCAGGACCAGTCCGCTGGGCCAGGCAGTGAAGCGACCGACCTGATCGCTGCGCACGCGAATCAGGTGACGCAGTTTGGCGATCTGGTCCGGGCGGGGTCGCGTGTGGTAGAGTTTGGCGAGCAGTCCTGGGCGATCTGCCAACTCCAGCACCTTTCCTTCGCCGCCGACGCGCCCCACGGAGGGTCCCAGCCGGAGGGGAGTTCCGGTTGAATCTACGAAACTCTCCACGGCAAATAAAGACGACGTTTGACGGCCATCACGAGGGTCTTGTCGTCGTCCGTTCTTCGGTTGAGGTCAGGGTTAGCCAGAAACGCCGCAAGCTGCTCGTCAAGATTGCCTGCAAGGGGATTGCCGTGCAGGACAGAAAGCAGCGGCCTGAAGAACGGCTGGTGCGCCGTCCGTGAAGCGTGGTGAAGGGCCACGTTCTGCAATCCATCCGTCAATACACCCACGCAGTCCACCGGGCCTGTTTCACGTTTCACCTGGAGCGCCCCGGTCCAGCCATCAGCCGTTAAAAAATCCGTTTCATTGGCGTACCGTCCCGCCCTGGGCCAGGTGGCTGCCCAAGGGCTGCCACCCATTCCCATGACCCAGGCACCGTCCCCGATTTGAGCGAAAATCGCTGATTGCTCGGCGACGCACGCGAACAGGAGCGTGCACGCAACTTCCCGCCGGGACACCCTGAGCCGCTGAGCCTCCCGGAAGATTGCCTGCCTGGCCGCTTCTCCCGCCGCGAGGGCGGTGCAGCGGGTAAACTCTTCGCCGCTGCCGGCCCACCGTTCGAGAAAGGCAAGGGTAGCCTCGACGGCCGTCCTCGAGCCGGTGTCGGAATGCGACGCGCTTCCGGCGCCGTCGGAGACGGCGATCAGCAACACATTGCCCTGCCCCTGCCGGACCGTCCGGTAGCCATGGCTGTCCTGGCACGGGGTCGCAGCACGAAGGTGAGAAGTGCCCGCCACGCTGGCACCTGCGATCGTCCACTTCACGTCTGTGATCGGTTGCGATTCAGACTTCTGCCCAACCCGCCGGCGACAAAAGCGGCACGGCCTCTCCCGGGCGCGAGCGCGACACGGCCTGCTGCGAGGCGGAAAGCCACGTAAACAGCGTTTGGAACTCCAGGCGTTGCAGCTTAAGGGGCTGGCGCACGCTCAATTCCGTGAGTTTTTCAAAATTGGCCCCTTCAACGCCGACGCTGAAGAACGAAAAGGCCTTGCGCTGCTCACCTTCGCGAACCTGGCGGACCGCCTCGCCCCACAACCCGGTTTCGGGATCGTTTGGCCCGCCGTCCGTGATGAGGAACACCCAGGGACGGTAATAAGCGATGCCGTTCGCCCGGTAAATGCCTTTTTGCGTCTCCAAATATTTCAATCCTTCCACCACGGCCCGCGCCATCGGCGTACCGCCCTGGGCACGGAAATGCAGCGCCGACAGTGCGTCCACGGTCACAAAAGGGTGCTTCAGGTCCACCGTTCCGCCGAAAGTCATGATCGCAACCTCCACCCGTTTGCGCGCCAGTTCATCGCTGAACAGGGAATCGCGGTAAACATCCACCCCGTGGGCAAGTTGCTTGATGGGTTCGCCTTCCATGGAGGCGGAGACGTCAAGCAAAAGCAAACACGGGCAGCGCGGTTCGGGGTTGTCCGCGTAGACGTTTGCATCGGTCAAAGCCAGAAACTGATTTTGTTCCATAACAGAAAATAAAACCGTCAAACTTTCTTTCTACCGCCCCCGACCGCAAGGTAAAGGAGGAACTGCCAAGCGCCAAGCGGGTGCATCCCGTCCGGGAATGGCCGGAACCGTTTGGGGTCCTCCAATGCCCGGCAGGCCCGGTGGGAAAAGGTCATCCGGCCCTCGTGGGTAATCCGCGATCCCGCTTGCACCATGAATATGAAGGGATTAAGACCGTGACACAGGTTGCGGTAAATTGTTGCAAATGGTTTGTTGACCCCCGAGCTATGAAATTCAGCGTTAGTAAGGACAAGCTCCTTGAAGGCCTTTCCGTCGTCCAGAACGTGGTCAGCACGCGCACAACGCTGCCGATTCTTTCAAACGTGCTTCTCCAGGCCAACGAAGGGGAGATCCGGTTGACGACCACCGACCTTGATGTGGGCGTACGGGGAGGGATCGAAGCGCAGGTGGAGAAAGCCGGGGCGACCACTTTGCCGGCGCGCCGCTTGTTTTCCATTGTTCGCGAACTGCCCTCCTCTGAAATCCTTTTCGACGTTGACGGCAAGAACCTCGCCTCGATTCGCAGCGGCTCAAGTTACTTCAAAATTTTGGGCTTGCCGGAAGAAGAGTTCCCGCCGTTAGCCCGGTTTGAGAACGCGAAAGTGTTCAACATCTCCCAGAAAGAGCTCCGGGATGGCCTTAAAAAGACTTCTTACGCCATCTCCACCGATGAAACGCGCTACGTGCTTAATGGGATTCTGTTCTCGTTCCGCGATAACAAGCTGACCTTGGTAGCCACGGACGGAAGGCGTTTGGCCCTGGTCGATCTGGAAATTGAATTTCCGGCGAGCCAGGAGGTCGACATCATCGTTCCTACCAAAGCCGTTTCCGAGTTGCAGAGGCTTGTACGGGACGAAGGCGATGTGAAGGTCAGCATCGGTGATAACCAGATTGCGTTTGAGTTGAACCGAACCTTTCTGGTTTCCAAACTAATCGAAGGCAATTACCCGAATTACCGTCAGGTCATCCCGGCGGAAGCCAAGGAACGCATCACCCTTGAGCGCGAAACGTTTCTGACCGCCGTGCGACGGGTCTCCTTACTCGCCAGTGAGAAATCGAATTCGGTGAAACTCATTTTCTCGAAGGGCAACATCGACATTGTGGCCACGACACCGGACGTTGGTGAAGCGAAAGAGTCCCTGCCGGTGATGTACAAAGGCCGTGAATTTTCGATTGCGTTTAACCCCGAATTTCTCATGGCGCCGCTGCGAAACCTTGGGAACGACGAAGTTTTTCTGGACTTGATCGATGAAATGAGCCCGGGCGTGATCAAAATCCAAGGCCCGTTTCTGTACGTGCTGATGCCGATGCGTTTGAGTTAAGGACGGGTCTCCGATTTGACTCGATTGGTATTCGCAATTATATACGCCTCCACCTCGCTCACGTGGCGGAACTGGCAGACGCGTACGGCTCAGGACCGTATGGGGCAACCCGTGGAGGTTCGAGTCCTCTCGTGAGCATGCCTCCCATGAAACGCGGGTACGTGGCCCAGGACGCCGGGTCTATCCGGCGCATGTTCTCCCAGATTGCTGCGCGCTACGACCTGGCGAACGCCTGCCTGAGCGGCGGCCTGGACGGGTGGTGGCGTCTTTACGTGGCCCGCCTGTTGGCCTGCTGGCAGCCTCGAAATATCCTGGATCTGGCAACGGGAAGCGGGGCACTGGCAGCAACCTTGCGGCGCACCCTGCCTGGCGCCCAGCTGGTCGGGGCGGATTTTTGCGCGCCGCTGCTCGCGCGATCGCGAAGGCGTGGACTGGAGAACCTGGTCGTGGCTGACGCCCTCGCCCTGCCGTTTCGCGATGCCGTTTTTGATGCGGTAACCGTGGCCTTCGGGCTCCGCAACATGGCTTCCTACGACGAAGCGCTTCTGGAGATGCGCCGTGTGCTTGCTCCCGAAGGCCATGTGGTGATTCTGGATTTCTCACTGCCGCAAGGCCCGTTACTGCCCCTCTACCGCCTCTACCTGCACCACGTCCTGCCGCGTCTGGCCGGGTGGCTGACGGGAGTGCCCGAGGCCTACACTTACCTTGCCGAGAGCATCGAGCAATTCCCACGCGGCCGGCGCATGCTGCAACTGCTTGAAAGAACCGGTTTTGTGGATGCCGGTTTCCGGCCCCTTTCTGGCGGAATTGTGTCGGTTTACGCAGCCCGGAGGGGGAAGACGGTAACGGGGTAACGGCGTGTCGGTGTGTCGACGCAATGGCACTGAGGCAAGGCTTTTGCGCCCCTGCAGCGGCACCGGATCAAGAGGCGGCCCGGTAGGGCGGCGAAGAGATTCGCCGCCACTGCAGCGTGACAGGGGCCTTGGGATGGGGTCGCGTGTCCCTGCGCGACCTCCGGTAGGGGAGCTTGTCCTCAAGCGCCCGGGGAGCACCCAGGCGGGTGCGACGGGGTCTGCGTTTCCACCCGATACCCCGGCGGCGAAGGGACTCGCCGCCCTACCGGGCCGTGGCCCTTTACGGCCCAAACGCCCTTATCTGAGTGCCGTTGGGGTGTCGGCGTGGAAGAACCGTTGGAGTCGCGACACCCCGACACGTTGTTCGGGGGCCGTCTACTCCGACACCGAAAACCGGACCGGCGCCGTGAGCTCGACTTTCCCGCTCAATCGAATGTCCTGCGAGGATGAGCCGACCAAAACGCGGTAGCTGTCCTGCTCTGCGTGCCACTGTTGCGCCGCCGGGTCGAAGTAAGCAAACGGACGACGGTTAAGGCGGATTGTCACGGTCTTGGCTTGGCCCGGTTCGAGGTACACCTTTTCGAACCCCTTCAGTTCCTTGATCGGCCGCGGCACGCTTGGGTGCTCCTGGCCCACGTAAAGTTGGGCTACCTCGGCTCCGGCCTGCTTGCCCGTGTTCGTCACCGTAAAGGAAACCTCCACCGGGTTTTTGCCGTTCGGGACCCATGCGCCGGGCGTGACGCGCAAGTTCGAGTATTCGAAGGTCGTGTAAGACAATCCGTAGCCGAACGCGAATTGCGGCTGGACGCGGTTCTTCTCAAAGCCGCGGTACCCCATAAAAATACCTTCGGTGTAGCGGAGGGAGAACGCGTCACCTGTCGTCGGGTAATTGGCCGTACTCGGGTTATCTACCAAGCGCTTCTCCATCGTGAAGGGCAGTTTGGCCGAGG
This sequence comes from Chthoniobacterales bacterium, assembly GCA_036401335.1. GTDB lineage: Bacteria > Verrucomicrobiota > Verrucomicrobiia > Chthoniobacterales > JAFAMB01 > DASWVC01. The sequence continues at coordinate 8,220 of DASWVC010000159.1, forward strand.
GGTTAACGTCCCCAAACAGGATCTCGCCCAGGGCTTGGCCCCCGGCCTCTCCGGGGTACCAGGCATGCAAGAGCGCCGGCACCTGGTTAACCCAACTCTGGAGATCAAAGTTGCCGGGCCCATTTAAAACGACAACCGTTCGTGGGTTGGCGTGTACGGCGTTCTGAATCAATTCATCCTGGTACTCGGGCAGGAGAATGGCTTTTTCGAGTCCGGCCAGACCCTGGTCTTCATACCGGAACGCGAGGTCAATGCCTTCGCCGTCGTACTCGTTGTCGATGCCCTGGCACATGATTACGGCGTCGTAGGCAGCCAGGCTTGGGGGCACCACCAACGGTGTCCAACTGAACTGCACGCCCAGGAGCGACCCGCTGCCGCTGGCAAAGCCTGTCGTTCGCCGGTACTCCAGCCGTACCTGGTAAGCCTGACCGGCCTGCAGGTAGAGCTTGGCAAAGCTGGGCAGCGTGGTGCCGTACATCGGCGGTGCCGGCGGCGCGAAGAAGGTGTCGACCAGCAACTGACCATTGACGTAGCAGCGTACCCCGCCGTCGGCTTGCACCTTGAAGAGGTGATCGCCCGTAACGGTGGTCTGCACCTGGCCGGTCCACCGGGCCGAGAACGCGTTTTGGCTGGCGACCGGAATTGCCGAAGGGATGCTGCCGGTCTGGGTCCAATCAAAATTGACTTCCCGATCCAGGCGCGTCAGGACGGGACGGCCAGACAGGTCGCCGGTGCCGAAGTACTGGCCCTGCAGTCCGCTTTCCAGACCGTTCGTCCCACTGAACTGCCAAGCCGAGGTCGCGGGATCAGGGGAGCCGTTGCTGATGTAATCAACCTTCACGCTTTCGGCCTGGCCCTGGATGCCGGCCAATTCGCTGATGGTGCGGACCGGGACCACCCAGGAGCTTCCAAAACCGGTGGGCGGAGGCGGAGACGCCAAGCGGCCCAACACGGCGACGGAGTGAACCTTGGTTCGGTCCAGCGGCAGGAGGTTGCCTTCATTCTTGAGCAAAACAATGCCCTCGCGCGCCTCGTTGAGGGCTTCCAGTTCGCTGGCCGGGTCATCCAAAGGAATCGTCCTGTCCAGTTGCGGGCGGTCCAGGAATCCGAATGAGACGATTTTGCGCAGGATCCGGCGCACCTTATCGTCGATGGCCGCAACCGGCAGTTGGCCGGATTGGATGGCCGGCAGCAGCGTCGACTCGTTCATAAACGTGCCGGAAGGCATGTCCAGGTCGCAACCGGCCATGGCGGCCTTGACCCCGTCATGAATCGCTTGGTAATCGGTGAGCAGCACCCCGTCAAAACCCCAGTCTTTTTTGAGGACCTGCGTATCCAGGAAATAACTTTCGCAGGCAAAATCCCCATTTATGGCGTTCAACGCCCCCATAACCGAAGCGCTGTGGCCTTGCTTGATGGCTGCCTCAAACGGCGGCAGGTAAAGTTCGCGCAGGGCGCGCGCATCCACTTCGATGTTGATGTTTTCCCGTCGGTACTCCTGCTCATTGACGGCGTAATGTTTAACATCCGCCCAAACGCCCTGGGCCTGGAGCGCGGAAATGAAGGGCACGACCAATTGGGCGCCCAGGTAGGGGTCTTCACCAGCCTGGTATTCAAAGTTCCTTCCGCCCAACGGCGTGCGGTACAAGTCCACGCCTGGCCCCAAAAGCACGTGAAAACCGCGGGCGCGGGCATCCCGTCCAAACTGTCGCCCTCGCGCGAGCGCCCGGTCCCGGCTCCAGGAAGCGGCAAGTGCCAGCCCCCCAGGGTAGCGGGTCGACGGTTGCGTGAAGCTTTGCACCCCGAGCGGGCCGTTGCACATATCAATCTCGGGCAACCCGAGTCGAGGGATGCCTTGGATGTTGAACACGCCGTAGGTGGTCGGGGTGTAAGTGCCCCCAATGTAGGCAAGTTTCTCCTCGAGGGTCATCTGCCGAAGCAGGGCGTCGGCGCGCATTTCGGCGTTGTTGGAGGCGTGAACGGCAACAGACGCTGCGGTGTTGGCAGACTGGGCGGTGGCAAGGGATCCCGCGCCGGCCAGCAGCCCGCCGCACAGCGCAGCCTTAATGGCCCACGGGTGTTCCGCGATCCGGCGGAGGTTAGTAAAATTGATTTTCATGGGGGGGAGCGATTGGGTTTAGCGGGGGTGCACAGCCTTTAGGGCCGGCCGGCCCTAAAGGGATAAGCCGAACCAAAGGAGGAAAACTCACCCGACAGAAACGATGGCAGCCGACCCGGAACACGGGTCGAAAAAACGGGAACCGTTGTTGTCATCGCAGGGGAGGGGCGACTTTCCTGACGGCGGTCCATTGAAGCAGGTTTTGCTGCCCGCGGACACCACATTGTTTGTCCGGCGGTGGGAAAACCTCCCGGGGGTCACGAGTCCCGTCGTGACCTCCGGGAGGGGAGCTTGTCCTCAAGCGCACCGGGATGGGAACCCGCCTCAACCCGCGGCCGGCATGGACGGCCGACCGCGCCGTGGTCATTGAAAGTAAATTAGCCTTGCGGTACAGAAAAGGCTCAAGAGGATGAGGGAGTGCTTTGAAGTGACCTGCTTATGATCGTGCCGCGGCGAGTTATCCGCCAGGCTAACGCGGACGACGGCAGTGCAAACTCTGCGATAGACCCGGAGTCAGAAAGGTCCAGTCGTAAACATCTTACTCAACGGGCAATAAGCGACGGTAATGCATACGTCGTTGAAGAAAATGAGAGCATCACCGCGGTTGGTATTCTTGAGTACACCTTCTTTGAATACGGTTTTGTCCCGTTGATCTACGTCCACCTGCGGAACCGCCATGCAGGAGTCGGAGAGTTGCTGTTGCGGGATTTAGTTTCTCGATGCCGCACCATAAAGGTATTCTCCTCAACGAATCTTTCAAACGCGCCCATGCACGGTCTTTTTCACAAGCTCGAATTTGAGGTCACAGGGATGTTGCATCATCTTGACCCAAGCGCCCCCGAAATCATTTATGTGAAGGCCCTTTGAGGGGAGGCGAGTGCGCCAAGCGGCGAAGCAAAAGCTCGCCGGCACTCTCAATGCAGCTGCGGAACCATTTTTAGGGGACTTCGAAGCCGCAATTTCTCGCGCCGCCCAATCGACGCAATTGGTTGTTGCCAACCAATCGCGCTTTCATCAGTTCAAGGTGGCCGATCTCTTGGGGCTTCGCGATCAACGGCGCTAAGGTAAAGGGGTTCAGGGCGGAAAAGCGCGGGAATCGGCCCTGCCGGGCCGCCCCTCGAGCCGGTCTCCCTGCAGGGGCCAAAGGTTCTTACCTTAGGCCCCTTGGACCTCAGCGGTAGTACCAACGGCCATGCACCCGGTACCGGCGGTGCCAGTACGGGTGGGCGTAATAAGCGTACCCGTAGGGGCCGTAGTAGTACCCGGGCGGGTAATATGCCGGGCCATAAAACACCGGCACCGGCAGAGGAAGCGGGAGTCCGATGAACACCCCGGCTTTGGACGAAGGCCCAAGCAGCAGCAGCGTGCCAATCACCAGCGCAAGCGTGAGAAAGAATTTCTTCATAGACAGCTGCCGTTACTGACGGCGGGGCCCTGTCACCGGTTACAAAGGACCGGCACCTCCGTTAGAAAGCTCCGTCTAATCCTTCCTTCAGCTCCGCAAAGTCGCGGCTGCTGATGATGGAGGTGCCAGGCAGATGGGTGGTGCTGCAGAAATAACCGGCCCGGCCGCTTGGGCTGCCGACCTTTATTTCCTCTTCCCGGCCCAACGCAGGATCTTGAGGTTGCAACGTCACGGACAAAACGGGATTGGACAGTCCTTGCGCCGGGTCGGTAGGACCGGCCCAAGCCACGGCCCGAAGTCCGACCACCGCATTAAGGAATGCTTGCACGCGAGGGTCATCCGCCGAAGCGGCCCCTTCGTCCCTCAACCATTGTCCATGGGGACTTCGAGTCAGGTGGACATCGGGCCGGCCAGGCCGGTGCAGTGTCACCGCCGCGAGGTCTTGCCGCCGTAAATCGAGCAGGTCAAGGCCCTGGAATTCGATGGACGTTTTCGGCCAGCGGGCAAGCGCCGTGTCGGGCACGCTCACGACGAAAGGCTCTTCGGCAAGGCGCACGTAAGTGAATCCGTTTTGGCTGCGGCCCAGCAGCAGCGTGAGCAAGGGAGCTTCGCCGGCGGGCGACTCGGCCGTATTTTCCGATGCGAAAGCGCTTAGAGTGATCTTCCGGGAGGGTTGGTCAAGGCCGTACCGCGCGAGTTCGCCGACGGAATCGGCCACGAACGTTGTCACTTCCTGGGTGCGCAGGTCGGCGAGAAACCGCTGCACGGCTTCGCCGTTCACAGGTCGCAGGTCGTCGGCAAACCTCCACTGGTCCTCCTGACGGGCCAGGGTGAACGTCTCCGACCCGTTGCTGATGACGATCCGGTCAACCAGGTCCGGGTTGAAGCGGGTCAGCCTGCGATCCCGCAGGTCGTCGGGGTGCAGGTCAATGCTCCGGCTAAGATCGTCATTGACCAGGAAAAGGTTTGGCCGTCCGGAGATGGCGATCCGCTGCCGGCCAGGTGCCGATTCAGGTCCGAACGTGACCTCGGTTTGTTCCTGCCCTGAGGCGAGCGCAATTTTCAAGGCAGGTTCACCCATTTCGGCAAGGGTGTCGCGATTCTGGTCCACAAAGTCGAGGATCGTGGCGCTGTTGAATTTGGTCAGCAGTTCATTTACCCGCTCGTTGCTCGCGCGGGCCCGAACGGGCCGCCGCATTTCCCACTCGTCCCGGATCCGTTGCAACTCCATCAATCCTCCCGGCAACCCCAGCTTTACCTGGTCAATCTGACTCGTCAAAAACGGCGTTAAACGATGGTCCCGGTAATCGTTTGGTCGTTGCGAAACCAATGTTTTCACATTTCCTGCGACCACGTAAACGGCATCCCGACCCGCGACCCGCAGGTAGCTGGTGCCCTCCACCGCGGTGTCATTGCCGAAAAACAATTCGTAATGGTCATGGGGGGTTTCCAGCTTCAGGCGCACACGAGGTTTTAGCAGTCCGAAATCCCGCAACCGCCGTTTTCTCTGCTCGCCTTTGCCAAGGTCGGTTAACTCTTCCTCGCGATGCAGGAACTGCACCGCCTCCAGCAATTGGTCCACCAGGGTTCCATCCGCCCGGTCCAGCAACGGTTTTTGCATGGTCCAACCGCTTTCCTGATGTTTCAGCTCCACTTGCACATCGCCATTTTGAATGGTGACATCCTGGACGAGTTGGCGATCGAAGTTAACGACGAAGATCGAACTGGTCTCCCGCGAGCGGCGGCTAGGATTTTGCCGGTCTAAAATCAGGACGAAGGCTCCCAGTCCCACCGCGATGCCCACCAGGAGAAGCGTTGTGCGGAATCTCATGGTTAACGGCGGCGAACCAGCCACACGAAAAACCCCGCGAACCCGAACACCGCCGGCACCCCCAACACGACCACAGCAAAGATGAAGTTGAGTTGCCCACCGCTGAAATCCAGAGAATAAAAACGCGGTTGCTTGGGAGGAATGCCAAGCAGGAGTTCCCGGTCCGTCAGCCAATTCAGGATCAGGACTGCAAAATCGCCGTCTGCGGCCGAGCGGTTGAGCGCAGCGTCGGAGATAAAATCGGCATTGCCGAGGACCATCATGCGCGAACCGGCAACTTGGACGCGCTGGTCGGGAATCGCTCCCTTTTCCAGCACCCACCCGACGGTCAGCGGAGGCGGCAAGTCACGCCCTGGCACAAACGTCGGGTCGGCGCCGGAAGCCATAAAATCGTCTTTTTCACCCCAGTAGTTTGGAAATGCCGGGGTCACCGCCTTGGTCGCTTTGAGCCCGGCAGCCTGCGCCTGCGAGTTGTTCAGCGACAGTGAGGTGGTGCCACCGGGAAAATAGGCGGTGGCTTGTGCCATGGACTTCAGGAAAGGTAACTCATTCTGGAACCGGCCGTACACGTCAAGGGTAAGGCCTTCTGGCTGCATGCCGGTCTTGATCCTGGTGATGAGGACGTCCTCGTTGCCGGAAATGCCGAGCTTCTGTAAAAATTGAGTAAGGAGCGGGGTGCGGGCCCGAGCGTTCAGCAACACCAGGAGGCGGCCGCGCGAGTTCCAGTAGGCCTGGAGGAGGTCCACTTCCGGACGGCTGAAATCACTGCGCGCCCCGGCCAGGATCAAGGCTGCGAATTCTCCGGGCGAATGGTCCAGGCTACTCAGGTTGACTTCTTCGAGCCGCAGGTTCTGACGGCCGGTCAGCCCTTGTAAGCGGCTCAGATTCGAGCCATCGCCCAGCCCGGGTTCTCCATGCCCGGTCACGAGGCCCACCCTCGGCTGTTTCTCTTCCAGCAACTCCAACAAAGCGGTCGTGATCACCTGCTCGCCTTTGAAGGCCGTTATTTCCGGCGCATTGTTTTCGAATAACCCGTTTGGGGCCACCTCCACCAGGTCTTCGGCGCGGAGGGTCCTGCTTCGGTTCTGGTATTCGACAATAACCAGGTTTTTCTGACTGCCAAAGCGGAACCGGTCCTGCAACAACCGGGCTTTGGTGACGTCATCGTACAGGTCCACCGTTTCGACCTGAACCTTGCGTCTGGCGTAGTCCTGGTACTCCTTGAGAAGGTTTCGCAGGTCATCAAACAAAGCCTGACCGCCCGGCATCTGTGCGCGCGACGAGTATAAGACGTACACGTGAGCGTCCTTTTTCAAGGAGTTCAACACGTGGCGGGTCATTTCGGAGAGCGAATACCGGTTGTACTTGGACAGGTCCCACCGCTGGTACCGGGTAAAGCCAAGGTAATTGACCAACAAAAAAATGCCTGTGACCAGGAGAAGCTGGAGCACGACGTTGGTCGCGATCCGCCACCGGCGAGGCCGCTCAAGCGACGATGGGCGCGTGGGCTGCACCATGTTCGCTACCCGAGCTCCCTGGTTTGCTCGCCGCCCCAGAACGCAGCGGCGGCGCGTGCATTGCCCGGGGCTCGGGGGCCGTTCTCCTGCCCGTCAAGCTTTCCAGCGGCGGTATTGAAACACATGGTAGGTAAGGACCAACACCAGCACGGTGCAGCTCGGGTAATAGACCAGGGCGCGGCTGTCGATGACCCCACGTGAAAATGAGTCCATGTGGTCCACCTGTGCAACGTAGGCCAGGAAATCCCGAAGCAGGCGGCTCGGGCGGTTGAGCACATACCCGACAAGCGTCAGCAGGAAATTGCCCAGCACCAGGACGGAGCTAAGCATGGCGGCGATGATCTGATTCGAGGTCATGGCCGAAGCCAAACAGCCCAAAGCAACGTTGAACATGCCCATCAGCACCAACAGAAGGTAAGGGGCCCAGAGTTGAGCGCCAAAACCGACCGTGTTCCGGTTGCCTGACCAACCCAGGACGAGAAAGTAAAGCAGGCTCGGCAGCCAGAGGCTGAGGTAAAAAAGGAAGGCACCGCCGAACTTGGCGGCGACCACCTGCCAGTCTCGCACCGGTGCGGTCATCAGGGTTTCGATGGTCCCCAGCTTAAACTCCTCGGCGAAGGTACGCATCGTAATCACGGGAAAAACCAACAGGTAAGCCACCCAGAAGAACAGGTCATTGAAGAATGCCTGGACCACCGTGATCGCGAAAGGCGCCCGTGAAAGCGACAGCAGCGTGAAATGATAGGAAAGCCCGTTGAGGATGAGAAACAAACAGAGGACTACGTAGGCAACGGGGGAAAGGTAACAGGAGGTGAGCTCGCGTCGGAGCAGGATGAAAAGGGTCTTCATCAGGCAAGCTCAGGTGTCCGGGTGGGTGATTTCGACGAACACATCTTCGAGCGTCGCCCGGTCCTGCCTTAACTCCCGGAGCAGCCAGCCACGCTCGCCGGCAAGCCGGTAAAAGTCAGGGCGCAGGTCAACGTGGGCTTCGGTGCGGACGGTGCATTTAACCCATCCTTCCTCAACCGTGACGGCCACGTCCTTCACGCCGGGCACGGCGAGAAGGGCAGTTTTGGGATCGTCTTTTTCGGAGCGCAGCTCCAGGTGGATCAAGCCCGAAGTCCGCAATTGCCGGACGAGGTTGGCGGGTGAATCCGAGGCTTCGATCCGACCGCGGTGGATGATCAACACCCTCGAGCAGGTCATCTCAACCTCCGAAAGGTTGTGGGTTGAAAGCAGGATGGTGTGTTTTTCCCCGAGTGACTTGATGAGCTCGCGAACCTGCCGGATCTGGTTCGGGTCCAAGCCGACCGTCGGCTCATCCAGGATGAGCAGGTCGGGCTCATGGATCAGGGCTTCAGCCAGGCCGACCCTTTGCCGGTAACCTTTAGATAGCGTGGAGATCATGGCGCGTTCCACCTCACGAAGGCCGCAAAGGTCGACCACGGCCCCCAAACGTTGCTTGAGCCGCCCACCGTGCACTCCTTTCAAGGCCCCGCGAAAACGCAGGTATTCCCGTACCCGCATGTCGTGGTAAAGGGGAACGTTCTCCGGAAGGTAACCCAGGCACGACCGGGCTTGCAGGGAATCCCGGAACACGTCATGGCGCGCGACAAAGGCAGATCCGGAGGTCGCCGGCATGTAGCCGGCCAGGATGCGCATGGTGGTGGTCTTGCCGGCGCCATTCGGGCCTAGAAAGCCCACGATTTCGCCTTTGCCCACCTCGAACGTAAGCCGGTCAATGGCGGTAAAACCTGCGTACCGTTTCGTAAGTTCCTCGGCTCTAATCATGAATCTTGACCTTGGGCTGAAACCGCTCTGCCCGCCCCGGCTGCTACCCGCTGAACACAGGCCACGGCCTCGGGCGCTTCATCTACGGTGCGGCATGGAGGGGTGTCAATCTGCGTTTTGACAGGGTTCCAGCGTCCCCCCTTGCCGAGGGGCCAGCCCGCAAAAACCGGAATTTTTATTTGGGTGTCGCAAAACTTCGCTTAGATTATCGATCCACCGCTCTTAACGAGCTTGAGGATGAAAACATCTTATTTGAACGATTGGAACGCCGATCTTCTGGACGAGTACTACCAGCGTTGGAAACAAGATCCGGTATCCGTTGATTCGAGTTGGTCTGCGTTTTTTGAAGGGTTTGAATTGGGGAGCGCACCCGGCCGGAATGGCAAAGACCATGGGGGTATCGACCCCGGTACCGCCGTTTCCGAGCCCGAGGCTGGCGACAAGTTGCGCGACCGGGTCGACGGCCTTGTTTACAAGTACCGGATCCTGGGCCACCTGCAGGCGTCCTTGGATCCCCTGACCGAGGAAAAACCGATGGTTCCCGCCCTGCGCCTGGCCGAACTTGGCCTCGGAGACGTCCCCTTGGAGACCGTGGTCTCGTGCAGTTCTTTCCGCAACGGCGAAAGAATGCCTTTAGGCAAGCTGTTTGACGACCTGAACCGGGCCTACAGCCATACGGTGGCCGTTGAGTTCATGCACATCCAGAACGAGAAGGTGCGCACGTGGGTGCGTGACCGGATCGAAAATCGGTCCCTTCAACCGGGGCCGGACGCGGAGGCGCAAAAGGGGTACCTGCGTTGCTTGCTGGAGGCAGAAACGTTTGAGCAGTTCGTCCACACGAAGTTCATCGGGCAGAAACGTTTTTCCCTGCAAGGCGCAGAGAGCCTGATGGTCATCCTGGAGACCCTTCTGGAACGGGCGTCTCAGAGCGGGGTGCGTGAGATCGTCATGGGCATGGCCCACCGGGGTCGCTTGACGGTGTTGGCCAACTTTCTCCGGAAGGGCTACAACACGATCTTTAAAGAATTCTCTGAAAATTACGTTCCCGACCTGGTCGCCGGAGATGGGGACGTGAAATACCACCTCGGGTACGAAAGCGTACGGAAAACCGGGAATGGCAAGGAGGTTGCCATTCGGTTGGCTGCAAACCCCAGTCACCTGGAAATTGTGAATCCTGTGGTGGAAGGCAAGGCCCGTGCACGCCAGCGCATCCTGGAAGACACCGAAGAACGGCAGCAGGTGTTGCCGCTTCTCCTGCACGGGGACGCAGCGTTTGCGGGTCAAGGAGTTGTGGCCGAGACCTTGAACCTTTCGCAGCTGCCGGGTTACGAGACGGGGGGAACGGTCCACGTCATCGTTAACAACCAGATTGGTTTTACCACGTTGCCGGCCGATGCCCGGTCGAGCACGTATTGTACCGACGTTGCGAAAATGATCGAGGCACCCATCTTCCATGTAAATGGGGATGACCCGGTGGCCGTGGCATTTGTGGCCGAGCTGGCCCTCGATTTTCGCCAGGAGTTCAGCCGTGACGTGGTGCTCGACATGTACTGTTACCGGCGGTACGGCCATAACGAAACCGATGAACCGGGCTACACGCAGCCAAAGCTGTACAAAAAGATTCAGGCTTACCCGCCGGTCACGAAGCTTTTCAAAAACCGCCTGCTGCAATCGGGCGTGTTGACGGGCGAACAGGCGGAAGAACTTGAAAAAGAGTTCCGGGCCCGCCTGGAAAACGCGTTGCACGAGGTTCAGACCACGGAAGTGAAGTCCAAACAGGAACACCGGGGCAGCTTTGATGAGTCGACCGCCATTTTCCAACCGGACTACAGCCATGAAGAGCCCGATACTCGGGTGAGCCGTGACGTGCTCGATTTTATCGTCGACCGCATCACGCAGGCGCCGGAAGGCTTTCGGGTGCAGCCTCAGATCCGGAAGATGCTGTTGGAACGGCGGCGGAAATCCCATGCCGAAGGTGGTCCTTACGACTGGTCTTTTGGTGAGACCCTTGCGTTTGGCACGTTGCTCGTTGAAGGCGTGCCGGTCCGGCTTTCCGGGCAGGACAGCCGCCGCGGCACCTTCAGCCAGCGGCATTCGGTGCTTTACGACGTGGAGGATCGTGAACGTTCTTACATCCCGCTGGCCAACATCAAACCCGGCCAGGCGCGTTTCTGCGTCTACAACAGCATGTTGTCGGAAGCGGCCGTGCTTGGGTTTGATTACGGTTACTCACTGGATTACCCGCAGATGCTCTGCTTGTGGGAGGCCCAGTTTGGTGATTTCGCCAACGGCGCCCAAGTCGTCATCGATCAGTTCATTGTGAGTTCGGAATCGAAATGGCAGCGTCCGAGCGGCATTGTGTTGCTGCTGCCCCACGGTTACGAAGGGCAAGGACCGGAGCATTCGAGTGCGCGGTTGGAGCGTTACCTGCAGTTGTGTGCAGAGGAAAATATCCAGGTTTGTTACCTGACGACGCCGGCCCAGTACTTTCACGTTTTGCGCCGTCAGATGAAGCGCGATTTTCAAAAGCCGCTGGTGCTTATGACGCCAAAATCGTTGCTGCGCAATGAACGGGCGGTTTCGCGGATTGAGGAATTCACGAACGCCAGCTTTCAGACGGTGCTTGGTCCGACCTTGCTGGGCGAGGCCAAGGAGGTCAGGCGAGTGGTGTTTTGCACGGGCAAAGTGTACTACGACCTGCTCAAGTACCAGGAACAGGAGCAGCGCCGCGACACGGCCCTGGTTCGGATCGAGCAATTGTACCCGCTCGGTGGTGAGGCATTGACAAAAGCGATTGAAAGCCTGCATCGAGTCAACTCCTGGGTCTGGTGCCAGGAAGAGCCGCGTAACATGGGGGCCTGGTCGTTTCTGGAGCCTCAGTTGGAGAAGATTCTAGGGCATCCGGCTGCCTACGCCGGACGCAGTGCCGCCGCCAGCACCGCAGTGGGTTCTAAAGCCTGGCACGACCAGCAGCAAAAGGACCTTGTTCAGCACGCCTTTAGCCTTTAACGGTTTGGGCAACCCCCATGAGCACTGAAATCAAGATCCCATCCGTAGGCGAATCGATTACCTCTGGCGTCTTGTCGGCTTGGTTGAAGCAAAATGGCGATGTCGTGAAAGACGGCGAACCCATTTTCAGCCTGGAAACGGACAAGATCTCGACGGAAATCCCTTCCCCGACCGCGGGCAAGATCACGATCCAGGTGGAGGCCGGGACGGAGGTCACCATTGGTCAAGTCGTGGGGGTGATTGAACCTGTGGGCGAGGCTGTGGGCACGAAAGGGGTGCCGACGGCTGCAGCGGTTCCGGCAGCCGAGGCGCCGGCCTCCCCGAGTTCGGCGGCGGTCGCCGCACCGGTGGAGACAGAAAAACCGGCAGCAAAGGTTGAGGAAGTTACCCTGCCCCCGTCGGTTCGGCGGCTGTCCCAGGAGGAAAGGATTCCCTTGGAACAGGTATCGGGTACCGGAAAGCGGGGGCAGGTGACCAAGGCGGACCTGGTTGATTTCATGGAGAAACGCCACGCTGCCCCTCCGCCACCGGCCGTCGCTGAACCGGTTGCCGCCACGGCGCTGGTTCCACCGGCAGCGGTGGTGAAACCGGAAGAGGCATCGCGCCTGGCGACACCAACTCCTTCTGGGGGGGATAATCGGACCACCAGGCGCAAGATGAGCCCTTTGCGACGTAAGATCGCGTCTCAATTGGTTTTGGCCCAGCAAAGCGCGGCCATGCTCACGACGTTTAATGAGTGTGACATGTCCGGCATCATGGCTTTACGGGCCAAGTACCAGGACGCTTTTCAAAAGCGTCATGGCGTTAAACTTGGTTTTATGTCCTTCTTCATCAAGGCGGTAGTGGATGCCTTGCAGGCCGTTCCGGCGCTGAACGCCCGCCTTGATGGAGACGATCTTGTTGAAAACCATTACTACGACATTGGGGTGGCGGTAGGCACGCCGCGCGGGTTGGTTGTGCCCGTGATTCGCGACGCGGAGGTTAAAAGCTTTGCGCAACTGGAACGGGACATTGTGGAATATGCAAAACGCGCCCGGGACGGAAAGCTGCAACTGGCTGACCTCACGGGCGGGGTTTTTACGATCACCAACGGCGGCATTTACGGGTCATTACTGAGCACCCCAATTTTGAACCCGCCGCAAAGCGGGATTCTGGGCATGCACAAAATCCAACCCCGCCCGGTAGCGATTGGCGACAAAGTTGACGTGCGGCCGATGATGTACCTGGCAGTCAGCTATGACCATCGGGTGGTGGACGGCCAGGAAGCAGTCACCTTTCTGGTAAGGGTCAAGGACTGCCTTGAAGATCCCTCCCGGCTGCTTCTTCAAGGCTAGGGGCGCGCGGCACCTATTTTCGCGTGGAGAATCGCTGCCCCGCCATCCGGATGAGCGATCGCGCCAGCGCCCGCGCAAAGATTTTAAGCCACGGATAGCGCCTCCAGTTGGGCCGGGGCCGCGGGGGCCGGAGCGGCCGCCACAAATAGCCGATCACGATCCGCAAAGTGCCGATCGTGATCAGCATGACGATCAAGGCCGCAATCAGGAGCATGTCCCGACTCTCGTGTACGAATTCCGGGTTCTCAAATCGGGGGAATGGGGCCGTAAAGCGGCAGTGCCGGCCACGAAAGGCTCGGTCCGGTAGGGCGGCGAGTCCGTTCCTGACCGGGAAAAGGCGGCCCCGGCACGCCAATCCCGGCGGCGAAGGGACTCGCCACCCTACCGGAAGGGTGCACCACCGGGTTTTGTTAGCTAATCAAAATGGGGTTGGGCTTGAGGGTCGAGGCGTTGGCGGAAGCAATAAGCGATCTGCTCCGGCAACACCCGTTCTTCTGAAAGCGGGGGCAGTTGGTGCGCGCCGAAAAACCCGACCTCGGAGGTTTCCATGCTGGAAGCCGCCCGCCCGCCTGTCTGTTCACAGAGGATGAACAGCTTGTAAACATGGTAGGCAAAAAGGGGGTAATGCGCATGTTTGGCGCGGTCGTAGACCGCCAGCAAACGGCTCGCTTTGGCTTCAAAACCCGATTCTTCACGAACCTCGCGCTCCACCGCTTCGGAGGGGGAATCGTTGACGTCGGCCCACCCGCCCGGCAACGTCCAGCGGCCGTCTGCCCGCTCCCGGACAAGCAGGACGGTGTCGTCGCGAAACACCACCCCCCGAACGTCAACCTTGGGAGTCGCATAACCCGTTTCCTGGTTAAAGAGGGCGCGGATCGGGCCGGAATCGAGGTTGGAGTGCTGCGCAAAGATTTCCACGGCCAATTCCTGCAGTTTCTCGTAACGTTCGCGGTCGTAAGGTGACTCCGAGAAGTGCAATCCAGTCTGGGCGATGGCCTGGATCTCCCTCGCCCATCGCAGCCAGTGTGGTTCTTGCGTCATAGTCTACCTTTCTAACCCGGGACAACGCCAAAGTAAAACCGCTGGAAAAGGCCACAGCTGCCGGTTGGAGCGCGTGAAAAACCGGGGGTTACGGAGACCCATCTTCATGGCCGAAAACGGCGAGACTAAGTTTGCGGCAGGCCCTATTTTGCGGGCGTGAACCTTGCGCCTGAGCACCTCTACCAAGCCGTCGTCAGCCGGGACCACCGGTTTGATGGGGTGTTTTACGTGGGCGTCCAATCGACCGGAATTTACTGTCGCACCATCTGCCCTTCCCGACGGCCCGCCTACCGTCACTGCCGCTTTTTCCGGCATGCGGTCCTCGCGGAAGTCGCCGGGTTTCGCCCATGCCTGCGCTGCCGTCCGGAGCAGGCTCCCGGGCACGCAACGGTGGACGCCTGGCACCGTCATTCCGACCGGTTGGTGCGGGTCCTGGACCAGGGGGTGTTCCGCGACCATCGCGTGCCTGCGGTAGCACGGCTTTTCGGCTTGAGCGATCGCCAGTTCCGCCGGGCCACGCTGCAAGCCTACGGCGTGTCTCCCGTGGAAATCGCGCAAACGCAGCGTTTGCTATTCGCCAAACAGCTGTTGAGCGACACCGCTTTGCCTATCGGGCAGGTCGCTTTGGCTTCGGGTTTCGGCAGCCTGCGCCGTTTCAATGCATTGTTTGCCGGCCGTTACCGGCTGACGCCGTCAGAGGTGCGGAGCAGCCGACGCGCAAGTCCGGCCGGACAGTGGATCACTTGCCGACTGGCGTACCGGCCTCCGTTTGACTGGGAAGGACTGCTGGCTTTTCTGAGGGTGCGAGCCATTCCCAGGGTTGAGCGGGTCACCTCGTCAACTTACGAGCGGACGGCGGCCTGGAACGGCGCTGCGGGTCTGATTCGGGTGAGCCATCGGCCGGAGGCGCGGGCCGTGGCGGTTTCGGTCACCCCCTCATTGGTGCCGGTGCTTGGCCGGGTCGTGACACGGGTCCGCCGCCTTTTGGACCTTGATGCCCATCCGGAACGGATCTCCCAGCATCTGGCGGATCTCCCGGATTACCTGCCGGGCACGCGTTTGCCGGGAGCCTTCGATGCCTTTGAGGTGAGCGTGCGGGCAATCCTCGGGCAACAGGTGAGTGTTCGGGCCGCGACCACGCTGGCCGGACGTTTGGCCAACCGGTTTGGCACTTGCGTGAACACCGGCGATGAGGAGCTGAACGGAACGATGCCGTCGGCCAGCGTCCTTGCCGTCCTTGAGCCTGGCGAGCTGGCAGGGCTCGGTATTCTTCCTGCCCGGGCAGCCGCCATTCTGGCTTTGGCCAGAGAGGTCGCCTCGGGGCGGCTGGTCCTTGAATTTTCCTCCGCTCCGATCGACGTGACGCTCGCGCGCCTGAAGATGTTGCCGGGGGTGGGCGAGTGGACGGCGCAATATTTGGCCATGCGGGCTTTGCACTGGCCCGATGCGTTCCCGGCCTTGGACCTCGGCATCCGCCGGGCCCTCGGAAACCTGTCCGCGGCGGCAGTCTTGCAACGGGCGCAGTTCTGGCGCCCTTGGCGGGCCTACGCCGCCATCCACCTCTGGCGAACCAGCCCCCCGTGAATGCCAATGAACTGCCGGAAGGCCCCTCTTAGCTTATGAGCACCAATACCCTGACCATCCCTTCACCCTGCGGCGAACTCCTGCTTGTTGCAGACGAACGGGCCATCGTCGGCCTCCCTTTTTTG
>DASWVC010000160.1:0-4342 GCA_036401335.1 Chthoniobacterales bacterium
CGCATCGCCGAGCGGGAGCGGCCTTACCTCGTTCATCAAGTCGTTCAGCGTCCGGCCCTGAAGGTATTCCATCACGATGTAGGGGCGGCTTTGCCCGGGCACGTCGATGAAATGGAGGATGTTCGGGTGATCGAGTTTCCGGCCAATTTCCGCTTCCCGCTGGAACCGAGAAAAAGTACCGGGGTCCGATTCAAATTGCAGGTGCGGGATTTTTACCGCCACGAAGTTGCCGGTGGCTTGGTCGTTCGCCCGGTAGATCGACGCCATGCCGCTTCGGCTGATCACCTCTTGGATCTGAAAACGGCCGTCGAGCGTGTCGCCGACCTGAACTTCGTGCGCCATAGATTTCGGAGTGTCTGCGTGTGACCGCTTAAGGACAGAATTGCCGGAGTCATACTTCGGCTCGTTCAAACGGTCAACCTGGACCACCTGGACGGACAAGTTGTCATCGGTGCCACGCCGTTCCGCCAATGAAATCAGGTAAGGACAAACTTCATCAAGGTTAAGACGGTCCACGCCTTCCGCGATTTCGCCGTC
Source organism: Chthoniobacterales bacterium (assembly GCA_036401335.1). Classification (GTDB taxonomy): domain Bacteria; phylum Verrucomicrobiota; class Verrucomicrobiia; order Chthoniobacterales; family JAFAMB01; genus DASWVC01. The sequence goes on from DASWVC010000160.1 coordinate 538, forward strand.
GTTGATAAAACAGTAGAGGCCATCCGTGCACAACAGGATGCGGTCCCGCGACATCAGTTTCAGGCGCTTGTAATCGCAGCGCACCACCGGTTCCGAACCGATGCTTCGAGTGAGCATCGAACGCAGGTGGCTGGCCCGGGCCTCGTGCTCGGTGATGATTCGCAACTTCAGCTGAAGTCCCGTGTAGGAGTGATCGTCGGTGAGGCGCCGGATCTGCTCCTGGCGGACCAGGTAAACGCGGGAATCGCCCACATGGGCCAGATGCAACTCTCGATCGCGGAAAAGGCAAACTGTCAATGTGGTTGCCATCCGGCCTTGTGCCGGATCGGCCATCCCGTCCTCGTAGACGGCCAGGTTCGCTTTATTAAAAATCTGCTGCAGCAACGCTTTTGACGGAACCGTAGGATGGGCTTCACGAAACGCGTCAATGGCAATCCGGACCGCCATTTTGCTGGCAACCTCTCCCCGGCTCTGCCCACCAACCCCGTCTGCAATAACGGCCACCGCCCCGCGGCGGAGGCGCTCTGCGTGTTCTTCGGGCTGCCAGTGCTCAACGCAATCCTCATTGTTCGAGCGTTTTGGTCCGACCGACGTTTGTGAGGCAAAACTGAGGAGCATGCGAACGGGGCGAACGAAGGTATCCGGCAAAAAAGGACTGCCACCTCAATAAAGGGTGGCAGTCCGGTCAAATCCAGGGAAGCCCCAGCGGGGCTTTACCCGAAACTTAGGTGGGCAACATCGTGCGGGCCGTTGACGGCTCGGTGACGAGAATGCCTTTCGACCGCTTCCTACTGGAGCTGGTGAAATAAAAGGCTCCGTAGAGGCCCCACAAGGCAGCAATGCCCAACGCAATGTACGGCTCTTTCCAACTCATCCCGGCAACCATGAATGGGCCGATCAGGTAGAACAACATGCACAACAGGTTAGCCAACAACCCAAACACCGGCACGACGACGTGCTTGAACCCATGAAACGAATGGTGCTCACGGAAGGCAACGATCGCAATGATGTTGGTCATCATGTAAAGCAGGAAGGTCCCGAAGTTGCTCGCCAACGTGACGATGAGCAGGCTTTGCGGGATGTTCACGGCAGTGTCGTGCGGAAAGATCCCGAAGCTGTACCAGATATTCTGGGGTAAGCTTTTGATCGTGTCGGAGGAAAGGGCAGCGCCGCCGCAGAAATAAAGAAGCACTGCAAATACCCCAAGGCCGGCGGAAATGGCGCACAGCGTCCAGATCGACCGATGCGGCGTCAGGTTTCTGCCGTGAAGCAGGCCGAAATGGCTCGGGACCTCTTCGTCACGTCCCATGGCGTAGGTCACCCGAGCGCCCGTGTTGATGCAGGAAAGGGTGGTGCCGATCAGCGCCAGAAACACCGTGATGGCCTCAATGAACATGAACCACCAACCCGCCGTTGCGCTGCCGAACAGCCACGCGCCGGTCATCTGCATCATATCTCCGATGGGTGCCGGCGACGCCGCCGCCTGCGTCATCTTGTACCCGCTGTTCAGGAAATAGCCGGCCGCAAAATACTCAAACAGGTAGCAAACCAGACCCTGAATAAGGAGGGAAAGAAGCACCGCGCGCGGAATGTCGCGTTTGGCGTTGCGCGCTTCTTCTCCCATCGCGGTAACCGACTCAAACCCGACCAGGATCAAAATCGCGACGCATGCTTGGATGATCGCAAAGCTGAATCCGTGAGGTGAGACGACGGACGCAGCGTTCGGATGAAACTGGAAGGTGTCGACCGGGTTTTTTGGGTCAGTGCCTTTGTCGATGGCTTGATCAGGTGCATACGTCAACGTGAAGTCTTTGTCGGTGCCGTCCGGGTTCTTCTCAAAGACGTAATTGCCATCCTTGTCTTTAACCGGGTTCGTTACGTCGGCGCCGCTGGCATCCTTGGTGGTCTGCGTGGCGATCACTTTGTCGACCGGCACTCCATCCGGGTTAAGGGTCCAGCCTTTGGAGCCTTCCCCGTGGTTGACCCGGTACGCGATGGCAATAACGGCAAAGACCACCAGGGCCGTGATCTGAATCACGTTAATGGCAATGTTGACGGCAGTTGCCCCTGTCACGCCCCGGAACGCGATAAAACCGATAAAGAACGGGAAAACGAGGGCAAAAAGGATCATCAGCAACGGGCTCGGCACCGCCGAATTAAAGATGGTTGGGAACAACTGGCCAAGCAGGTAGCCGACCAGCAGGGCCGTAACGCCAACCATGACGCCGGGATAGATCCAGTAATAAAGGTGGCTCGCCCAGCCCACGGCGAACTTTGCAACGCGGGCGAACCGGTAAGCCTTCGTTTTCGACAGAAACGCCTGTTCCGCGAAAAAGTAGGAGGAGCCGGCTCCAGGGTAAAGCTTCGACAGTTCCGCGTAACAAATGGCGGTGGCGAGGCAGAGCAGGAGTGCCACCACAATACCGAACCACATGGCCGAACCGGCCATGGGGGCACCATAGAGGGACTGCTGCGCGTAGGTTAACCAGAGAAAAGCTCCAGGCGCGATGAGCGCCATGGCGTTCATGGTTAACCCCGTCAACCCAAGCGTGGGCTTGGTGATAGGTTCAGGGGATGCAGGCATAAGCGGTGTTTTTATAGATTCAAAAAGCCGACCTAAGCATACTCTGTGCCAAAATATCCTAAGTCGCAAAATGCGCGGCTTCACTCGTAGGATGCAAGTTGTCCTTATCCAGAGAAGAAGGTTGGTGGGAGGCGCCAATTTTTCTGGGCTGCTCCCCCATTATTGCGTGCCGTCAAAGGCGTCCCTTGGCGATTCTTAGGGGTGATGAACAAATATCGCCATCATTTTAGGTTCTTTTATCGGGTTCATGAGTTCATGCCTCGCCGCTGACCTTCGCTGCACGCCGGAAAAATCCATGACGCCAGAGCCTTCGCTTGCAGCACCATCAGAAAAACGGCCTGAAACCTGCTCTCACGCCGCCGGCGCCTGCAGTATGCGCCCAACGCCTAACCAAATTCAGAGTAAAGGAGAACACGTTTGAACCCATCTAAACCTCATCGCCGGGTGCCCGGTCCCGGCATGGCCGTGGTGGCAGGCCTGCTTGCAATTACGCCCGTTTTCGTGGCCCGCGCCGCCGACGACAGCACCACCGCTCCAGACGGAAAGACCCTCACGACCCAGGCGGACGGAAAAGCAAAAAAGGTTGTGGCTGAGGCAAAAAAACCGGAACCTCGCTTCAAGCTGTATGGCTGGGTCGAAGCCGGCATCACGGGCAACCCTGACTCTCCCACCGACAATCACAACTTCGGCCACCTGTTTACGGACCGGGCGAATGAACCCCTTCTCAACCAGTTCGCCGTGGTCGCTGAACGCACCCTCGACAGCAGCGCCACCGGGTTCGATTGGGGATTTAAAGTGTGGTTTCAGGAAGGCAGCGACACTCGCTACACGAAATCGTCCGGCTTTCTTGACCTCGCCACGAATGAGCGGGTTCAACCGGACTTTCCGGAGATCTATGTAAACCTGCACACACCCATCCCTGGAACAGCGGGTGGTCTGGATTTTAAGGCCGGGAAATACGCCGACCCGATGTCAGCTGAAACCATTGATCCGCGTAATAACGTCTTCTACTCGAAGAGCTACATCTTCAACTTTGGTGTCCCCTTCACCGACACCGGGTTCCTCGCAACGTTGCACGCCACAAAGGTGCTCGACATCTACGCCGGTTTGAACATCGGAAACAACATCACGTTCAAGGATAACAATCATTCGCTGGCCTTCGAAGGCGGTTTCGGCTTGAACCTGCTGGACGGAAATCTGACGGTCGCTGCCTTGACGCAC
>DASWVC010000161.1:0-7456 GCA_036401335.1 Chthoniobacterales bacterium
GAAGGCCGTTTGCCCAACAAATGTTCAATTCGCAGCACTTTGGCAATGGCGGTCACCCGGTTGCGCACATCCTTGCCGCTCATCCGGAATGCGCGCAGCGGGAAGGCGATGTTCTCAAATGCCGTCAGGTGCGGGTACAGCGAATACAGCTGGAAAACAAAGGCAACGTCCCGGTCGCTCGGCGGCAAGCGATCGACTCGCTTTTTCCCGATTCGGATCTCGCCGCTGTCGATTTCTTCCAGGCCGGCGATCGCTCGCAACGTGGTTGTCTTGCCGCAGCCGGACGGCCCTAGGAGCACCACGAATTCCCCGTGAGCGATTTGCAGGTGCAATTTTCGAATGACCCAGTTCGTCCCGAAGCGCTTCTCGATGTCGATGAGGTCGATGTCAGCCATGGTGCACACGTGATTCCGGCCGTTCGGCCGGTCGCGGAACCGGGGCCGGCGACCGGAGCCGGGAAAACACGTTGAAAAGAATGAGCCCGACCAGAATCATCAGAACGCTGTAACGGTGAAGCAAATCGATCCACGGCTGGCAGAGCGACACCACCCCGAAGACCATGAGGGACATGGAGAAATGTTCGAGCTTGCGTGCGTGGCGTTTCATCGGCAAGGGTCCCTATTTCCGGACGGCTCCAAAGGTAACCCCGCGCAACAGGTGACCCCTCAGCAGGAACGTGAAAACTGTCACCGGCATCAGAAAGAGGACCGCGCCGGCCGCGATGGTGGTCCAGTCCACCAGGCCCGATCCCAACTGTGAAGGGATGTAAGGCGGCGCGGTCTGGGCCCGGCGGCTCGTCATCATCAGCGCAAAAGCGTACTCGTTCCACGCTGTGATAAAGCAGAAGACCGCCGTTGCGGCGATGCCGGTAGCGGCTTGCGGCAGCACGATTTTGCGAAACGCTTCCAGCCGCGTGTAACCGTCCACGAGGGCCGCCTCTTCGTATTCGGTCGGAATCTCATCCACAAAGCCTTTCATGATCCAAACCGAAAAGGAGAGGTTGAACGCCGTGTACAGGAAAATCAGTCCAAGGTGGGTGTCGACCAGCCCGGCTGCGCGGTACATGAGAAACATCGGGATCGCCACGACCACCGGTGGCAGCATCCGGGTGGAAAGGATAAAGAACAGCCAATCCGCCTCCCCGGGCATCTTAAAGCGCGAAAACCCGTAGGCCGTGAGCGTGCCCATGCTGACGGCCAGGAACGTGCTGGTGACCGCAATGATGATGCTGTTGGTGAAGCGGCCGACGTACCCGGAGTTTTCGATATGGCCTTTGTCGTCCCGGATGAAACGCTCGCCCTCGCCCATGACGCTGCGTTCCCACCAGGGCATTTTCGCCTGCGTCTCCCTGTCCGCATCACCCCGGCGTTGTACCCGGGCGGTGAATAGCTTGATAAACGCCGTGACCTGGGGCCTGAAAAAAACGGTGGGCGGCACGGTGGTGGCATCGGCCCGCGCCTTAATTGCGGTGGAGGCAATCCAGTACAGCGGAATCATGGTGACCACGACGGCCGCAGCCAGCACGCCGATCGCCACCCGGTTCCAGACGCGCTGCGCTTTTGATTTAACGACCGCCATCAGCTACCGCGCTTTAGCCTTGTTCAGGTATTTGATGTAGATGTTGGTTATCGCCAGCACCGCGAGCAGCATGATGTAGGCGAGCGCACAGGAATAACCGGTCTGCCATTCCTGAAACGCGAGCTTGTAAAGTTTGATCGCGACCAGCTCGGTCTCGTCCAGGCTTGCCATGATAAACGCAATGTCAAACGTCTTGAACGCTTCCATCGTGCGGAAGATGATGGCGATCAGCAGCAACGGCGCAACCAACGGCAGCGTGATCCGGCGAAACACGAACCAGCCCGAGGCCCGGTCAATCGCGGCAGCTTCGTAGAGGGACGCAGGAATGGCCGAAAGCCCGGCCAGACAGAGCAGCATGACAAACGGTGACCACATCCAGATGTCAGTGATCGCAATGGCATAGAGCGCCGCGTCGGGGTTGGACAGCCACTCCATCCGTTCCAAACCTAACAAGTAATTTACAATGCCCCACGACGGGCTGTACAACAGTTGCCAGAAAAGCCCGACCACCGCCGGCGACATCATCATCGGCAGCATTAAAACCGTGGTCAACAGGCCTTTGCCCGGGATCGCCCGGTTAAGCAGAAGCGCGAGGCCGAACCCCACGACAACTTGGCCGGTCACCGACACCACCACGTACTTCGCCGTGATGGTAAAGTTATTCCAGATGGCCGGGTCGCTGAGCAGGTCCTGGTAGTTTTGCAGCCCAATAAAGTGAGCCGGCCGGTTCATCGTCGCCCGGTAATCCGTAAACGAAAAACCGAGCGAGTAGAGCAGGGGAAAGATGTTAAAGACAATTAGAAAAACGATCGTCGGGATGATGAACCAATTTCGAATCGCCAAGTCCGACAATCCTTGGCGCGCCAACGGCCTCGTGGAATTTGCCATGTACGCTTTCCCGCATTCCCTTTACGCCCGGCGCCCTCCGGTCCAGGCACCGGCGTCAAAGGACGAGCCTGGGAGCGAGCGGCTCCCACGCGGGTGACGGGCTATTTCAAGTAGCCTGATTTTTTCAGGATCGATGCCCAGTCTTTCTCCAATCCGTTCATGGCTTCTTCCGCCGTGCCCTTGTTGGCCACAATGTACGGGTGCCAACGCTTGTTCGACGCGGTCAGCATTTCGGCATATTCCGGGATCGTCCAAAAGTCTTTCACCATCTGCATTGATTGGTAAAAAGCTTCGTTGTAAGGTGTCGCGGCACGAAATTCCTTTGAGGCCAGAATCTTGGCATCACAGGTGTAGCCGCCCAGTTCACCCCACTTTTTCTGCGTGTCCTCGCGGATAAACCATTCGAGAAACTTGTAGCAAAGGTCACGCTTTTTGCTGTAACTGACGATGGAAAGGCCCTGTCCTCCCAAGGCAGCAAAACGTTTGCCGGTTGGCCCTTCGGGCATGGCAAAGTAGCCGGTGACGTTGGCGTACTTGTTGGTGGCCGGGTTCGCGAGCGCCGGAAAAAACGCAAAGAAATTCATGCTCATCGGCACCAACCCTTCTGAGAACGCCTGGTTGGCCTCCTGGAAAAAGGTTTTGCTCCAATCCGGAGGACAAAACCCATACAATTCCTTGTACAGCTTGAGGCCGGCAATGGCTTCCTTCGAATTGGTGATGCCCTCGACTTTGTTGGTGCTGTAATCTCCCATGTCGCCGCCAAACCCGAACACCGTGTTCATCACGCCCATCGTGAGCGCATCGTACGAGTTGTCGGTGTAAATGGTCAGGCCATAACGCCTTTCTTTCGGCCGGTAAAAGAATTCGGCGATGTCGCGCAACTGAGCCCAAGTTTTGGGCACGTCCAGTTCGTAGCCGTACTTTGTTTTGAAGGCCGCTTTCTCTTTGGGGTCTTCAAACCAATCCTTGCGGTAGGCCCACCCGTTGGCATCCCCCTCCAGGGGAATTGCCCAATAGTGGCCGCTCTTGCCGGGGTACTCGGCGTACCCTGCAACGGTTGCCGGCGCCATTTTCTCGGCGACATTGTTTTTCTTGAAAAAATCCGTGAGCTCGACGTAGTGGCCAGCGGTCGAACCTGCGCCCAGCCATTGCGAATCGCCTACCACCATGTCGTAGGCATCTCCGCGGGCCGTCCACTCGCGGAAGGCTTTGGTCTGAAAGTCGGCCCACGGCGTGGTCTCGACCACCACCTGCGTGCCGGTTTCCTTTTCAAACCCTTTAACCAACTCCTGGAGGTAGTTGGCCGGATCCCATTGTGCCCATAAAATCGTGAGTTTTTCCTGCGCCTGGCTGGCTGTGCTGAGGGCCAAAAGCACGGTCAGACCGAACGCGGCTTGAAGCCGGGTAGTCATATCACCTTGTTTGTATAAGTGGTGTCAGTGGGGGAAAGAATGTACGGGTGCGGGTGGCGGTCATCGATCACCCGGTCGGACGCGATCAGACTAAAAGTCCCGCCGATGGTGTCAAGCTTCTACCGTCGAGCGTCGTCTGAACCACAAGGCAGGTTCAAGTTACCAAACAGACCAGACCTCTGATAGATTGCAATCCAGGTCGGGTGCAGTGCAAGCATGCAAATGACGCCCGCCCGGTAGGGGTGCTTGTCCTCAAGCGCCCCAGAAGAACGTGTCGGCGTGACCGGGTAGCGGGGCCGGTAGGGCCGACGGTCCCTCGCCGACCGGGGTATCGGGGTGCGCCGACCTACGCCGCTGTCCAAAGCTGCCGCAACTTGCCGCTTTCACCAGTCACCGGATCGCGTGTGGGCAACGGCAGCCCGGCGATGTTATGATCGGCCTGGGGCCGGTCACCCGGTTGACCCCGCAGCAGGTCCCAATGCCTGCCGTCCGGGTACGCACCGACCACGCCGAAATCCGCTGCGGCGCGAATGCACTGGTGGGCAAGGCCGGCCGGGATGACCAGTACGTCGCCAGCGGCCACCTGAAATTGTTGTCCGACCTTCGGGCCACCGAGCGTGAGCAGGGCCGAACCGGCATACACGCCCAGGACCTCATGGCTCGTGCTGTGGTAATGGTGGAACGGATAAACGCCGTTGCGCCAGGAATTTGTCCAACCGTTGGCCGCAAACCGTTCCTCAACCGTCGAGGCCGGGCCGGTTCCTGACAGAACTTGGCGGTAAACCACGAGCGGGTATTTGCCGCCGTTCGGGAACGTGCCGTCATCCGCAAAAGGAAACGCTTCCGGGTTCATTGCCGTTTCAGCCTGGGTTTGTGCGCCTCGGCCAGTTGCCTTGCTGACCAGGGAAGCGCCGGCAGCCAAGGCCAGTGCTTTCACCGCCGTGCGTCGCTCCATCATGGTCTCAACCTACGTGGTCGTGCAGGTTCGTCAAAAGGTGAGGGTCATCGAAGCCCCGGGGCAACCGGACTGCGTTTGCGCAATTCAATGCAGGATTTTTGTAGCGCCGCCTCAGTCCGTTTGATGACGAACTCGGATTGAGCTTGGCAGCCGGCCGATTTTGCCGGACTGATGGGACTGCGTTCGCACGATTCCCTCCGTTGCGGCCCTAAACCGTCTATGCGCGAAAACCGGATAAAAACGTATTGGGAACGTGACGAGGCCGTGGTGAACGGTTGGTTATCGCTGCCGACCAGCATTTCGGCTGAGGTCTTGGCCCATGCGGGTTTTGATTCCCTCACGATCGACCTCCAGCACGGCGTTATTGACTACCAGGCGGCGGTTTTCATCCTTCAGGCCATCTCCACCACGGCCACCGTGCCTTTGGTGCGGGTTCCGTGGCTTGAGCCCGGCATCATCATGAAGGTGCTGGACGCGGGCGCTTACGGCGTCATCTGTCCGATGATCAATTCGGCCGAGGAAGCTTTCCGCTTCGTCGCGGCCTGCCGGTACCCGCCGGCTGGCATCCGGAGCTTCGGGCCGATCCGGGCGAATGTTTACGCCGGGCCCGGGTACCGGGAGGGAGCCAATGACCACGTCGTGACGATGGCGATGATCGAGACCCGGTCGGCGTTGGACCATTTGGAAGAAATCCTTTCGATCGACCATTTGGATGGCATTTACGTCGGGCCGGCGGACCTTTCGATTGCGCTCGGCTACCCGCCCCAGCTGGACAGCGAGGTACCGGAGGTGGTGGAAGCCATTGATCTTATTGTGGCCAAGGCCCGCGAGAAAAAGATCTTTGCCGGCATTCATACCGATGCCCCGGCTTATGCCCGGAAAATGGTAGAAAAAGGGTTTCGTTTCGTGACGGTCGGGACCGATCTGCGCCTGCTCACAAGCAAAGCGGCCGAGGTTTTGCAACTCTTTGGCAGGCCAGGGCCCGACCTGGTTGCGAAAGCGGCTTCGGCGGGACCGGGGCCATACGGATGATTCCTCCTCGAACCCGTTGATCCACATGAGCAAAGTCATCATTACCGACCCGTTGCAGCCGGCCGGGCTTGACCGGTTGGCGCAACGCCCGGACGTCCAGGTGTCTCTTGCCATGGACGCCAGCGGGGAAGACGAGCTGGCCGAGCGCGTAACCGACGCGGACGCGATCCTGGTCGGCCTGACCCGAATCACTCCGAAAATCATTGAGTCGGCACGCCGCCTGAAGGTGGTTTCCCGCCGCGGGGTCGGTTATGACAACGTGGACCTTGAAGCCCTGCGGCGACGGCAGATTCCGCTCGCGGTGGTGGGCACTGCAAATGCCGCCAGCGTGGCGGAGCACACGTTGTTCTTCATCTTGGCCCTGGCCAAACAAGTGATCGCCTACGATCACGCCGTGCGCGCCGGTAACTGGCAGTTTCGGGACAGCATGGCCGCCGTCGACGTCCTCGACAAAACGCTTTTCCTGGTCGGCTTCGGTCGGGTTGGACGAGCGGTCGCCGAACGTGCCGTGGCGTTCGGGATGAAAGTCCTGGTCTATGATCCGCTGGTTAAACCCGCGGCGGGCGCACGCGCTCCCGTCGATTTTGTTTCCACGTTGCACGCTGGACTTACCGCCTGCGATTTCCTCAGCGTGCACGCACCGCTGACGCCGGAGACGCGCGATCTGGTCGGATCGGAAGAGCTGGCCATCATGAAGCCGACCGCGTTCGTCGTGTCCACCGCTCGTGGAGGCGTGGTGAACGAAAGCGCGCTTGCGGACGCCCTGGCCAACGGACGGATTCGTGGCGCCGGCTTGGACGTGTTTACCCAGGAGCCGCTTCCGGCCGGGCATCCCTTCACCAAGCTTGACAACGTGCTCCTCTCGCCACACACGGCGGCCCTCACGCGGGAGTGTGCCGACCGGATGGACGTGGTGGCGGCCCAGAATTGCCTTGATGCCATCGACGGCAAATTGGATCCGGCGCTTCTGGTGCCGAACGGGTAGGCCTGGACGAACCACGGCGAGGGCTGGTGCTTTCGGTGAACGAAAGCACGATGGAGCAGTCAGCATTACCTTAGAAATGAAAACACCAAGGTCATGAGAGTGCTTGTTACGGGCGCGGCTGGAATGCTTGGCCGAAAGTTTTGTGGAAAACTGGCTGGCACCGGTTCCCTTGCAGGTAAAAGGGTGACTCACCTCACCATGAGCGACGTGGTTGAACCACCTCCGCTTGACTCGCCCCCGTTTCCCGTTCAGGCCGTGGTTTGCGACCTGTCGGTTCCGTCAGCGGCTGACGGTCTGGTGGAGAGCCGGCCCGATTGCATCCTGCATCTTGCCGCGATTGTTTCCGGTGAGGCCGAAGCCGATTTCGACAAAGGCTACCGCATCAATCTCAATGGAACGCATTCCCTTTTTGAGGCCGTGCGCCATCGGGGCTACGCGCCCCGGCTGATCTTTGCGAGTTCAATCGCCGTTTTCGGGGCCCCTTTCCCGGACGTGATCGGTGAGGAATTCTTTTTGACGCCACTGACGTCCTACGGGACACAGAAAGCAATTTGCGAACTGCTCCTGGCCGACTACACGCGGCGGGGCTTTTTCGACGGCCTC
>DASWVC010000162.1:0-23642 GCA_036401335.1 Chthoniobacterales bacterium
GTGATGCCATTGACGTGGCGGTCCACTCCCTCAAGGACCTGCCCACCAGCCTTCCGGCAGGACTTGAGCTGTGCGCGGTCCTGCCCCGGGAAGACCCCGTTGATGTCCTGGTGACAAAGGTGCCCGCGACCTTGGCGGAAGTGCCGTTCGGAGCAACCCTTGCGACGAGCAGCGCCCGGCGCGCCAAACAACTGCTTTACCGGCGGCCCGATCTGGTGGTGACTGAAATCCGGGGCAACGTTCCGACACGTTTGGAAAAGCTGGCCCATGATTCCACCCTCTTCGGGATTATCCTGGCCCAGGCTGGCCTGCACCGGCTTGGGTTGAACAGCGGCCAGGGCCTTCTTCGCCGCGCCCCGGCGCCCCTTTTCGTTCAACCCCTGCCGGAAATGTTGCCCGCGGCAGGCCAAGGCATTATTGGCCTTGAGATCGCCTCCCCCAATGACCGCGCCCGGGCTTGGCTCGCACAGGTCAATCACCCGGCGACCTGGCTGTGCGCCCGGGCGGAACGTGATTTCTTGCGGCTCATCGACGGCGGGTGCGGTGTGCCGGTTGGCATGCGCAGCCGCGTCGAAGGCGATACGCTTCATCTTGAGGCAATCATTTTTGACCTGGAAACCGAACCTAGAACCGGAGTCGTGCGCATGCCGGCGGAGGATCCGCAGGGAGCAGCGGCTGCCCTCCTGGAGGAAGTATATGGGAAACGTCGGTAAATGCATTCTGGCTGGGGCAGGTCCTGGCGACCTCGGACTTGTTACCCTGCGCACCAAAGAAGTCGTCAGTGAAGCGGACGTTGTCGTGTACGATTACCTCTGCAATCCTGAGATTTTAAGCTGGGTCAAAGCAGGCACGGAAGTCGTTTATGCAGGCAAACAGTCCGGCAAACACACGTTCACACAGGAAGAAATCAATCGCCTGCTTGTGGATCGCACGCGCGCAGGCCGGTTGGTGGTGCGGCTGAAGGGTGGCGACCCGTTTGTTTTCGGCCGGGGCGGCGAAGAGGCGGAGGCGCTGGCCGAAGCAGGCCTCCCGTTCGAAATTGTGCCTGGGGTCAGCTCCGCGGTGGCAGCGCCGGCCTACGCCGGCATCCCTGTGACGCACCGTGATTTTACGTCTTCTTTTACCGTGTTTACCGGGCACGAAGATCCCCAGAAGACGGGATCTACGCTCAACTACCCTGCCATGGTCCAGGCAGGCGGCACTCTCGTGATGCTGATGGGGGTCGACCGGTTGTCTGACGTCGTTCAGGCCCTCATGGAAGCCGGGGCGGCCCCAGCGACTCCGATCGCCCTCATCCGCTGGGGCACTACGGGGCAGCAAACAACGGTAGTCAGCACCCTGCAGGAGGTGACCGCTGCCGCGGAGGGATTCAGCGCCCCGGCAGTGGCGGTGATTGGGGAGGTGGTTCGCCTCCGGCAGAAATTGAAGTGGTTTGAAAGCCGGCCCTTGTTCGGTCGCCGGATTGTGATCACCCGCACCCGCCGGCAGGCCGGAACGCTCAGCGGCAAGCTGCGCGCGCTGGGGGCTGAGGTTTTTGAGATTCCGGCCATTCGAATCGGGCCGCCACCCAACCTCATGGAGTTCGGTGAACTGGTCCGGGATGCGTACCAATACGACTGGGTCGTGTTTTCCAGCGTCAACGGAGTGGAAGCGTTCTTCGAGATGTTTTTCAAGCTCTACAAGGATGCCCGCGACATCGGCAACGTGCGCATCGCCGCCATCGGACCGGCTACGGCCAACCGTGTGCGTGACTTTCACCTCAGTGTCGACCTGCAGCCGTCGGAGTTCGTCGCTGAAGCGGTGGCCAAAGCCCTTAAAGAAGAAGGGAGCGTTGAAAACCTCAAGTTCCTGGTGGTGCGTGCCGAAAAGAGTCGCGATGTGCTGCCCAAGCGGCTTACGGCCTTGGGAGCGATCGTCGATGAGGCGATCGCCTACCAGACGCTTCCCGAGACGGACGATGAAGCCGGGGCGCTCAAGCGCTTTCGGACCGAGGGTGCCGACATCATTACCTTTACCAGCTCTTCCACCGTCGAGAATTTCATGAATTTCAAGCTGCCTTGGCCGGCCGGACTGCAAACTGCCAGCATCGGCCCGATTACCTCTGAAACCATGCGAAAACATGGGCTGCGCGTTGACGTGCAAGCCGCCCAATACGACATCGACGGCTTGGTGACCGCCATCCTGGACCGGTTCGGGCAAGCGTGACGGGGTCCGTTGCGACCCCCCTTGGTCAGGTAAAACGGCCCGCTCCGGGCAAAAAAAAACTCCACCCGAGGTGGAGTTTTCAACTCACCGCTAGAAGATAAATTATGGATTGAAACGAAATTTTACCTTGCCGCGCTTAGCGGCAGCCTTGGCTTTCCGCCGAACCTTTTGGTTCGGAGTCTCAAAGGCTCGAAGGCGACGCACTTCATCCATGATTCCTTCTTGGTCGAGCTTGTTTTTCAAGCGCTTGAGCGCTCGATCAATCGGTTCTCCCTTACGAACAATTACTTCTGGCATAGAAATTCTCTTCCTCTAGCTTGGGTGAGGGCGGTATAGTAGCTGGCCTTCTTTGCAGCGTCAATTCCGCAGCGTAATTTCGTAGTGCCCTTTCGAGCCAGGGCATCGCACCGCTGGGCTTCCCTATCGTTTGGCTTGAAATAGAACCCGGGCAGGTTAAGAAGCAGGGCGGTAAACCGTAGTTCATCAAGCATCACCGTCTCCTTTTCATGAATCGTACCGTACTTTTCGGCCTGGGTTGCCTGGGCATTTTGGTTCTTGCAGCGCTTGCCTTTGGCGGGGCTTTGGTCGGAGGATACAATGGCCTGGTCCAGATTTCAGCTTCCGCCGACACCGCTTGGGCCCAGGTTCAGACGCAATACCAGCGGCGGGCTGACCTCATCCCAAACCTCGTCCGGACCGTGGAAGGCGCTGCAAATTTCGAGAAGTCCACGCTCACTGACGTGGTTAATGCCCGCGCCAACGCCACCAAAGTCACGATCGATCCGTCCAAGGCACCTTCAGACCCTCAGGCGCTGCAACGTTTTCAACAGGCCCAAGAAGCCCTTTCCGGCACGCTCTCCCGGTTGTTGGCCGTCAGTGAGCGTTACCCTGACCTCAAGGCCAATGGCAATTTTCGAGACCTGCAGGCCCAGATCGAAGGGACGGAAAACCGCATCGCGGTTGCTCGGGGCGATTTCAACCGGGCAATTCAAAACTACAATGTCCGCGTCAAGACCTTTCCGACCGTGCTCTACGCCGGAATCCTCGGGTTTCAGCCGAAACCCTTCTTCCAAAGCGCGGCAGGAGCCGAAAATGCCCCTTCGGTCAGTTTTCCTTCTTTCAGTCCGTCACCGGCGGGTCGATAGGACTGGATGAACGTAAACTGCCGGTTCTATTAACACCGCACCGTGCCCACCTTCGCTTCACTCGTCCTGGTGTTTTCCGTCGCGCTGCCCGGGGCAAAACGCCGTGAGCCAGGGCGCGTCCCTTTCATCACGGCCCTGGTCTGCTTGGCGTTTCTGAGCGGATGGGCCACCCGGTTAACGGGGGCTGACCTTCCGGCGGCCCCGGACCGTTACTTCAATGACTATGCCAGCCTGGTGAAGCCCGAGACTGCCGCCCGCCTGAACGCGCGGCTGGCCGATTTTGAACGGCAGACCTCAAATCAGATCGTGGTGGCGATCTTCCCGGCGATCCCGGCTGACACCGACGAGTTCTCGTTTACCACCGATGTGTTTCGAGCCTGGAAGCCAGGGCAGGCCGGCCGCGACAATGGCGCCATCCTGTTCGTCTTCGTCCGCGACCATAAAATCTGGATTCAAACGGGGCGCGGCTTGGAAGGGCCTTTGCCCGACGCTATCTGCAAACGCATCACCGCCGATGTGATGGCGCCCGCCTTTAAAGCCGGGCAATACGACGCGGGCCTTGAGGCGGGTGTCGATGCAATGATTGCTGCGACCAAAGGTGAGTTCCGTGGCTCCGGACGCACCCGCGCACAAGACTTGGCCAAGGCGCAGGGGGATCAAGGTTCAGCCGGCTTTGGCGGCATCATCTTTTTTCTGATTGTCCTGTTCATTTTGTTCCAGCTGAATCGACGGCGTCGCGGCGCGGGCTACCGCGGCGGGGGCGGGATCTGGATATTCCCCGGAGGGGGAGGCGGAGGCTGGGGTGGTGGAGGGGGAGGAGGTTCGTCCGGCGGGGACGGCGGGGGATTCTCGGGCGGCGGAGGCGGCACCAGCGGTGGCGGCTCGGGTTCGGATTGGTAAAGAAGGTGTCGGAGTATCGGAGCGACCGAGTGGAAGAAGGGATGAAAAACCGCTCGCTCGTTGAACGTCGCAGTCGGCTACATGACCGCTCTTACGACGGTCCCTGCGCTTTTTAGAAAAGGGTTTTGAAACCGGTTTAACTTGCCGTGATGGAAACCGGCAACGCCATCGATCACCTTGAGGCAGTGCCTTCATCCAGCCCCCATACCCCGTTACCCCGACACCCCGTTACCCTCTTCCTACCACCGCTGGTGCACGGCGTCCCGGATCTGGCGGGTGTAAACCTCTTCTGCCGCTGTTTTTTGTTCCGGCGAAAGGGACGGCAGGTCCGATGCCCCGACGTTTGATTGGATCTGAGCGGCGTTGCGAGCCCCCGGAATAATACAAGACACAGCCGGGTGGTCCAAGATCCAGCGCATGGCAAAACCTGCAAGGCTGATTCCGGGAGGCACAATCTGTTTGAGCTGTTCCACGGCAGCCAGCGCCGGTTCGAAGTCAACGCCGGAGAAAGTCTCTCCCCGGTCGAACTGCTCCCCCGATCGGTTGTACTGCCGATGGTCGTCTTCCGCAAACTTGGTTTCACGCGTGATTTTGCCTGCCAAAAGCCCGCTCGAAAGGGGCAAGCGGACAATCACGCCAACGTCCGCTGCAATGGCCAGCCCAAAAAACAGGTCCTTGGGCCGTTGCCGAAACAGGTTGAAGATGATCTGCACCGTGGCCAGGCCCGGGTAATTGAGCGCTTTGATCGCCTCCTCCACCTTTTCCACACTCACGCCGTAGTGCCGAATTTTACCCGCCCGTTTCAAATCTTCGAGGGCGGTAAACGTTTCCGGCCGGTAATAAACTTCGGTTGGAGGACAGTGCAGCTGCACGAGGTCGAGTGCCTCCCGGCGTAGATTTTTGAGGCTGCGGTCAACAAAAGCCGTCAGGTTGTCCAGGTTGTACCCGTCCGCTACGTGCGGCTGCAAGCGCCGGCCCGCCTTGGTGGCTACCAGGATTGGTTCGGTCCGGTCCGCCAGAACTTGTGCGATCAATTTCTCGCTGCGCCCATCGCCGTACACATCGGCCGTGTCGATAAAATTTACCCCGCTGTCCAGAGCAGTGTGCAACACTTGCACGGCATCCTCGTCGCGCACCGTGCCCCAGCTGCCGCCAATCTGCCAAGCCCCTAGACTCACTTCAGAGACGTCGTAATTCGTTTTGCCGAGCCTGCGGTATTTCATGGTAAGACTGCTCGTTTGAATGGCGGTGCGCGGACCTATGGACCCTTGAATTGCGGCTGGCTCGCCTCGTCCAAAGAAGCGCCTGCAGGTGCTTTCAACCGTGTTCTACTGCAACGCTTAACCGAGGTGTTCTCGCCCCGGGACTGTCAACAAAAGGCTCTGCTCAGGGCCAATCGGCACGATCCGGCTCGGATTCAAGTCGTCGTGCGTGTAGTAGTAGTGCCGCTTGATGTGGTCGAAGTTGACCGTCTCGGCGATCCCGGGTTGCTGGTACAAATCGCAAAGGTAGCCGGCCAGATTCGGGTAATCTTTGATGCGCCGAAGGTTGCACTTAAAATGCCCGTGGTAAACGGCATCGAACCGGACCAGCGTGACAAAAAAGCGCCAGTCCGTTTCCAGTGGCGTGTGGCCAAACAGAAAACGACGTTCAGCCAGGCGTCCTTCCATTTGGTCCAGGGTTTCAAACAGTTTCCAGGCTGCAGCTTCGTACGCGGCTTGGCTGGTGGCAAACCCGGCCCGATAAACCCCGTTGTTAACGGTTTCGTAAAGAAGCTGGTTCAAAACCTCAATCTCCCGACGGTAAGGCTCCGGGTAAAGGTCCAACTTGCGTTCGGTGAAGGCGTTGAATGCAGTGTTCAACATCCGCATCAGGTCATCGTCAGAGTTGGTGACGATGCGCTTGGTGCGCTTGTCCCAAAGCACCGGGACAGTCACCCGGGCCCGATAACCCGGCTGTGTCGCCTCATAGGCTTCGCTCAAGAAATTGAACCCGTTTACCGGGTCATGGCTGTAGCCCGGACCTTGACGAAACGCCCAGCCGCGCTCATCCCGCACCGGATCGACGACGGTGAGGCCAATCACCGCTTCAAGCCCCTTCAAACGGCGAACAATCACGGTACGATGGGCCCAGGGGCAAGCCAGAGACACGTACAGGTGGTATCGGCCGGCTTCCGCCTGATAACCGGAACTGCCGTCGGCGGTAACCCAGTCGCGAAAGGCATCTTCCTGACGTTTGAAAGTGCCGTCTGCATCCTGTTCGTCGGGGAATTGCGCTTTCACGACGTCCGCCATAAAGATTTCA
Source organism: Chthoniobacterales bacterium (assembly GCA_036401335.1). Taxonomy (GTDB): domain Bacteria; phylum Verrucomicrobiota; class Verrucomicrobiia; order Chthoniobacterales; family JAFAMB01; genus DASWVC01. The sequence continues at coordinate 6,555 of DASWVC010000162.1, forward strand.
GCACCAAGAAGCCTGGAAAGGGTGACAGCGAGAAAGAAGGCGAGGCTGCTGCCTTTTGCAAGCACACTCGGCAATGACGGCGAATGGGATGCCAGTTCCGGTCGCCGCCGCATCGGAAACGCCAAAGGATTCTTGAGCTAATTAACTATATAGAAAATAATATTTGTATCTTTCAACAGTTTCACCAAATTAGTTGCCACACCGGGGTTGTTTTGCATACCGGGCTGAGGGCACCTTTGCTTTCAGGGAACAATTACGTGCGCGTGGGCTTTATTGCTCCCCCCCTTTATATGAATGGATTCAATTCGATTGGCACCGAACGCAGAGCTCCTTGGGTCACCGCGTTGGGGTTGTGTACGCTTCTCGTAAGCGCCGGAGCCCGCCCTAACCAGACGTCCGGAGGTGCGATCCATGACACCGCGTCTCCAGCGATGCTTGGCACCACTGTGCAAGGGGCCGGCCAGGAGATCAGTTCAAAGTTGTCGTCCGCGCCTGCGTCGTTCGAACAAAGCAAGGTTTCCACGCTCGATTTAGCCACACCGGGCACTGCCAATCACCTCGTGGCGCTTGATGCCGGCCTGAGTGACCGTGAGTCGACCGGAACCGAAATTGGCCTTCTCTCGCTTCTTAAGCCGCAACGGGCGCCGTCGTCGCTGTCCGTTAACGATAATCGGCCGGCTACATCGGTGGCTTCTTGGTCGGCAGCCGTCGGGAAACCTGCCATCGGCAAGTTGAGCGCCCTGGCTGTGGACGAATCTGGCAAGGTTGTGACCGCCCCCCGCGATCAGACTGACAGCTCCCTCCTTCCGCACGCTGACCTCGATAAGTTCGCCTTAGTGCCAACCAATTTTTACTCGCTGGTGGTCAGTCCGAGCGACGAAGAGGACGTCTGGGTGCGGGATCGCCTTTCTAATCGTCCGCTCCTGTCTGCAGACACCGAGGCATTGCTTGCCACGGTTTTCGGTGATGCCGCGGGCTACTCCAATGCGTCGTTGGGTTCCTCCTCTACCGCAGAGAGTTTGCTCCAGGTCCAAATGCGTCCGGTGCGGGCCGCAGAGGATCTGACCGACCTCACGACGAACGGTAACCTTCTGGCAAACAACGGGGGAGGTGCCAACCTCAATGTCTCGACGTCCAATCTCGGACTCAGCCTTTTGGACCATGGCATGATGACGCAGATGACGTTAGCCAACCAGGCCGGGAATGCGGTCTCCATTGTGTCGGTAAAGAACGTCGCGCCGGTCCCTGAGCCGAGTGCAATGGCATTGATCGCGTGCGCTGGCGTTCTGACGGCAGCATGTGCGGGCCTTCGCAGGGTTTGGTCTTCCGCGGCCTGAACGCTTTCATCGGTTGTAGGCTAAGAATGCGGAGCCCCCGGCCTCCATCAGGGGTTGAATGTGGGCCCCAGGGTAGCAAGATCCTGTATGACTTTTACCCAGGAGTTCCGGTTTCCCGACGGTGCAACCGTGCGTCGCCTTTCGTACGGCGCGATGCGCCTTACCGGTCAACCCGCTAACTTTGGGCCGTACGTTGATTGGGAGCAGGGCAAGCGCCTGCTTCGGCGGGCGGTTGAACTCGGTATTAATTTCATCGATACTGCCCGCGCCTACGGACCGGGTTGGAACGAGCGTCTAATCGGTGAAGCGCTCTTTCCCTACCCACGTGGCCTCTTTATTGGGACTAAGGGGGGCGTGGTAAAAAAATCGGCAACGGAACGCCATCTGGATGGCAGCCCGGCAGGCCTGCGACGCGATTGCGAGGAGAGCCTCAAGAACCTTCGCACAGACTGCATTGACCTTTACCAGTTGCACTGGGTTGATCCCGATGTTCCTTTGGCTGAGTCAGTTCGTGGTTTGGCCCAACTTTTGCAGGATGGCAAAATCCGGCGGATCGGCCTTTCAAATGTGACCTTGGCCCAAGTTCAGGAAGCCTTGACGTTGGCCCCGATTGCCTCGGTCCAGAATCGGTACAGCGTTGCTGAGCGAAACAGCGATCCCGTGGTGGATTTCTGCGCAGAACGCGGCATCGCGTTTCTGCCGTACGGTCCCTTGGGAGCGGACCCGATGCAACCCGGTGCTCCACTGGCGACCGGAAAGGGTGCCCTTGGCGAGGTCGCGCAGGAACTCGGGGCGACCCCAACTCAGGTAGCGCTGGCATGGCTGCTTCATCGAGCCCCAAACATCATCCCTATTCCCGGGACTCGCACGGAAGCACATCTGGAAGAAAACGTGCGCGCGTCCGACCTATCCTTGTCGCAGGACCAGCAGGACCGGCTTGGCCGGCTCTGACCTGCAGGACAAGCCGCCCGGTTGTACTCTGCCTGCTACCCTGCCATTTGGCCTCGCTTCAATGGGCATCGACTCGGGCAGCTTGCGCGGGACCATCGGACGGAGCAACCCGCCAGATTCGTCGCCCGGCGTCATCGGCCACAAGCAGCGCGCCGTCCCGGGTCATGGCCACTCCGCAGGGCCGCCCATGGGATGCGTTAGCATCGATCACAAAGCCGGTCAGGAACGCCTCGGGTGGTCCGGAAGGCTTCCCGTCAGGCGCGAACGGCACAAAGGCCACCTGGTACCCTGAAAACTGAGACCGATTCCAGCTGCCATGCTGGCCAATAAAGGCTCCATCCCAGTATTTTCGCGGCCAGCGATCGCTGCGACAGAACACCAGGCCCAATGACGCCGTGTGTGCACCCAGGGCGACGTCGGGCACAATCGCCCGTTGCACGAGGTCCGCGCGTTCACCACGGTGGTTGGGGTCTTCATGCTGTCCGAAATAGCTGTAAGGCCAGCCGTAAAAGCCGCCCGGCTGTACGCTCGTAAGGTAATCGGGCACGAGGTCGTCCCCGAAACCGTCGCGCTCATTCACCGACGTGAAAAGCACCCCGGTGACCGGTTGCCAATCCATGCCTTGCGGGTTGCGCAGGCCGCCTGCGTAAATGCGTTCTTCACTGCCGTCCAGGTTGGCCTCTAAAATAACGGCCCGGTGCCCTTCAAGTCCCATGCCGTGTTCGGCGTCGTTTGAATCTGAACCCACGCCGATGTACATTTTTCGGCTGGCGGAATGAATTACCACGTTTCGTGCCCAATGCCCATGGTAGCCTCGTGGCGCCAGGCCCAGCAGGGTTTTCGGTGCCCCTGAAACCTGGGTGTCACCGGGGTGGAAAGGGTAGCGGACAACCGCATCGCAGTTTGCCACGTACAGAAACCCTTCGAAGTAGGCCATGCCAAAGGGTTTATGGAGCCCTTCGTCCCGCGTTAGCAGGACCACGCGCTGTTTCGCCACCCGGCCCGACTCACCAGGCCGCAGCAGCGTGATGCGGTCCGGGCTTTCACCGGCAAAGCTTGACCCCGTTGCTGCTTCCTCCGGGCTGGGCGGGCCGTCGCCGTTACGGGCCTCGGAGACCAGCACATCGCCATTCGGGAGCACGTAGAGCCAACGTGGGTACTCAAAACCTTCCGCAAACAGGTTCACCGAAAAACCTTTTGGAGCTTTCGGCTGTTCGCTTCCGGACCAACCCACGATCCGCGCCGGGTGGTTGGCCGGTTCATTGGCGAACGGAGCCGGCAAAGGCCCCGTCAACTGCGTGCCATGGTACCCGGGCGGATCTGGCACGTCCCGGTTGGCGTCACCGGTCGCGCCCGCCGAGGCCATGAGCCCGCCAAGCAACCCGGAGGCCACGATTGCACGAAGGCGATGGCAGGTTTCCATGGGTCGACAACGGTTGGCAGGAACAACTCGCATGGGCATCAAACGGTGTACTCTCACCGGCTTGCGGGATTTCGCCACAGAAATGCCGCCTTCGTCCGCCGGGCCGCATCGTCGGGGCGTTTGCATCCGCCGCTCCGGTGCGGCCGCATGAACCCCATCTGCCGTTGGCCAATCCCGTGGAAGGACGCGAAATCCCGTCGCGCCGATTGCCAAGGAGCAGGTAACCGCGTAAGGAGGGACCCTCGTTTAATCTCGTCTGACGTGAACAACATCCTACAAATTCTCCTGCTCGGGTTGGTGCAGGGAGCGGCTGAATTGCTCCCAGTGTCCAGTTCGGCCCACGTGATCATCGCCGAAAAGTTGATGGGCCTTGACCCTTCTGCACCCGCCATGACTTTTCTTCTCGTGATGCTGCACACCGGCACGATGGTGGCGGTACTGGTTTATTTTTGGAAGGCCTGGCGCGACCATTACTTTTCCAATGCCCGGAATCTGAGGCAAGTGGCGCTGAACGTTGTGCTCGCCACGCTTGTGACGCTTGTGCTCGGCCTGGCGCTGCAGTTCATCATTGAAAAAGTATTTCTGAAAGGAGGGGAGAAAGCAGAAATTGAGACCTTATTTGGCCGGCTACCCCTGATCGGCCTCGGTTTGTTGTCGGCCGGATTGCTGATCTTGTGGGCCAGCGGCAAAGACCGTCGGCGCAACCAGCGGATCCGCGACGTAGAATCCAGGTCTGCTGCCGTCATCGGCGCCGTTCAGGGATTGTGCCTGCCCTTCCGTGGCTTTTCCCGTTCCGGCGCCACCATCTCGACCGGTTTGCTCTTAGGAGTAACGCGACGAAATGCCGAGGAATTCAGCTTTGCGCTTGCCGTCGTGCTGACCCCGCCGGTAATAGCTCGGGAATGGTTGCGCTTGCTCAAGGCCAATTCCGGTTCCGCCGAACCCTTGCATTGGGGGGCGCTGCTTCTGCCGGGCCTGTTCGGCATGGTGTGCAGCTTTGTGGCTGGGGTGGGCGCACTTTGGTTGCTCTCGCGCTGGCTGGAACAGGGAAAATGGAGCTTTTTCGGGTATTACTGCATTATCGCCGCTCTGGCCGTGTTCGGGCTGGCTGCGGCGGGGCTTTAAAAGGGTGTCGCGGTAACGGCGTTTCGGCGTAACGGGGTCGGCGGTCCCTCGCCGACCACGCCGGGTGACGTGTCCGGCCGTCTTCCTCCCGGCGGCCCCGTCGCGTTACGATGGCGGCGAAGGAACACGCCGCCCGGCTCCGGACGTGCGGGTTAGTTGGCCTGGGTTTCTGGGCTAAGCCGGTCGAAACGTTGCCAGAACGGAGCACCTGCGATGCATAAATCGTCAAACAAACCCTGCATGGGCGCGTAACGTTCCATCCAAACCTCGTTGGGCGGGATCTCCTCAGCATACTTAACGAAATGGCTGACTGCGCTTGGAACGTCGGGCTGCAGGCCCGCCCCGACCGCCGCGAGAATGGCGCACCCCAGCACGCCGCACTCGGCATCAACGGTAGTCAGGATCGGACATTGATAGATGCTCGCCTTGATTTCCAGCCAGAGCCGCGTCTTCGCGCCGCCGCCCGCGGCCACCAGGCGGTCGAGGGTGGCGCCACGGCGCTTCATGATTTGCACGTTGCGCGCTGACGCAAAGGCAACGCCCTCCATGACCGCACGGTGAAGGTGCGCGAGGCCGTGCCGGCCAGTCAATCCCACGAACTGTCCCCGGGCATTCACATTGTTGCCGAGCCGCTCGCCGTTAAGGTAGGGCAGGAACAACAAAGCCTCCGCTCCGGCCGGTGCCGATGCCGCCAGTTCCACGATCTGCGTGTAGGGGTACTGGTTCTCGTGAAAAGCGCGGCGGGCCCATCGCATTGCGTCTCCGCCAGCGTCCAGGATGGTAAATGCGGCCCAACTGCCCGTAACGCCCTGGACATTGGTAATCACCGGATCAAGCACCGGCTCATTCGCCATCACCGTGATCAGGGTCGATGTCCCGGTCACGTCCGAACCCATGCCAGGCTCGATCACCCCAGAGCCAAGCAGCGTAAGTGGGTAATCGCCTGCCCCGACCATCACCGGCGTGCCTTCCCGGAGCCCGGTTTCCGCAGCGGCCGGTTTCGACACCTGGCCGAGCACATCAGCCGGCCTCCGCAACGGGGGCAGTTTGCCCATTTCAAGGCCGAACACGCCAGCCAGTTCCGGGCTCCAACACGATGCCCCGACATCCAGAAGGTAAGTGCAGGACGCTTCCGACAGATCAATCGCCCGTTCGCCGGTCAATCGGAAATTGATGTAGTCTTTCGGCATAAACACCGTCGAGGCACGGGCGTAAGCTTCCGCCTGGTGTTCCCGGATCCATTGCAGCTTGAAAGCTGGCCACGCCACGGTTGGCGGGTTTGCGGTAAGACTCAGAAAAGCCTCGGCTCCGTAGGCTTGCGTGAACCGATCGACCAGGCTCCGGGTGCGTTTGTCGTTCCACAACGAAACCTCGTTCAAGGTCAGGTTGCCGTCTGCATCGATGAGCACCGTGCCGTGCATTTGCCCGCAGGCCGCTACCCCGGCCAGGCGCCCGGGTGCGTCCTGAACTTCAGCGAGCACACGCCGGATCGACTCCACGGCGCCGTGCCACCAATCGGCTGGTCGCTGTTCCGACCAGCCAAACCGGGGCACGATCTGCTCGTGCTCGCGGGCGGCAAACGCCTCCGTCCGGCCCGTCGCGTTAACCAGGGCCGCGCGGACGCTTCCAGTGCCAACATCAATCGCGAGCAGCAGGTCGGGTGGATTCATTCGGGTGTCGTAGTTGTGGATGAGCCCCAGCGCGTTTGGAAGGACGATCACGGCGCCGAGCTAAGGGGAAAAGCCATGGACAAAACGTCGCGTGATCTTTGACCATGCCGTTACCCCGGATAAAGACAAGAAGCCGTTAACCGCCTAACGCCCCTTTTTCGTTGTCTCAATCCTGAATATGTTAGAAAACGTCGTCAACGTTGCCGCTGTGACCGTTGCCCGCCGCCTATGCACCTCATGCTTCCCACTTCCTTAGGGGTCAATCCTCAGACCGGGCTGATGTCCGGCTTCAGCCGACGCTACGAAAAGCGACTTCAGGATTTGGCGGACATCTACTTTGATGGGGATGCCTTTACGCGGTTGGCCCGCGAGAACAGCAACTTGGTGACGTACGAAGTTTACGATTTCAGGCCCAGTGACAGGCCGGGCGACCTGATTTTCGGCACCAGCATCCTCTACCCAGGCCGGGTAGGGGACGAGTTCTTCATGACCCGGGGGCACGTTCACGCAAGGGCGGACCGCCCGGAAATCTATTATTGCCAGGAGGGCCAGGGCCTCATGCTGATGGAAAGTCCCGACGGCCGCACGGAAACGCTTGAGATGACGCCGCAAACCATTGCTTACGTGCCGCCTTTCTGGATTCACCGCAGTGTGAATCTCGGGCCCGGCACGCTGGTGACCGTTTTTTGTTATCCCTCCGATGCAGGGCAGGATTACGAAATCATTGCCCGGGCCGGCGGGATGCGGCACCTGGTGGTGGCGGACAAAGAACCCCCGGGTTGGCGCTTGGCCGAGAATCCCCGGTACACCCCACGCACCCCCGAAGAGGTCGCGCGGGTCGTAGCCACCGGGGTAACCGATTGAACGCGGGACCACCGTAAAGCCGCCCCTTGCAAACCATTTTATGCCTGCCCCGGCTACAAATCCTACAATTTACTTTATCGGCGTAACAACGGCACGGTCATCAATCCTGAAGATCTTCCCGCATTGGGCTCAGGTGTTAGGGCTAGGTCCGGCGGAGCTCAAGGGAGTTGATTTTCCATTGCGCGCACCGCGCGAAGCTTACCGCGAGATCGTTGCCTTCATTCGCGACGACCCCCTCTCCTGCGGGGCCTTGGTCACCACCCACAAAGTGGATTTGTTTAATGCCTGTCGTGATCTGTTTGCCGACATCGATCCTTTGTCCCGCAGCACTAACGAAACGAGTTGCCTTTCCAAACGGCCGGATGACCACGCCTTGGTTTGTCACGCGAAAGATCCGGTATCCGCTGGATTGGCGTTGAACGCCTTTTTGCCGCCCCGCACCTGGGCCGATCGCCCTGCTGACGCCTTCCTCATGGGAGCCGGGGGTGCAGCCATTGCCATCAGTTACCACCTCCTGGTCTCCAGCCCTCATCGTCCCCGAAGCCTGATCGTCACGGACCGTTCCGCGGAACGGCTGGAGGAAATCAAACGGCTGCACCAAGCGTTTCCGGCGTCGACGCCCGTCCGCTATGAGGTGGTAACCACGGCCGAGGACAACGACCGTTTGCTCCAAGGGTTGCGGCCGGGTTCGCTGGTTGTGAACGCAACAGGTTTGGGCAAGGATGGGCCGGGTTCCCCGATCAGTGATGGAGCCAGGTTTCCTGATTCGGCGTTCGTTTGGGAACTCAACTACCGGGGTGAACTGCATTTTCTTGTTCAGGCACGCATGCAGCAAAGGGGCCGGCGTCTCCGGGTGGAGGACGGCTGGACCTATTTTATCCACGGATGGACGCAGGTAATTGCCGAAGTGTTTCACGTTGACATCCCAACGGACGGGCCGGTGTTCGATCGGCTCAGCAGCGTGGCTGCCGAAGTGGGCAGCGCAGCCGCCCAAAAGGCAGGGGCAGGGTGATGCGATGGCTCAAATCTGGCCCGTTCCCGCCCCCGCCCCGACGCCGGTTCGTGCTCGATTTTCCGTGGTTTTTACGACCGGCGACCGCAGCATTGCGAACATTTACTGGCACCGAACGCTTTGCAGCCTGGCTTGAACGGCGGGCAGTGCATGCCTGTATTCGGGGGCCGCAACCCAGAAAGAGACAAGCTTTATGGATACCTCACCAATCGGTAATCAACCAACGTCCGGGTCGGAAGGCGCAATCCAGAAACCGTCCTCCTATCGGCCCAACGAGGTTGAAGATGCTTTTACCTCCGTCGACGATCAATCCAAGAACACCCGTATTGCAACCCTGGTCTTGGCTTCCGTTGTCTGCTTCCTGCTTGGCTACGTGATTGGACGGCGGGAGGAGGAGCGTACGCGGGAGTCGCTTGGCGAACACGTGTTAGATCAACTTCAGGATTGGCTTGGTCAATCCGGTCGGGCCATCGGTGATTTGAAAGCACCTTTGCAGGAAAGCCTCCGTGGTTCGGGCGAAGCGATCGGCGACGTAGTCAGTAAAGCAGTGTCGAGCAAAGCGGTATCGACGCTGTCCGGGACATCAAGCAAGGCAGTGTCCAAACTGTCTGAAATGATAAACCCAAAAAAACCAAAATTTCTCGGGATCTTTTAATTTAAATACCCATGTCAACTATTCAGACCACGGTGCCTAAAAACGATTTTCCGGTCGCTGACGGCAAATTCAACCTTAATCAGTACTGGTCAGAGCTCGAGGATCGCGTACGTCGTCAACCCGGCCAGTCCCTGGCTGTGGCTTTGGTGCTTGGCTTGCTGCTGCAGAACCTGCCGATCCGCGCGCTTTTAGGGTTGGTCGTGCACCTCATTAGCGTGCTTATCAGGCCGGCCATCCTGGTACTGGCAGTGGCCAACGTTTATCGATTGCTTTCGGAACGACAAAAGACCGCCCCTTTGCTGGTTACCCCGGATTCCGGGTCAGCGGCGCCGTAGTTCGGCGCCGTCCCAGGTCCAAAACGTTCATTGTGAAAAAGCCAGCTTCACCGCTGGCTTTTTTTTTCGTAAACTGCGTAAGCCTCCGTTGCAACCTGCCAGTCTTCGCGCGTCTTAACCACCAGCACTGCCACCGCGCTTTCATCCGCGCTGATGATGCTGTCCAAAACAGATTTTTGGTTGCGGACCGGGTCGATCCGAACGCCGCAATAAGCGAACGCTTCACACGCACGCGCGCGGATTGACGGCTCTGATTCACCGATTGCATCGGTAAAGACAAGGGCATCAACCCCTCCCAGGGTGGCAACCATGGCACCGATTCCTTGTCGCAAGCGGTGAATAAATACCTCGATCGCGATCGATGCTCCCTGATGACCCTCGGCCGCTTGGGGAAGCAGAATGCGCGTATCACCGGGAAGGCCGGACAGCCCTTTAAGGCCGGAGTGCTTGTTCAAGGTCTGTTCGAGTTCATCGACGGAGGCCCCGCCCCGGAGAAGAAACAGCAGGATGCCGGGATCCAGGGCCCCTGACCGCGTGCACATCGGAATGCCGTCAAGCGGCGTAAATCCCATCGTGGTATCCAAGGACTTGCCTCCACGGACGGCCGCAAGCGAGCATCCGCCGCCAAGGTGACAAATCACCACCCGGAAATCAGGGTTCGCACTTTGCCCAAGCAGGTCAGCGGCCCGGCGGTACACGTAACGAAAACTGCTCCCGTGAAACCCGAACCGACGAATCCCTTGTTCCCGCCAGCTCCATGGTCCCGGGTACACGTAAGCTTCCGGCAGCAGCGTTCGGTGAAAAGCCGTATCAAATACCGCCACCGGCAGTGCCCATGGACAGCAGGACCGGCCGGTACGGATGGCCTCAAGCTGCGGCGGGTTGTGTAACGGCGCGAATGCCCCCAGGCGTTCAATCTCCTTTTCCACTTCGGGATCAATGGCCACCGCCGTCGCGAACGCTTCCCCGCCATGCACCACCCGATGGCCCATGACATCGAGTCCGTCGGCACCCTTCAGCGCCCCGGCTTCAGCATGCCAGGCCGCTTCAATCAATTGCTGTACTTTCTCTGCCAGTGAAGCGTCGCGCGGGACCCGCAACTCGTCGCGGCGATCGCCCCGGCGGATTGCCAGGATCAGCTCTCCAGGGGGTTGATGGGGTGCCGTCGCGTCAATCCGCCCCTCCCATACCGGATTTCGCGCGACACCGCGTTCGAGGTCAGCGTCGTCGAAAGTAAAAACCGAGAACTGCTGGCTGCCGCTCCCCACGTTCAAGGTCGCCACTGCATGCACACAGCTGTATCGGCGCATGAAGCCGGCCTGGATGGCCCATCTGGCGACGGCTTTAGCCCGGCTCCGACGCTTCCTCCAACGCCGTTGTCTGCCTCCACCCTGAGACCATCACGCGGTTTCCTCAGGGTGGTCCGCGCAACCCTAGGCAAATGCCTGATCACCCTCCCAGCGAAGTGCCTGATTTCGCCAATTTTGTGGTTGGGTACAATGAACGCACAGGACGGATCTAAACGGACACGCTTATTATGAATATCAATGGTTACACAAGCAACGCGGCAAAATCCGATACGGAACTGATGAAGGAAATGGTGGAAGGCAATTCCGATGCCATGGAAGAGATCTACCACCGGTATGAGGCATCCCTCCGGACCATCATTTTAAGTGTGCTCCACGAAGAAGCGGACGCAGACGACGTTCTCCACGATGTTTTTCTGCAACTCTGGAAAAATGCGGATCGGTACATGCCGGAAAAGGGGCTGCACGGGTTTTTGGTGACACTGGCACGGCGCCGTGCACTTGACCGTGTGCGCCGCAAGCTGGCTTACCGTCGTGCAACGGACAAATTCGAGACCCACTGCAAAGCGGAGTTCAACAACCGTATCCGGTCAGCTCCGCGGGTATTTACCAACATTGATCTTGCGGATCTGATGAAGAACCTTATCCGGCAACTCCCGGAAGCCCAGCAAGAGGTAGTGCGCCTGACCTTCTACGAGGGCTTGAGCCAACGGGAGATCGCTTCCCAGAAGTCAATTGCTTTAGGAACCGTTAAGACCCGGTTGCAACTGGCGCAGAAAAAACTCTTGAACCAGTTGTCTGCTGTTCAAGAAAAAATTTGAGCGGCGCTTCCGGCCGGTGAATGGCGCCGGTAGTCCGGCGCCGTCCACCGTTCGCATGCAATACGACCCTGCTTCAGGAAGGTTCCTGCTGAGAGACCCAGTCAATCGCGAATCGGACCATCTCGCTAGCGTCCTTGAACCCGAGTTTCTCCTTGATGTGAGCGCGATGGGTCTCAATCGTTTTCACACTCAGGTTCAGTAACTTGGCCACCGATCGTGTGTTGTGGCCTTTCCCGAGCAGTTCAAGCACTTCCAATTCACGATCCGAGAGTTGATCGACAGGCGAACCGTCACCGGTTTCGAGTGAGTGAATTGCCTTAAAGATAAGTTGTTCGCTGAATTTCGGGCTTACAAAAATCTTACCTTCAAGCACGTGCCGAATTCCGGAGATAACGTGCTGCCCGGCTTCCGCTTTCATGATGTAACCCAGCGCTCCGGCCTTCAGGGCCCGCAAAGCGTACAAGGACTCGTCGTGAACGGAGAGGACAAGAATGGGCAGCCGCGGAGCTTCCGCTTTCATCAGCTTGACCAGCTCTATCCCGTTAGTCCCTCGCAGGGAGACGTCCAGGATCGCCATGTCAGGTTTAAGCCGCCGCATCTGATCCAATGCCGTCGGCGCTGAATCGGCGTGCCCGCAGACGACCAGATCGGGCTGCGTCGCAATCAAATCCGCTAAGCCATGGCGGAAAATCGGGTGATCGTCGACCACCAGGATCTGCTTTCGTTGGACGCCGGAGTTTGCTCGCACAGGCTCGGCGGCAGGATTTGCGTGCATCAAACGTTTCCTTGTCTTGGTTCAAGATTAGCCATTGTGGGCGGGGGAGTCACGGCTTGAAAATCAAGGGCGTCTTTGATGTCCGTGATTAAAGTCTGGATCAACCCGGAGATGGCTGCAACCTGGCTCCCGCCAGGTGCTCCGTCCCGTTCCAGTTTGTCTCGCAAGGTCTCCACGGCGAATGTGGCAGCCATGACCTGCTGACTTACCGTGTCATGAAAGCTCTGTTTAAGGCGATCGTGAGTGGCGTGTTGGCCAACGAGTAACCCGCACAGGTAATCGTCAGCCGTTCGATCCACCGCAAAGGTGTCTAAAACCCAAAGGGTGTGATCCTGACCGGCAGGATAACACCGGCCCGCCACCGTCGCCTGTGCTGCAGGAACGACCCATGTGAAATGAAAAGGCTGGTCACCCGCTTCCGCCGCTTCGCCTGACGAAAGTACAATCAGTTTGCTCGGGCGCCCAAGGGTCAGTTCAGCCTTGGAAAGCACACCCTTCTGCTCGAAATGATTGTTCCACGCAATGAAACGATCCCGACGCGTCTCCACCACCGCGGCCGGAACCCTAAAGCGATCCAGGGCTGCGCAAATTTCCCGTGGTTCTTTTCGTGTCAAGGTGGTTTCCTTGGTTGACGGAGGTCCTGCTAAAACGTTTGGTTTCCGGGCTCAGTTGAAACGCGTCCCGCAGTCCAGGACACTCTGACCATTATCATAAATTCCTTGAAGGCAACGATAGCACGAGGATCGAGCGCGGTGAAATCATTTGCTCGCATACGCCTGTTCGACAATGGCCAGCAGTTCGTTAACCCGGTGCGCGCAGGTGTGGCGCTCATGAATGGTTTTTAGGCCATGTTCTCGCAGGGCGCTGGCCAAGTCCTGCGATTCCATCAACGCCTGTAAGTGCATGGCCATCTCATCGCCGTTTTCCGCCCTTAAATAATCTTTGCCCGCGGTAAACATTGCTTCATCATCCTGCCAAGGCGCCGACACCAGTGGAATGCCGCAGGCAAGTGCCTCGAAAGGCCGGATGGTGGGGATGCCGGGTAGCCGATGCACATAAGGCCCACGCGGAATGTGCATGGTCGCTTTAAAACGAGCAAACGTGTCCGGGACCTGGTAGTTCGGCAACCACCCTCCGTATTCGATGTGGGCATTTCGCAGGGTTACTCCAGCCGCCACCGGGTACCGCACGCCGTAAACGGCCGCGCTCAATTGCAGCCGCCGGACCGGCTCGATCAAAAACTCCTGAAGTTCCGCCACCCGCTCATCATCACCCCAGTTTCCGATCCAGACCAAATCCTTGCGGGGGCCTTCATAAACCAACGGTTTGAACCGTTTGACGTCTGCCGCTTCGTGCCAGACCCAGACGTTCCGGGCCTTCCCTTCGTAAACGCGGGCAAGTGATCGACCATAGGCCAGGACTCCGTCAAAGCGGTCTAAGGCAAGTTGATCGAAATAGATTGGATCCGACACAGCCCGGTGGTGGGTGTCATGGAACAACAAAACTGTTTGGGGCCAGTCCTGCCCAAATGCGCCCACCGCTTGCAGCAACTCAGGTGGATTCCATTCGTGAACAACAATGGCATCCGCATCGCGGCACATCGCAGGCACATCCAAGGTCGCAAACGCCGTGCTGCCGAGGCCAGGGTACGCCTGTCGGAAACCTTCCACGTGCGAATTGCCTTCGGTCGCCAGCAGGTTCGAAACGCTCCATGAATCCGCAGGTTCATACACCCTTACCCCGTGCCCCCGGCTAAGCAGTTCCGAAATAATTCCACGGTGAAAATGCGCATTCCCGTTGTTCCAGTCTGAGACAAGGGAATGGACGAAAAATACAAAGTTCATAGGTCCCATTTAACGGAAACGGGCCCGACGCCCACCTGGCTCACGGCAAAGGGCGAACGTTCACGGCTGCTTTGAAAAAGCCGGAAGGTCGCTGTTCGGCGACGTGAAAGGCCGCGTTGATCTCCGGAAGGGGCAAGCGGTGCGTGATCAAACGGTCGATTTGCAATGTCCCGGCCTTGAAAAGTTCCAATGCTTCGCGCATGCCGTGGACATAGACCTGGTGGTCACGTTCATGGGCATTGATTACATCCAAACCTCGCCAGTTCCAAAGCTGCAGATTGATCGTCCGCGGACCGTCCTGGTGATACCCCGCCACCACCAGCCGACCCCGGACGCGGGTCAGTTCCGATGCGAGGTCGAGCGGCCCCTGGTGCCCGGCCGCTTCAATCACCACCGGGCAAAGTTCACCCGCTGTCAAGTCTTGCACCCGTTGAACGGTGGCGTGACGATCCTGACTGTTGATGGTTGCTTCCGCGCCGAACGCCTCTGCCAGCACCAGGCTCTCCGGCCGGGAACTCAGCCCGATCACACGGCCGCCACTCGCCTTCGCGAGTTGTACCAGAATTAACCCCAGAAACCCGAGACCGACCACCGCCACCCAATTCCCAGGCGAAATGCCGGCCCGCTTTCCAACATTCACCGCACACGCCAGCGGTTCGCCTAAAAATAACCGGCCCTTGAGCTCGTCCGGCATCACCACGGTGCTGTCGGCAGCGGCCGTGTCAAACTCGGCAAATCCCATTTGCGAAAGCGTTGCCACGCGCATGCCGGGTTTCAGGTTGGCAACGTTCGGGCCAACCTCCACGACGGTGCCAATCGCCTCGTGCCCCGGGGCACCCGGCGCAAATGGGTAGGTAAACCATTCTGCTCCCGCCCATGGCCCCAGGTTCGAAGCGCAAACCCCACAGCTTTCGACCTGAAAACGAATGTCCCCCGAGGTTACGGGCAACAACTGCGTTTCCAAAAGCTCAAACCGACGAGGGGCAACCAGACAAGCAGCCAGCATGATTGAAAAGGGGCCTCTAAATTCGTCGCAGATCGCAGCGATGGCCCTACGCGAAGCCTAGAAAAACCCGCGGCCGGGGCCGCAGATCCAAGCGCCGCGCCCAACCGAATCTCCTTCATGAGGTTATCCCGACGTGATTCATTACTAGGCATTGCCGGCGTGTTGGGGTTGGCCTGGATTGGTTTTCGCCGCCGGCAGGCCGGTTCTTTCTACCAGGGAAAGGTCGTGGTGGTCACCGGAGGTTCACGCGGCCTGGGTCTTGCCATGGCACGATGCCTGGCCGAGCGGGGTGCCGATCTCGCGCTCCTCGCCCGCGACCCCGACGAGCTCGGCAGGGCCAAAGCGGACCTGGCCAGATTCGGACGGACGGTGAGCACATGGCCTTGCGACCTCACGTCGGAAGATCAGATTGCGGCGACGATTCGGGATGCGTTCAATTTTCACGGCCGCCTCGACGTCCTGATCAACAACGCCGGCGAGATCGTCGTAGGACCGGCCTTGCCGTTGAAAACGCAGGAGTTTGATCAATTGATGAACCTCCATTTCTGGGCGGCTTTTCATACCGTGGCCCATGTGCTTCCGCTTTTTCGCAAACAGGGGGGAGGCTCCATCATCAACATCGCTTCCATCGGCGGCAAGGTGGCCCTGCCGCACATGCTTTCTTACACCGCGAGCAAATTCGCCCTGGTCGGTTTTTCCGAAGGATTGCAAGCCGAAGTGGCACCCGAAAACATCCGGGTAACCACCGTCTGTCCCTGGGTCATCCGTACCGGGTCCAACCTCAACGCCAAATTTAAGGGCAAAGCCGACAAAGAATTTGCCTGGTTTACCGCGGGCATGCAAACCCCGCTCACGTCTGTCAGCGCCAAGCGGCTGGCCCGCCGGGTCATCGATGCAGGCGCCCTTGGGCAGCCGGTGCTTATCTTTCCCTGGCAAGCGTCGCTCACAGTGGCCATGCACGGGGTATTTCCGAACTTGGTTGCCTATGCCAGCGGGTTGGTGAAACGAGTTCTGCCCACGCCTAACGATGATCCTTCCATCCAGGAGCCCGTGCCAGGCAAGAGCGTTCAAAAAAGTCCAGGAGGAAATGGCCACCTGCGGCCTTCCGATCAAGCCGCCCGCGACTTGAACGAATAATCTGCCCGGCTTCCTTCGCTTCGGAAGCGCCGTCCGGTCCAAACGCGCCTAACGGCCAAGCTGGAGACTAGCCGCGAACTGATTCGCTATGAGATTTACCTCCCTTAAGTTGGATTCTGTTCGTGATCTTTTACTTGAGGAATTGAAAGACCTCTACAGCGCGGAAACCCAGTTGGTGGAAGCGCTGCCCAAAATGGCGCAAGCGGCCAGTTCTCCCGAGCTCCAATCCGCGTTCAAGCAGCACCTGAATGAAACCCAGGGGCAAGTCTCCCGGCTGGAACAAGTGTTCCAGCAGCTAGGCCAGGATCCAGGTGGCGAAACCTGCGATGCAATGAAGGGCTTGGTTAAAGAAGCCCAGCATTTCCTCACGGCGCAGGGTGCCAAGGAAGTGATTGATGCCGGTTTGATCGGTGCCGCTCAGCGCGTGGAACACTATGAAATGGCGGGGTATGGCACTGCTCGTACCCTGGCCCAACAGGTAGGCGAAAACCAAATTGCCAACCTGCTCCAGCAAACGCTTGAGGAAGAAAGTCAGGCAAACGAAAAGCTTACTGCGATTGCCGAGAAAAGTGTGAACCCCTCGGCCAGTTCCCGTTAATCTCGATCGTCATTGATCGGCTAACCTGGAAAGGGAAAGGCGCTCCGGATGGAGCGCCTTTCTTTTTGAGCGGCCAGCGGTCGTGAACCACCCAGGCCGCCTTACCGGCGGCCAACCCCTGCCGGCAAATGGTGTGGTCCGAAAGTGTGCCGCTGGCCCAAATCCCTTTGTGCCGGGAGAGCCGAACCTGAAGGCAATGAGTTCACAGTCAGACACATCTTCAAATGT
>DASWVC010000163.1:0-2036 GCA_036401335.1 Chthoniobacterales bacterium
TTCAAACCGCCAACATCGGCGACATCGTGGCCGTGCAGAGCTTGATCTGGTCGATCGGGCCCAGCGTCACGATTCCCATTTTCGAAGGCGGGCGGAACCGGGCCAACCTGGAAGTGGCGAAAGCTGCTTACCTGGCGTCGGTTGCCCGTTACCGGGCCCAGGTGCTGATTGCTTTCCAGGATGTCGAGAACGCCCTGGCTGACCTGCGCAACCTGTCGGGTCAAGCGGAGGCGCAAGGCATTGCCATCTCGGCGGCCCGCCGTTCGCTCGAACTCAGCCAGCAGCAATACGACAAAGGTGCGGTTACCTTTCTCGACGTGCTGGACGCCGAGCGAACCCTTCTCACCGATGAACGCCTGGCTGCGCAGATTCTGGGCGCACGCCTGCAAGCGACGGTTCAACTGATCAAAGCTCTAGGGGGACAATGGCGTTAAGGGTGGGTACGGTCCACAACCGAACGAGAACGGAGACGACTTATGGCCGATGAACCACCGCAAAACGTCAGCCTGCGGACCTGGATCGGGGTCATGGGCACCATGCTGGGTGCGTTCATGGCGGTGCTCGATATTCAGATCACCAACTCCTCGTTGCGCGACATCACGGGGGGAATTGCCGCCACTCAGGATGAAGGTTCCTGGGTTTCGACGAGCTACCTCATCGGTGAAATCATCACAATCCCGCTCACGGCATGGTTGTCGCGCGTGTTTAGCATCAGGTGGTACCTGCTGGTCAACGTCGGCCTGTTTCTGGTGTTTTCGGCTTTGTGCGGCATCTCCAACAGCCTCGCCACGATGGTTCTTTTCCGGGCCGGCCAGGGCTTTACGGGCGGTGTTATGATTCCGATGGCCCTGACCATCGCGTTGTCGAGCCTCCCAAAACGCCTGCAACCGGTCGGGTTGGCCTTGTTCGGCATGACTGCCACCTTAGGTCCCGCCATTGGACCCAGCATTGGGGGTTGGCTGACGGACAACTTTGGCTGGCAGATGGATTTCTACGTCAACTTCGTGCCTGGAGCGATCATGATCGCGGCAATCCTCTATGCGATTGACCCCAAACCGATGCAGTTGAACCTCTTGCGCAATGGCGATTACGTCGGGATTGCCGCCATGGCCGTCGGCCTTGGTTCGCTCATCGCGTTTTTGGAGGAAGGTCAGCGCCAGGATTGGTTCACCAGCCCTTTCATTCGCAACTGCGCCATTCTGGCGGCAACGTTCATTCCGCTTTTCCTGCTTCTGGAGTTCACCCGCAAGGAGCCGTTCGTGAACCTGCGTTTGATGACGCAGAGAACCCTTGGGCTCGCCTGCCTGGTAAATTTCACCTTGGGCCTCGCCCTTTATGGTTCTGTCTACCTGCTGCCGCAATACCTCGAACAGGTCCAGGGCTACAGCGCGTTCCAAACCGGCCAGACGATGATCTGGGTCGGTTTGCCTCAACTGATGGTTTTTCCGTTTGTCCCGATGCTGATGAAGCGGGTGGACCTGCGGCTCCTGGTTTGTGTCGGCTCGCTGATCTTTGCTTTCAGCTGCTTTCTGAACATCCACATGTCCGCAGATTTTGCCGGTCCCCAGTTTACTTTCTCAAACATCGTCCGGGCAGCCGGGCAGCCGTTCACGATCATTCCGCTCTCGCAACTTGCCACGGCGCTGCTGGCCCGCGGGCAGCAGGCCGACGGGTCCGCCCTGTTCAACATTGCCCGGAACTTGGGCGGCAGCGTGGGAACCGCGTTGCTGGATACCCTGATCACCCAGCGCGAACAGTTCCACGATTCCCGGATCGGAGAGTCCGTCAACGTTTACAGCCTCGCGGCCCAGGCCCGGATCCACACGTTGGTGGCGCAGTTTACCGCACAAGGGTTTGACCCGGTGAGGGCGACGAACCAAGCTTACGGCTCGCTTAAACAACTGGTCCGTCGCGAAGCCTACGTCATGGCATACAGCGAGGGATTTCTGGTCATCGGGATCGCCTTGGTGGCCGGTGCCGCCCTGGTGTGGGTGTGCCAGAAGGCTCAACCGAAAGAAGGCGGCGCAGGGCATTGA
>DASWVC010000164.1:0-21636 GCA_036401335.1 Chthoniobacterales bacterium
TGGTTAATCGTTGCCCTGGGAGGCGTGGTAGCCGGCCTTGATGGCGTCCTGCTCGTTCATGCACCGGCCGTGCTTGGTTTTGCCGTAAAAGCGCGACCCTTGGCGGTGGTAGACGTGGGTGTTGTCGTTCACCCAGACCTAAGTGGTGCATCCGGCAAGTGAATGTGCCAAACGGTGGGGTGAACACCCCTCGTGTTCGGAAGGCGTTTGCGTTGCGTAGAGTGGACGGCGCCGAGCGTGCCCCTGTCGAGAAACTGGCGGGCAGCCGCAAGGCCGAAGCGCGCTTGGTCGAACGGGCAGCGATCGTGTGGCGCTACCTGCAAGGCCAGTCTGCCACGGCCATCGCCGCCGCGCTGCGCCGGCCACGGGAACTTAACTTACCTGTCGGCTGCTGGAGCCTGGACCGGTTGACCGCCTGCCTGCACGAGCACAAGCGGATCGCCATTAAGCGCAGCCGCGTGGGCGAGATCCTGCTGGCGGAGGGCCTGCGCTGGCGAAAACAAGAGGCTTGGTCTGGTGCGGAGCGGGTGGGCCCCGACTTCGCCCAAACAAAAGGCGGCCCTCGAGCGGCTCTACCCCGCACCGCCCGAAGGCAGCGTGGTGCTCTGCCCGGACGAGAGGGGCCCCGAGTCGGCCAAAAGCCACCCGGGCCTCGAGCCGCTGCGGACCGCCCCCGGTCCGGGGCAGCCCGCGGGCCGCGCCCGGCAAGAAATTGATGACGGTCACCGCGGTAAAGGCGACGTGTTCGGCGCGTTTGAACCCCGGGACGGTCGCGCCTTTACCCACCCCGACGACGGGCGCACCACCGCCAACGGGGTGGACTTTCTGCAAGCGGTCGATCAATGGGCAGGATCCGAGCCCCCGGCCCTCTTTGCCATCGTCGACCCTTCACGAGCGCTTTCGGCACGGCGTTGCGCGCCTTGCTCTCGAAATAGAAACCGAATGGGGTTCGGAAGCGTCCGGACGCCTCGGCGGTTCGCAGAGATTTCATACGTCCTTAAGGGAGCCTTTAGGCGTCCTAACCCGTTCATTCGGCAATCCCGACCACGTCGGACCGTCGATGCATCCCGATACGGATCTTTGAAGCCCATTCCGATCCGGAGAGGAACGCGTTTTCGGAGTAGGACGCCGCACCATGAAATACGCGGGGGGTATTGGCGAAGTTCCCGGTGAAAATGTGGCCAGGCCATTCAGATCCGGCTTTCCTCTCGTTCTTCCCCGGGGATGGAGGGCTCCGCAACCTCAGCAGATCGGTGTGCTGCAGGTCATGGACCCACCGCAAACGATCGATCCAGGACGGGAACGGGCTTAAGGACGATCTGTTTAACGGCACCGTCCAGGCCCTGTGCGGCCCACGGTTGCCACAAAGAGCATGGGGGCAGCCAGATCCAACCGCTTTCCACGTCGCCAATGACGGCGGCGGCGCCCCGTGCGGCCAACGCGGCGGTCAGCAGGCAGATGAGCGCCGCCCGCAGTTCTTCCTCTGGCATCAGCACGCCCAGGAACGCGTTGGGAAACGCCACCGCGGGGTGCGGGTCTGGCTAAGGCTCGAACGTGTTTCGCAGCCGTTGGGGCACGCTTAACGCGGTTAGCAGTTCTAGGATGCCGTGGACATCAAAACGACTCCTGCCGTGCAGCTCGATCTGAAGGGCGCAGCCGCATGCTTGGGCATTCTAATCCCGTCACTCCGGGCCTTGTGCAAACGCCGGGCAGTTACTTTTTGCCGGATTGACCGCTTGAACCGGCGTTTCAAGCCCGCCGACTTGGACGATTTCCTGGCACGGAACACAGTACGGGCCGAGCCGGTACATGGCCGACAGCGCTATCTTAGTGCTATCATTTATCTTAGATCTTACATGGAGCTCTCTAAGAGAACGATGTACATGGCAGCGCGTACGGGATTTGAACCCGTGTACCAGCCTTGAGAGGGCTGTGTCCTAGGCCTCTAGACGAACGCGCCTGATCGCCGGAAACTAGGGCATCGCCGGGCATTCTCAAGCGGATCTAAAAATTATCCTAAACCAAACTTTGCAGCTTACAGCAAGAGCCAATTCACTCACTTCATCCAGATCTGCACGCCGCTTGGCAGCGTCCAGTCCGGGCCGCGAAACTGCGCCCACGGGGGGTGGTTTGGTACGACCAAATGTTTCACGATGAGCCGGCTGACTGTCTCCTGCAGCGCCCAAAGCCGGTCGAGGTGGTCAGTCACTATCTGCACGGCCAGTTGCGCCGGCGACGACGCTCCGGCCGCAAAACAGGCGCTCGCAGGCACTTCGCAGAGCAGCGCGGCAGAGCGGATCAGCTTGTTCTCGTCGTCACCGAGGGCAGAGACGGTCACCAATACCAACGTCGGCATACAACCATTAACTCCCTACCACGATATCGGCGGAAAATCCGGTCGGACGAACCCCTTCGCGAGAAATCCACCGGGGAAATGGTTGCGATTGGGACAAGGCCGGTTCTCGATTATGGAACGGTCTGCGTCCCGCAGGCGGGATCGACTGCTCGGCCCAGCGTCTTACGCCCGCGCAAAGGACCACGTAAGTGGTTACATCGGAGCTACTTGCATTGTATGACCACGGCTGGCATGAACCTTGCCTATCCAAGACAGGCGACCATGAAGGAGATTAAAGCCGGATTGTTGATGATTATGGTGTGTACCGCAGTGTACCTGCAGCAGGATCCTTTTTTCTGGGGCGGCTTGTTGTTCTGGGTGGAACGCGTCATCGGCCTGGCACACTGAGCTTGTACCTTCCCGGTGCTTGACCCCGGTGTTTTGCTTCCGGCCGGTTGACCATTTTTCTCCCGCCAGCCGCGGTGGGATCCCGTGGTCACCCACCCGCGGCAGGATCTCAGGCGACCGACTTTCGCCGGCGCAGCCGATTATAAGGATTCGGGCGCAGTCAGCAGGTGAATCAGCGTTTGCACCAAACGTCCGGCGGAACCGCCGTCAAGCACCCGGTGATCAAAAGTAATCGTTAGCTCCGCCTGCCGCCGCGGCACAAACGCCTGGTCTCCCTCGTCCCAAACGGGCCGGATTTCACCGCGGCCCAAGCCCACGATCAGCGTTTCCGACGGCAAAGGAATCGGCGTGGCCCAGGTAACGCCCAAAGGCCCATAATTCGTGACCGACGCCACCGCCTCGCCCTGCATTTCCGGCGGGAGCCGGCGAGCCTGCGCCGCTGCCAGCAATTCCGGATAGCGCTGGGCCAGATCAGCCAGCGATTGCTGGTCGATCCGGCGAAGGACTGGCACCATCACACCATCTTCAACCTCGACGGCAATCCCGACATCAATTGAGCCAGGCAGGATGAGGCGGTTGCCAAGGAGTTTGCCGGCCCAGCTTGGATTGCCGGCCAAAGCCAACCCCAAGGCTCGCGCCAGGTACAACGCCGGCCCTGCCTTGACCGGTTGGTGTTTGCGGTGGGCCAAGAGGTTCTCCAGGTCCAGCCCGACACCCAGGGTAGCCAAGGGCCGGGACCAGCTTCGACGCATGGAATTTGCCACGCCGAGGCGCAACGCCGAACATCTCTGGCTCGGTGCCCGGTCAAGCCTTTCGAGGTATTCTTCGGTGTCCTGGATGGTAACCCTGCCAGCTTGCCCGCTGCCTGGGATCAGATCGAGCTCAGACACGTGCAGGCCGGCTTCGTCAAGCCGGGCTCGCACCCGTGGTGAAACCCAGCTGCCGCCGCTCCTGACGACCGGAACGCGCCGCTCTACCCCGCCGTTTGCGTTGGCCGCAGGCAAGGAACCAGGGATCGTCTCGACCGGCCTGAGCGGCACCCAGGGAACTTCCTCCGACGAATTGGTTTCAATTTGCCCAAGCACCGCGCCAACCGGGTAAGTCTGACCTGGATCGGCCGCCAGTTTCGTGATTTTCCCGTCGCATGGGGTAGTGACCCCCATTACTGCCTTACTGGTTTCGACCTCGATGATTTCCTGCTCGGCTTCCACGACGTCACCCACTTGCACCAGGACGCGGACCACGGTAGCTTCAGCAATCGATTCCCCAAGCTGGGGCATGATGATGGGTATTTCGGTCATAGCCATTGTCACCATTCCATCAACTTGCGGGCTTCAACGCAAATGGCTTTGCTTGATGGCCGGTGCGCTGCCCAGAGTTTCGGGTGGTAAGGAATGGGGGTATCAAAACTGTTGATACGAACGGGCGGCGCGTCCAGCAACGTAAATCCTTCGCTGGCCACACGTGCAATGACCTCGGCGTTCGTCCCGCCCCAAGGCCAGCTTTCGGCCACACAAATCATCCGGCCCGTCCGGGCAACCGACGCCAGCACGGTATCAAAATCCAAAGGTTTAACGGCCCGGAGGTCGACCACCTCGAGTTCGACGCCTTCCCGGGCCATTTCTTCAGCGGCAGCCAGTGCCTCGTGCACCATCGCGCTGTAAGCCACCACCGTGACATCCCGCCCGGGCCGCGCAACCCGGGCTTGGCCGGTCGGCAGGTTGGAGGTTGACAGGGCATCGGCTTTCAACCGGTTGTAAAGGTATTTGTGCTCGCAGTAGATCACCGGGTCGTCCAGGGCGATTGCTTCCAACAGCATCGAATAGGCGTCCTCCACCGTTGCCGGGGTCATCACGATCAGGCCCGGAAAATGGCTGTAAATCCCCTCGAGCATCTGGCTGTGGAATGGGCCGGCACCGGGGTTGCCGCCGGCCGGCAACCGAATGGTGATGGGACAGGGGACTCCGGTGCGCCAGTACAGGGTCGCCGCCTGGTTGACGATCTGGTTGAACCCAACCGACGAAAAATCAGCGAACTGCATTTCGACGACGGGCCGCATCCCTTCCATGGCTGCACCCACGGCGCTGCCCACCATGGCATCTTCACTGATGGGTGAATCCAGCACCCGGCCAGGATATAGGGCGGCCAGATCTTTCGTCGCTTTGAATGCACCGCCGAAGGGCCCGATGTCCTGTCCGTAAAGGTAAACCCGGGGATCGTCTCGCAAGGCAACCGACTGGGCTTCACGGATCGCTTCGAGGTAAGTAATGCTCATCTCACAAAACAACGGTGGCAAAACGCTCGGTCGCGTAGGAGCGCCACTCTTCTTCGGCTGGATCCGGAGCGGGCTCGTGCTGAACCTTGACAACGGCTTCCTCCACTTCCCCTTTGGCGTGCTCGCGCCAGCGAAGGATGGTGGCCCGATCCGCCCAACCTTGGTCGATCAGGTACTGTTCCGCGACCTTGATGCAATCACGGCCGACGTGACTGGTGGACAGCGTGGGATCGACGTAACTTGCATCGTCGTGTTCGGCGTGCCCGGAGAGGCGGAGGCAGCTTGCCACCACCAGCTGCGGCCCGTGACCCCGTCGTGCCCGCGCCACCGCGCGGCCCACTACTTCAAGGCACTCTTTCAGGTCGGTGCCGTCGACACCGTAACCTTCCATGCCGTACCCGATGGCACGGTCCACCAGGTCGCGGCAGGCAAACTGCCGTTGGTTCGGCGTGGAATAGGCGT
Source organism: Chthoniobacterales bacterium (assembly GCA_036401335.1). Lineage (GTDB taxonomy): Bacteria > Verrucomicrobiota > Verrucomicrobiia > Chthoniobacterales > JAFAMB01 > DASWVC01. Next base: position 5,481 of record DASWVC010000164.1, read on the forward strand.
ACCGGTTATTGGTCACCACGACCACCAAGGGCAGCCGTTCGACGGCTGCCATGTTCAAGGCTTCGTGAAAAGCCCCCGTGGAAGTGCCTCCGTCGCCGATCGAGGTCGCGCCGACGACGTGTTGCTCGCCCCGCATCCGGCGGGCCAGCAACGCGCCCGCGACCACCGCGATCAGCGAGCCAAGGTGGCTGATCATGGGAAACGTACCTTCCCGGATGCGTCCGCGATGGACGTTCCCCTCGCGTCCGCGCATGGGGCCGAGCTTTGATCCCAGGTACGTTCTCACCCCATCGATCAGCGGTTCCCCAAACGCCATGCGACCGGCCTGATCGCGGATCAGCGGTCCAAACACATCCCCTGGCTTCAACATCACGCCCATGGCCACGCTGATCGCTTCGTGGCCTTTCCCAACGTAAACCCCCCCGGCCACCTTGCCTGCGCGCCACAAACTCGATAATTTCTCCTCCACCGTCCGCGCCTGCACCATCCATTTGAACGCCCCGATGTACTGATCTTTCAGACCAGCCGGCATCACCTCCCTCGTGGGCTCCGTGAGGGTATTTAGCATAGGCAGGAATTATCAGCGGAAACCAGCGGCTTGCAAGGCTTTCGGTCATGGGCCGTTGCGGGCCGGGCCGCGTCGGTGATCCCTGGCCTGCGTCTGGTGCCCGGACCGGCCAAGCCCGGGAGTGACGCTTTAGAATCGCAGGCTGACGCCCCCGTAGAACGTCCGGCCAAGTGCCGGGTAACCGTATACCTCAGAGTATTTTTCGTCGAATAGGTTCTCGATCCGCGCCGTGAACTTCAACCAATCGGTAGCTCGCCATTCGCCCTCGAACCGCACCGTGGTGTAGTCTTCGACGAGCAGGTTGGGACCCCCGAAATTCAGCTCTTGCCGCGCGTTCATTGATTCCACTTCAACGGTTGTCGTCAGCCGGGCGTACCACGCATAAGCGATCGACCCGTACACGCGGTTGCGGGGGCGGCGCACCAGCCGGGCGCCGGCCGGCTGGGAGATGTCACGCCCGGAGGTCGTCACCGCGTCGAGGTAGGTGTAGTTGGCGGTAATGGTCAAGGCCCGGATGGGTTGGAAAGTGAGGAAAACTTCGACGCCTTGGCTCCGGGCCGACCCCAGGTTAAAGGCTTCGAATTGGTCATTAAACCCGATCTGGTTCGAGGTCGTTTCGTAAAAATAGTTCAGGCCTACCCGGAGCCGCTTCTCCCAGAGGGGCTGCTCAAAACCCACGTCAAACGCTTTTTCCTTATCGGGTTTGAGGTTGGGGTTGCCGCCGAAGATCTTGTCCTGGCTGCTCGGAGGCGTGAACCCCGTCCCGAAGCTGGAACGCAGGATCGTGCCGGTGGCCGCAAACAGGTAATTGCCGGCAAACCGGTAAGTAAACCTGGACCCGTAATCCCGGAAGCTATCGTACCGCGCGTTGGCATACAGGTCCAGGCCTCCGAACGGGGTAATCTTGAGCTGCGTGAACCCCGCCACCTCCTCCGTTTTGTCCCGGATCAGTGGATCGCCGAACACCACTTCCGGCCGTTCCTGGTAAACGTTGGTGTGCTCATAGAAAAATCCTGAGGTCAAAGCAGCCCAGGAGACCGGGTTAAGGTTGTTCTGGTATTCCAGTTGAACCCGGCGGAGGACGCTCCGGGTCGGACCGGTAAAGCCGTCGCGGTTGGGGTTATTGATCTGGCGCTCCTGATCGTAAGAGACGTACAGGCGGTCGTGCCACCACTCGGTGGGACTGAACTCAAGGTTGGGTGCAAACTGGTAGCGTTCGGTCCGCAGGTTGTCGTACGGTCGCGGGTCAAAAACCGTGTTCGGCGAACCGGCATCGGCATAGGTGTACAATGCGACGAGCCCGAGGCGTACCTTGGGCCCGATCTGCACGCCCGCGTCCCCCAGGAACGACAGGTTACGGTAGTCATTGTTTGCCCGCGAGTTTTCCGTGTCGAACCGGCTAAGCCCGAAAGCGTAATCCACCGGCCCCAGCTTGCCGCTCGAAGCAGCGCCTTCCCGGAACGAATCGTAAGATCCGCCTTCGAAGTATACGCTGCCCGTCGGTTGCCCCATCCCACGCCGCGTGATGAGGTTGATGACCCCGCCCGAGGCCCGGCCGCCGTAAAGTGCGCTTTGCGATCCGCGCGTGACTTCGACCTGCGCCAGATTGTCGGTCGTCAAGTCGGCAAAGTTGAACTCGCCCGAGAGGCTTTGGTTAACAGGTATTCCGTCGAGCAGCACCTCGGTCTGGTCGCTGCGGGCACCACGCGTGAACACCGAGGTCAATTGGCCGGGGGTCCCGGTTTGCACTACCGTCAAGCCTGGCACCGTTCGGAGCGCGTCAGTGGCGAAACGGTATTGACGCTCCTCGATCTCCTGGTCGGTGATCACCGTCACGGAGGAAGGCGATCGATCGAGGGGCGTCTCCTGCCGCGTGGCCGTCACCGTGATCGGATCGAGCTCGCTGACTTTGGCGGGAGTGGTTTCCTGGGCAGCCAAACGGCAGCCGAAACAAAGGAGGCAAAAAAGCACCGGACGTAGCATAAATAACAGGTCAATAACTTGTTTTGAACAGAGCTGACCTGTCGCGGAGACGGCCGGGCTCATTCTTCTTTTTGCGAAGAAGTTTTTTCGTGTCTGCTCCGGGCAGACCACGGATGAGTGCGCGACAGTTGAATGTTCTGACTTCTGGCTTCCCTCCGCGGCCGGCCTTAACGGCTGGCCGTTCCGGAGCACCTCCTTCCCGCCTTCACCTCCACTTTGGAGATTGGCCGTGGGAATTTGTATCCAGTGACAGCAGCGCAACTGTTCCTGATTTTCACAGGATTCCTCAATCCATCGCGCAACCAAAACGCTTTTCTACTCGCAAAGAACTGGCGCTGACTCTGAATCCGTCCAATGCTTCTGGCAAGGAGGAAACGCTGACCGGCGCGCTGCATTCAGCGCCTCAGCCGCAGAAATGGCTTCGCTCGGAGCCGGCGGTTTGCTAGACGATTCGAATCCGGTTATACTGTCCAGAGCGGAGTGACCAAGAAGTAAGACATGAACGACGATAGCTCGCCCGACTTTAACGGTTTTGGTTCGGAACCTGCGACCCCGCTGAACGCGATCGAACGGCTCATTGCAAGCCTTCCTCCGGGAAACCCGATTCGCAGTGAATTGATCGATCTTCGTTCCGGCGTTGCAGACCAAGAAGAGATGATTGCGGAGGCTCGGCAAACGATCGAGAAACTGGATGAGGTGATCAAGAAGGTGACCTCTCCAGCGAACCGGATCGGCACCTACCTCGGCACTCCCAACAAAGAAACGGCCCAGATCGTGGTTGGTGGATCGGATTATTATTGCAATGCCGATCCTCGCATCCATTTGGCCAAGTTGAAGAAGGGCACGCGCGTCCTTGTCAACGAAGCTTACGTGATCGTGGGCGACCTCGGCTACGACCTTAGCGGCCCCGTGACAAAGATCAGCGAGGTGCTCGGAACCGACCGGCTGCGCGTAGGGACTGAACACGGGGTGCAATCTCTGGTTCTGCAGCGTTCACAGGACCTTCTAAAAACCAATCTGAAGGTCGGTGATGAGGTGCGGGTGGATCCCAATTACCGGGTGGCAATCGAAGTCCTTACCCAGGCCAAGACCCAGGATTATTACCTTGAGTCGGTGCCGGAAATTCCATGGGAGAAAGTCGGGGGCCAGGAACAAGCCTTGACGGCCATCAAGGACGCCATTGAGTTGCCGTTGCTGCACGCTGACCTGTTCGCCCGTTTTCAGCACCAAACGCCCAAGGGCTTCCTGCTCTACGGTCCGCCAGGATGCGGCAAAACGCTGATCGGCAAAGCCACCGCCTTTAACCTGACCCGGCAGTTGACGGAGAAAACCGGCCAGGACATGCAGCAGTTCTTCATGCACATCAAAGGACCGGAAATCCTCAACATGTGGGTCGGCGAGTCCGAGCGGATGGTGCGTGAGATTTTTGCGACGGCGCGTGAAAAACGGAAGGAAGGTTTTCTGCCCTTTATCTTCATCGATGAAGCGGAAAGCATCCTTGGCACGCGCCGGGCGGGCCGGCACTCCAATATCCTGTCGACCCTGGTGCCGATGTTCTGCACGGAAATGGACGGGATTGAGTCCTTGAACGAAATCGTCATCATCCTTGCCTCGAACCGTGCCGACCTGATCGATCCCGCCATTTTACGCCCGGGACGGATTGACCGGAAAATCAAGGTGAATCGCCCAGATAAAGAATCTGCTCGCGAGATTTACAAGATCTACCTGAGCGAGGACCTTCCGTACGATCCAGCCCTGGTCTTGAAAGCCGGTGGAATCACCGCAGCCGTTCAGCACTTGGTCGCTAAAACGGTCGATACCCAATTCGCGAGGCGCGAGGACAACCGATTCCTGGAGGTGACCCTCCGGAGTGGCAAAAAAGAGCTGTTGTACCGGGGTGACCTCGTTAGCGGTGCCATCATTGCCTCCATCGTGGAGCGGGCTAAAGAGCTTGCCATCAAACGGGCCATCAGTTCGCTGGAAGAAGAGGGGATCAGCGAGTCGGACCTTCTGGTGGCCTTGGCCACGGAATACGCAAACAACGACATCTTTCCTCCAACGGACATAGTGGAAGACTGGCTGAAGCTGATTGATTACGACTCGGATAACGTGGTCCGCGTGCTGCCGGTGCGTACCGGAGGCAAGCCTAACGCCTTATCGGATGTCATTTAAGCTTTACCCGCTGGCCACGCACCTTGGCATGAGACGCGTTTTTGGGATTGAGACTGAGTACGGCATAACGGTCAACGGAGTGGAGACGGTGGATGTGGTGGCAGAGTCCATCGAGCTCGTGCGGTGCTACACAGAGCATGGCGCGATGCAAAAATGGGACTATGACCTTGAGGACCCCCACCAGGATGCGCGTGGTTTCCGGGCCGACACCCTGATGCAGGACACCGATGAGTCCGCTTATTACGAGCTGGACAAGAATCGGCCCCTTAGCTTTGAGGAGATCAAGAGTGACTTGGTCCTCAGCAACGGGGCCCGTTTTTACAACGACCACGCGCACCCGGAATATTCCACGCCGGAATGCACCAGCCTCCGTGAAATCGTGGCCCAGGACAAAGCCGGCGAGCGGATCCTGGCGGAGTGCGTGCGGCGCCGAAATAAAAAGATTGCGCCGGAACGGGAAGTCCGTCTGTACAAAAATAACACCGATTTTATCGGTCACAGTTACGGGTGCCACGACAACTACCTGATGAGCCGCACGGTGCCGTGGGATCGCCTCGTCTCCGAGGTCGTGCCGTTCCTGATTACCCGCCAGATCTATGCGGGAGCCGGCAAGCTCGGCGTGGAGGGGGAGGGGGCCACCGGGCAACCTGGCATTTTCCAGATCTCCCAGCGCGCAGATTTTTTCAGTGTTCTTGTCAGCATCGACACGATGAACCGGCGCCCCATCGTCAATACCCGGGATGAGCCCCACGCCGATCCAGGCAAATACCGGCGTTTTCACGTAATCGTCGGGGATTCCAACATGAGCGAGTTTGCCACGGCGTTGAAGCTGGGCGTGATGTCGCTCGTGCTTGAACTCATCGAGAAACGAGAGGCACCCCAGCTCGAGGTGGCGCAACCGGTGGATGCCACCAAATCCATCAGCCGCGACCAGAGTTTTTCCTGGATCGTCGAGCTTAAAGATGGCCGCAAGATCTCTGCGGTCGACATTCAACGCATGTACCTGGAGAAGGCCCTTCGCTTCTGCGACCGCACCGATCCGGAAGTCGACTGGCTCCTTACAGAATGGGAAAAGGTTTTGAACGATTTGGACATTGATGTCATGCGGTGCGTCGACCGGATCGATTGGGCGGCCAAACGCTACCTTCTAAACACGTTCAAAGAGGAGGAGAAACTCGAGTGGACAGATCCCTGGCTTCAATCGATCGACCTCGAGTACCATAACATTGCCTGGGAACAAGGTTTGCACTACGAGTTGCTTCGTCAGGACCGAATGCAGCGGGTTTTGTCTGAAGAAGACATCAAGGTGGCGATCTTCAATCCGCCGGAAAGTACCCGCGCTTATTTCCGAGGTCGGGCGGTTGCCAGGTTTAATCCGCAGATTCAGACCATCCATTGGGACGAGATTGTTTTTGCCCAGAACGGGCAGCAGTACCGCGTTTCGTTTAACCATGCATCCGATGATTCTCGCCTGGCGGCGCTGAATGCTTCCATGCGCGATGCAGCAGGTTACGAAGATTTGATCAAGCGGTTGCATGCCGTCGACGGCCGTTAACCCTCTCCGGCTTAAACCGGCGTGGCGTGGCGTGCGCGGTGGCGCCGGTGGGCCCGCTTAAAACGGGGCGGAAGGTGCCAGAAAGCGGCTTGGCGGCACGTGCACAAAAGCGGAGGCGAAGTTGCTTTTCTTGCAAAATGCACTATGGTGCGACCTGGTTTGAGGGCGTCGGCGGGGTGCAATTCCGCGAACGCTTGACCCGGTTTCGCTTACCGCGGAGCTGGGGGCCTCTGAGTCGCACGGTGAAACCTGCGGCGGGGGACGGCGTCCAAGAAATTCCGTTGGGAATACTTGGGCGGGGTGGACCGGTTCACGGCCGGAATAGAGTTGTGCACCCTGGGGACGGGGCCCGGTACGAACACTAGGAAAACATGCGAACAGATCGCTTTACGGCCAAGATGCAGGAGGGTCTGCAGGAGAGTCAGACCCTGGCCTCGAGCCTGCAGCACCAGGAACTCACCCCGGAGCACCTTTTTCTCGCGCTGCTGCGGCAGCCCGACGGGGTGGTCCGTCCGCTTTTTGAAAAGATGCAGGTCCGGCCTCAGGCCATTGAGGAACTGCTGCAACAGGAGCTTGCCAAAAAGCCGAAAGTATCCGGCGCGGCTGAACCATTCCTCGGGAACGACCTGCGGACCGCACTGAACGGGTCGGAACAGGAGATGGCGCGTCTGAAAGACGAGTACGTCAGCGTCGAGCATTTTCTGCTTGCCCTTACGGATTCGCAAAGCCGGGCCGGCGCAATTCTGAAGATGGCGGGAGTGACCCGCGACCGGCTCATGCAGGCTTTGCAAGCCGTGCGCGGATCGCAGAAGGTCACAGACCAAAACCCCGAGGGTAAATACCAATCCCTGGAGAAATACGGGCGCGACCTTACTGACGCGGCCCGCAAAGGCAAAATTGATCCGGTGATCGGCCGGGACGACGAGATCCGCCGGGTGATGCAGGTGTTATCGCGCCGGACCAAGAACAACCCGGTCCTGATCGGTGACCCGGGCGTGGGCAAGACGGCCATCGTGGAAGGTTTGGCACGGCGCATTGTGAGCGGAGACGTGCCGGAAGGGCTGAAGCAGAAGCGAATCATCGCGATGGACTTGGGGTCGATGATTGCAGGGGCAAAATACCGGGGCGAATTTGAGGATCGGCTTAAAGCGTTCCTGAAAGAGGTCACCGACTCAAACGGTGAGATCATCCTGTTCATCGACGAGTTGCACACGATTGTTGGGGCTGGGGCGGCCGAAGGCGCGGTCGACGCCTCCAATTTGCTGAAACCGCAGCTTGCGCGCGGCGAACTGCGGACGATCGGCGCCACTACGCTCGATGAATACCGCAAGTACATCGAGAAAGACGCGGCACTGGAACGCCGGTTTCAACCGGTTAAGGTCAACGAACCGAGCGTGGAGGACACGATCGCGATTCTGCGCGGCCTGAAAGAGCGATACGAAGTCCACCATGGGGTGCGCATCCAGGACGCCGCCCTGGTGGCGGCGGCCATGCTGAGCCATCGTTACATTTCGGACCGGTTCCTGCCCGACAAGGCGGTCGATCTTGTGGATGAAGCTGCCTCCCGCCTGAAGATTGAGCTTGATTCCATGCCGACCGAAATCGACCAGATTGAACGGCAGGTAATGCAGCTTGAGATGGAACGGCAGGCGTTGCGCAAAGAAAAGGACGAGGCGAGCCAACAGCGGTTGTCTCGCCTGGAAAAGGAGTTGTCGGATCTGAAGGAGGAAAGCTCACGTTTGAAGGCCCAATGGCAGAGCGAAAAACAAGTCATCGACGAATCCCGGAAACTGCAAACGGAGATCGAAGGCATGCGGGTGGCCTTGGAGCAGGCGCAGCGCCGCGGCGATCTGGCCAAGGCAAGTGAAATCCAGTACGGCCGGATCCCGGAACTTACCCGGAAGCTGACCGAGCATAACCGGCGGCTGGGTGATCTTCAGAAAACGCAACAAATTTTGAAGGAAGAGGTCACGGAAGAGAACATTGCAGAGGTGGTTTCCAGCTGGACAGGCATTCCGGTATCGCGCCTGCAGGAAGGCGAGCGGGAAAAGCTGATCCACATGGAAGACCGCCTGATGCAACGGGTCGTGGGGCAACGGGAGGCGATCATCGCCGTGTCCAACGCAGTCCGGCGCGCCCGGGCCGGGTTGCAGGACGAAAACCGGCCCATCGGTTCCTTCATCTTTCTCGGCCCGACGGGCGTTGGGAAGACGGAACTGAGCCGGGCATTGGCCGAGTTCCTTTTCGACGACGAGAACGCCATGGTCCGGCTTGACATGAGCGAGTACATGGAAAAGCACACCGTTGCCCGCCTGATTGGCGCACCTCCAGGCTACGTCGGGTACGAGGAAGGAGGTCAACTGACGGAAGCCGTCCGCCGCAAACCGTATTCTGTAGTCCTCTTCGATGAAATCGAAAAGGCCCACCCGGACGTGTTCAACGTGCTGTTGCAGGTGTTAGACGATGGACGGATCACAGACGGCCAAGGACGGACGGTCGACTTCAAGAACGTGGTCATCATCATGACAAGCAACATCGGCAGCCAGTTTATCATCGATGGAAGTGATCAGGCCGAGCGTGACCGGCGAGTCCTGGAGGCACTGCGCGCACACTTCCGGCCCGAGTTTTTGAACCGGGTTGACGACATCATCACCTTTGATCGGCTAACGGAACCGGAACTGGCGCGGATCGTGGACCTGCAGTTGCAAAGGGTTGCCCGCCGCTTGCTGCAGCAGAACATTGAACTCCACCTGGACGAAGCCGCCGAGCGGTTGGTCGCGCGGGAAGGCCACGATCCGGTGTACGGGGCGAGGCCCCTGAAGCGTGCGGTGCAACGTTTAATCCTGGACCGCCTGAGCCTGGGACTGCTCGAAGGGAGTTTTCACCCGGGCGACCGTATCGAAGGCACGGTTGTAGACGGCGAGCTTGTGTTCAAGCGTACGTCCGTGGGGGATGCGCAGCCGGCTCCAGTGTAACCCGATCCATCCGCAGCCCTGCTCCCGGCTTTGCCAAGCGCTAATTAACGACCAGCACCGTTCGCCAATCATCCTATGAAGTCAGCTTACGAACTCGCCATGGAACGCCTGCAGAAGCAATCGCCCTCCGCCCCTTTGACCGCGGAGCAAAAAGCTCAGATTGCGGAAATCGATTCTTTATACCGGGCAAAGGTGGCGGAGAAAGAATTGTTCCTGGCGGAGCAGATCCGCCGTGAAGAGCAGGCCGGAGCGTCCGCGGAAGTGGACCGGTTAACGCAGCAATTGGCGTCGGAAATCCGACGATTGCAGGATGATTGCGAACAGAAGAAGGGCAGGGTCCGTGCCGGCCAGGACTGACCGACGCACCCGGTCCGCTTGCCCATCCGGCCAGATTCACGCCTCCTTGCCGCGGCTTTTGGCAGCGCCACCAGTCCCTTCGTGCCCTCCGGCAGGGGAGCTTGTTTTCAGCCGCTCGTGCCCGCATCCCAGGTGGCGGCAGGCAAGGGACTGCCGGCCCGGCCGGTTACCATTGCTCAATTAGGAGCAGACATTTGACAAACGGTTTAACCGCCTCAAAAACTACCCCCTTTTCGTTTTCGGGAACTCCCGTTTCATGGTTTCCAAAGGGAGAAACGGCGCTTATTGCCACGTTTTCGCTTGCCCTCTTCTTCATCAAACTGCTGGCCAATTTTCATTACCGGATCGATTCCGACGAGCCGCAGCATGTGCACGTGGTCTGGCTGTGGTTGCATGGGCAAGTGGCTTATCGCGATTTTTTCGACAATCACACCCCCGGGTTCCACCTGCTCTGCGTGCCGCTTTTGCGCTTACTGGGCGAACACTCCAGAACGTTGCTGCTGCTGCGGTTAACTTCCGTGGCCGCCTACGCGGGCTGCCTTTGCCTAGCTCGTAACCTGTTGAGAACTTTTACTTCCCGGCGTGTGGCGACATGGTCGGCGTTAGCCCTGGGCGCCTTTCCTCCTTTCTTCCTGACCACCACGGAATTTCGGCCGGACATTCTCTGGACTCTTCTTTGGCTGGCGACGCTTTGTACGCTGGTGCGCTCCCGGGGACGTCCCGGCGCCGTGGGCAAGGCCTTTTTTTCCCTTGGATTGGCCTTCTGCGTTTCCATGAAGAGCGTGTTGCTGCTGATCGCGCTCGTCGTAGCGGCCGTGGTCCTGGTCCTGGCCGATGAACGCGCCCAACGTCCCTTGAACTGGTCGGGGTTGAGCGCCTGCGCCTTTTCGGCTACGGGTGGTCTCGCCATCGCGCCAACGTTGCTGGTCCTGTATTTCTGGGCGCACGGCGCCTTGCGGAACGTTTACGAATGCACGGTGCAACACAACCTTCTCCCCGGTGACCATTCTGCGATTGGAACTTTGGCCCGGCTCCTCCAGTGGCTGCTGCTGATGGCCATTCCCGCCGGCGCTTGCGGATGGGCCTGGAGGCAGACAGGCAAAGGGACCAACGGACGGCGGAGCATCTTCCTTTGGCTGGTGGCGGCTGCCCTCGCCATTAGCCTTCGGTGTTTCTGGAGATTTTTGACACCCGAAGATTACCTGCCCGTTTTCGCTCTCCTGGTGCCTTTGGGTGCCGCAGCTTTGCTAAGCGCAACCGCAAGTTGGGGAACCCTTTTTGCCGCACCGGCGTGCACGGCCGTTCTCCTGACGGTGACCTGTTGGGACCGACAACTATTTCAGAACGCCACGCACCAAAAGCTTCATCTGGTTGCCGACGTGCTCCGACTGACGGAAGCAGACACGCCGGTAATGGACGCCAAGGGCGAAACCATGTTCCGGCCCCGCGCTTCCCGACTCGTGCTCGAACACCTGACCAACCTGCGCGTTAAAAAAGGGTTGTTACAGGACGATATCAGCCAGGAGCTGGTGGCAAAACGAGTTCCGGTGGTCAGCGACTTTAAGTTGCTGACCAAGGATCAGCTTTTTACGCAGCAATACTACGTCACGGTTGCGTGGCGTTTAAGGGTATTGGGCCACGCCCTGCAGCCTACCTTTACCCCGTCGGGCGTCGAATGGCGTTTCGCGACGGTTATCCCCGCCGACTATTCGTTCATTGATCCCCAGGGACCGGTCCAAGGCGAGGTGGACGGTAAACCGAGCGGCGGCATGCCCGTTTACCTTGTGCCTGGGGCGCATGTGTTTCGATGCGAGAACCACGCCGGGCCCGTTGCTTACGAGTGGTCCCACGCATTCGAGAAAGGATTTTCACCGTTTGGCCAGCTCGCGCCCGACGTGAAACGCCCTGAGGATTAGGGACGTTGCCTTCCAGCGGGTCGCCCAGGATCTCCGGCGAACGGACAACCCCAAAACCCTGCAGACCGCCGCTATGAAATTTCTGGTCATAACGATGCTGCGACGGCACAAATGTCTGGCATATGCAGACGAGTCGCATGCGAGTAGGAATAATCGGCACCGGTAACATCAGCAGCGCCTACCTGCGCGCATCTGAGCGTTTTCCTCAGATCGCCATGGTTGCCTGCGCAGATCTCCGGCTGGAATTGGCCAGAAAACGGGCTGCCGAATTTTCGTTGCGGGCAGAGGACGTCGAGGCGTTGCTGCAGGACGCGGAGATCGACGTCGTGTTGAACCTGACGACACCGGCAAGCCACGTGCCGATAAACCTGGCAGCCTTGCAAGCGGGCAAGCACGTTTACAGCGAGAAGCCATTCGGCACCTCCTTAGCTCAAGCCCGGCCGGTAATCGATCTCGCGGCCAACACCGGGCTGCGGGTTGGCAGTGCGCCGGACACCTTTCTTGGCGCGGCTTACCAAACGGCTCGAAAATTGATCGATGATGGCGCCATCGGTCAGCCGCTCGGGGGGTGGGCCTTTTTCCTGAGCTCCGGGCCGGAATCCTGGCATCCCAATCCCGATTTTTTCTACCAGCCGGGCGCCGGGCCGGTGTTCGACATGGGTCCGTATTACGTTACAGCGTTAGTCAGCCTCTTCGGACCTGTCCGGAATGTCTTTTCGATCGCGCGCACGGCCGGGATCGAGCGGGTAATCGGCAGCGGCGCACGGCAAGGAGAAAGTTTTACGACAGAGGTTCCGACGACCGTGCTAGGCCTCCTGCAGTTTGCCAGTGGACCCGTGATCCACGTCGGAATGAGTTTTGACGCCCCCCTCCACGAATACGTGCCCATCCGTCTCTACGGCTCTGAAGGAGCCCTGGAGCTGCCCGACCCGAACTGGTTTGGCGGAAATGTGCGACTGGCACGGAAAGGGCAAAACTGGAAAGATGTGTCTCCAAGCCATGCGTACGGGGACTTCAACTACCGCAGCCTTGGGCTGGCGGAGATGATCACTTCGATTGGCCAAGGCCGGCTCCACCGCGCTTCGGGCGAGCTCGCGTTCCATGTTCTCGAAGTGCTGGAAAAACTGACCCTTCCCGAAGCGGAAAGTAGCCCTGTTCCGCTCTCCACCACTTGCAGCCAGCCACGCCCCTTGAGCGGCTACTCGGAGCGGCCTTCCCTGGCGTGACCGCGCCTCTACGGAAACTTGAGAGGGCACGCTAGCTTCATGCGCCTGCAAGGTGCAATCAAAGCCGGTGATGGTGGAGGTATGGGGATTCGAACCCCAGACCTTCTCATTGCGAACGAGACGCTCTACCAACTGAGCTATACCCCCGACCTTACCGGAACGTGAAGAAAGCCTGTTTAAGTAGCCGGTGCAAGGACCAAATTGACCACCGGGCGCATGCCCGAAGCTAACTTCAACCGTCGAAACCGTCGTTTTGAAAACCGGGCGCGACCTGGGTTATTCTTTCTCCGCCGCTGCCCGGGACAGCCGGTGCGACAAGGCAAAGAAGCTGGGCACCCACAAGCCGATAAAAATGCCAAAACGTTCGGCATGGGCGGGGTCATCTCCCTGTTTGGAAAACCACGTGATAATAGAAGCTACGATCGAGATAAAACCGGCCGCCAAGGAGATTTCTGAAAGGAGCTTCAAGCTCTCTTTGCTTAAAGGAAGGCTATTTTCCATAATTATATATTTGTAACTGATTCGAGCGTCGCTTCCAGAACGGATGCGGTCAATACGTGAATCAATCGGCCTGCGCTGCCTGTTTTGAAGGAATCCGGTCGATGGACGCACGATTCATGGCCGGGCTGCGAAGAGGTTTGATATGGCGGACAAAAAGGTTGCTTTGGTTACCGGCGGGAACAAAGGCATAGGTTTCGAAATTGCACGGCAACTTGCCGGCGCCGGCTTTCGCGTTATTCTGACCGCCCGCAACCCCGAGGCCGGCAAGGAGGCTGTCGGCCGGCTGCCCGCGGGTGCTTCGTTTGCAGCGATGGATGTTTCTGACGACGGGAGCATTGCGCAGGCCGCCCGCACCGTCGGCGAGACGGTGGATGGGTTGCACGTGCTTGTAAATAATGCCGGCATCTACCCGGACCAAGGCATCGACATTCTGACCGTAACCCGTGACCAGCTGGCACAGACCTTTCAAACCAATACATTTGGGGCGCTGCGGGTCACACAAGAATTTCTGCCGATGTTGAAAAGGGCAGAAGGTGCGCGGGTGATTAACGTATCGAGCGGCTATGGTCAACTCGACGGGTTGGCAGCCGGGGTGCCCTCCTACTGCCTCTCCAAACTTACCCTTAACGGCGTTACCCTCATGCTGCATCAAGCATTGCAAGGTGCAGCCATTTCTGTCAATTCAATGTGCCCGGGGTGGGTCCGCACCGACATGGGGGGGGCCAACGCCTCCCGTTCGGTCGAAGAAGGTGCAGACACGGCCTTCTGGCTGGCGGCTGAAGCACCTGCCTCTCTCTCGGGAAAGTTTTTCCGGGACCGTAGGGAAATCAGTTGGTGAAGGTCAACGCCTCCGCCAGGTCCCGCTCAAGGTCTTCTCCATCCTCGATTCCCACCGACAAGCGGACCAGAGAATCGTCGATGCCGAGCGCAACGCGTTGGTCCGGCGGGATTGACCCGTGCGTCATCAACGCCGGATGCTCGATCAGGCTTTCGACGCCGCCAAGGCTTTCCGCGAGGGCAAACAACTGCGTGTGTTCCAGAAACCGCCGTGTCCCCGCCAGGTCCGCGTTCAGCCACAACGTAATCATGCCGCTGAACCCGCGCATTTGTCTCTGGGCCAACTGATGCTGCGGGTGCGAGGGCAGGCCCGGGTAATGAACCCGCCGCACCTTCGGATGGTGCTCAAGGAACGTCGCCAGGCGCATGGCGTTTTCGCAATGCCGTTGCATTCGCACCGCGAGGGTCTTAAGTCCGCGCAGAGCGAGGTAGCTGTCAAAAGGGCCGGCGACGGCGCCCACTGCGTTTTGCAGGAACGCAAGGCGCTCCAGCACCGGCATGAGATCGGGATCGCGTCCAACGATGGCGACCCCGCCAACCATGTCCGAATGGCCGTTGAGGTATTTGGTGGCCGAGTGCACGACAATGCTGAACCCCAGGTCGAGCGGCTTCTGCAGGTACGGACTCGCAAACGTGTTGTCTGCCACCGAAAGCAGGCCGTTCTCTCGCGCAAACGCCGCCACGGCTTGTAAGTCGACCAGTTTGAGAAGGGGATTGCTTGGACTTTCCACCCAGACCATCCGGGTCTCGGGACGGTACGCCTGTTTCAAAGCACCTGCGTCCGTCAAATCGACGAACGTAAACTGCAGCCCGGCGGACTGGCGGCGCACCCGCTCGAAAAGACGGAAAGTACCCCCGTAAAGGTCATCGCTTGCGATCACGTGGACGCCGGCGTCAAGCAGTTCCAGCACGGTCGCCATCGCCGCCAGGCCGGAGGCAAAAGCAAACCCCCGCGCGCCGTTTTCGAGGTCCGCAACGCACCGTTCGTAGGCCAGCCGTGTCGGGTTGATGCTCCGCGCATAATCGAATCCTTTGTGCACCCCGGGGCTCTGCTGCACATAAGTGGAAGTCTGATAGATTGGAGTAATGATTGCGCCGGTGGTTGCGTCCGGTTCCTGACCGGCGTGAATGGCGCGCGTGGAGAAGCCGAGCTTAGCGGGTTCAGTCATGGTCAGATTTTGCGGCGCAAGAAGTTCAGGAGGTCGATCCGCGTGACAAGACCCACGAATTCCTCACCGCTGAGCACAATCGCCGCTTTGCCATCGTCCAGAATACGGCGTACGGAACTTAAGGGGTCGCCGACCTGCAGCGTTTCCACCCGGTCCGTCATGGCCATGCGAACCGGATCCCGGAAAGAGCCAGCTCCGTCCTGCACCCGGCCTAGAAGGTCCGATTCATCCAGGATTCCAACCAATTTCCCGTCGGCGAGAACCGGCATTTGCGAGACGTCTGCGATTCGCATTCGGTTGAACGCCGTTAAGAGTGTGTCCGTCGGGCCGACAGCCACCACGGTTCCGTCCTGGTACCGTCGCGAGATCAGGTCGCGCAAGTCGCCGTTCTGGGTGCGAGGAAGAAAGCCCTGGTCGGCCATCCACACATCGCTGTACATCTTGGACAGGTACTTATTGCCACTGTCGCAGGCGAACGTCACGACCCGCTTAGGGCTGGTTTGTTTGCGGCAGTAGCGCAGGGCCGAGGCGAACAGGGTGCCGGACGATGACCCGCCAAAAATGCCCTCATGCTTCAACAATTCCCGTGCCGCCTGAAAACTTTCAGCATCCGACACGCTATAGGCAGCAGTGACCCGGGAAAAGTCCGCGATCTCCGGCAGAAAATCCTCACCGATACCCTCGACCAACCAGGACCCGGCGGTGCCAATCTTGCGTTCGCGCACGTACCCGGTCAGCACGGAGCCTTCAGGATCAGCCAGGATGATCTCGCAAGCTGGAGCCACCCGCGCAAAATACCGGCTGAGCCCGGTCAGCGTGCCGCTCGATCCCACCCCCACCACGATCGCGTCAACCCGGCCCTTCATCTGGTTCCAGATTTCCGGGCCGGTGGTCTGC
>DASWVC010000165.1:0-12453 GCA_036401335.1 Chthoniobacterales bacterium
ACCGAACTCGTCCTGAATGTTGTTCTACGGCGAAGCCCTTGCGTGCGAGCCGTCGTTGCAGTAATCGCCAGCGCAACAATTATCATTCCAGTGGTGGCCGGCGGGGCGGGAGCGGCGCCCGCCACGGAAAATACCGACGCAGTCCGCCCCTTCCACATCAACATCCCGGAAGCGGCGCTCGCCGACCTGCGCCAACGCGTGCTGGCAACCCGGTGGCCCGACAGGGAAACCGTTAGCGATCGGTCCCAGGGCGTGCAGTTAGCTAAGCTCCAAGCACTTGTTAGCTACTGGGGGACCGGCTACGATTGGCGCAAAGTAGAGGCCAAGCTTGATGCGTTACCGCAGTTTGTGACGAAGATCAACGGGCTCGACATTCATTTCATTCACGTCCCGACCGCATTGCGCGCGCGTGGGCGGTGCTGATGGAGCGCCTGGAAGACAGCCGCTATGTTTCTCAAGACGGCGAGTGGGGTTCGGTCATCGCGGACGCGATGGCACGTCAGAAGCCGGCGGGACTACTCGGCATCCACGTCAATATGCCTGCAACCGTTCCTGCGGACGTAGCAAAGGCATTGAAAAACGGCGAATCGGCACCGGCAGGACTGTCCGAGAAGGAGAAAGCGGCGTTCCAATCGCTTAACGACCTATGCACCAAAGGCGGGGGTTAGGCCGGCATCATGGTGACCCGCCCGCAGACCCTTGGTTACGGTCTCACGGATTCGCCGGCCGGTCTTGCCGCCTTCTTCTATGACAAATTTAACGACTGGACTTATCGCGGGGGCGATGCCGAGAAGGCACTCACGCCCTTCGGAGATGCGCGCGGCATTCAGGTCATTGCGCGTTCTCCAGGCGAGTCGCAATGTCCAAGAAGCCCAAAACGCGAACGCAGGTCGACCAAGGTTGTTAACCCGAGCGTTAGCCAAGCAGATACAGAGGTGAAAATGAAAGTGGATAAGCTCAGCCATCCCGAAAAAGTTAATTACGATCGCCGCCGGTTTTTACGCCGTACGGCCTTGACCCTCGCTGTCTCCCAGCTCGGCACGTTCCGTTCTACGGACGGGCAAGCCCGCGAGACAACACCGGCGGAACTGCCCACGATTGCGCCGGGAATAAACGCCTCCTTCACTTCGCTGAAACAGGTCGACGCCGGCGTTTTGAACGTCGGGTACGCGGAAGCCGGCCCCGTCGACGGCCCGGTGGTCCTGCTTCTGCACGGCTGGCCTTACGACATTCACAGTTACGTCGCGGTTGCCCCGTTGCTGGCATCGGCGGGGTACCGGGTGATTGTCCCGTTCCTGCGCGGCTACGGGACGACGCGCTTTCTTTCAGGGGAAACACCCCGGAATGGCCAGCAGGCGGTGCTCGCGCTGGACACCATCGCCTTGATGGATGTCCTCAAGATCCAACGGGCGGTCATGGCCGGTTACGATTGGGGAGCGCGGACCGCCAACATCATCGCGGCGCTCTGGCCAGAGCGCTGCAAGGCCCTGGTCTCGGTGAGTGGCTATCTGATCGGCAACCCTGAAGCCAACCAGGCCCCGTTACCGCCCGCGGCCGAGCTCGCGTGGTGGTATCAGTTTTATTTCGCCACGGAACGCGGCCGGGCCGGCTATGACAAATACCGGCGCGACTTCGCCAAGCTCATTTGGCACCTCGCTTCGCCGAAGTGGAACTTCGATGACCTCACGTTTGATCGCAGCGCCGTGTCCTTCGACAACCCTGATCACGTCAGGATCGTGATCCATAATTACCGCTGGCGGCTCGGCTTGGCAGAAGGCGCGCCCGAATGCGACGAACTGGAAAAGCGGCTCGCCAGAACCCCGATGATCACCGTGCCCACAATCACCCTGGAAGGCGACGCCAACGGCGCACCGCATCCCGACGCTGCGTCCTATGCCAACAAATTCTCCGGCAAGTACGCGCACCGACTCGTCGAAGGAGGAATTGGTCACAACCTGCCCCAGGAAGCACCGCACGCCTTCGCCCAAGCCGTGTTGGACGTTGCCGCGCAGGCCGGGTGAACGGCGGCTATCGCCGCGGTTCCCCGGGGGCCGATCGTCTGCCCCGTGGCAAGGTGAACTTTGTGAGCGACCGATGCGGGAGCGTAAGTTAAAAAAGGAGCTTTTTATGAAACTGAGTTATTTAGGATTGTTTGCGGCGGTGTCCCTCCTCGCTGTGCTGTCGCTGGCCTCCGATGGAGCGGATACGAAAGACGCGTCGCCGATTTTCGGCGTTACCATTCCCCAGGGATACCGACGATGGGAATTGATCGCGCCGGCTCAGGAAGCGGCACCTCTCAACGAGCTTCGCGCCGTGCTTGGAAATCCTGTGGCGATTAAGGCGTACCAAGAAGGCACACTCCCGTTTCCGGACGGGACCATTCTTGTGAAAATGGCCTGGAAGCACGTCCCCTCCCCCGAGTTTGCGCCCGCTTCCATTCCCGGTGCGCCCACCACCGTTCAAGTCATGGTCAAAGACGCAAAACGGTATGCTGCCACGGGCGGCTGGGGTTTTGGCCGATTTACCAGTGGCAAACCCGTCGATGAGGCACAACACCAAACGTGTTTTGCTTGCCACCAAGCTTCCGTGAAAGGGCACGACTTCGTCTTTACCAGGTTCGCACCGTGAGCCTTGAAGTGAGGTTGGGCGTCGACGACGTTCTAAAAAAATCTACATCGTGGAGGCAAATGGATGTTTACGCCGGTCAACGCTGATCGCCGCCGTTTTCTGGGCGTTGCAGCTTTAAGCCTTGCGGCCGGCCCGCTCGGCTTAATTGAGTTTGCGAAATCGAAATCCCGCAGCACGGCGCTGCACCTGTCCGCTGAAGGTAACTTACCTTCTCTTGGAGAGGCAATCGGGTGGTGGAATTCGCCGCCGTTAAGCGCCCGCGAACTGCGCGGCAAAGTTGTGCTTGTCAACTTTTGTACTTATACCTGCATCAACTGGCTGCGCTCGCTTCCCTACGTGCGCGCCTGGGCCGACAAATACAAGAATCACGGGTTAGTGATGATTGGGGTGCACACTTCGCGTTCGAGAAAGACGTCGAAAATGTCCGCCGTGCGTTGGAGGATTTGAGAATCAGCTATCCGGTTGCGATCGATAGCAATAATTTTGCGTCTGTTGGTGGTGCCGTGTCGAACAAGCCTCGCGTGTATGCGTTTCCGAAGCGGCGGCAACCAACACCCATCGCGGATCGGCTATTCGAGGTCGAATTTCTCGATCCCGGTGCGAGGCATTTGCGTTCACGTTCGGTTAACGGCACAGAACCTGCAAACCAAGGGACCTTTTAACGGTGAGCCAATCAAATTGCCTCCCGCCCGTTGAGGCGGAGGTGCCAACGGCCGGATCGACAAGCGCGCAGGTCGCCGCTGCCGGAGGCAGTTCCATGCATTCGACTTGTTTTCTGTACTAATTTTTGGAACGGCCACTCCCATGAACCGCTCCCGGCGGCTATTCCGAAACCTTTACCCTGCCCTGGGGTGTGCGCGGCCGGGAAAAAACCTCACAGGCTGAGGATGCCCAGCAGCACCGCGCCAAGCGCTGCCGCTGAGAGCAGCCAGTCGAGCGACGTTTCCAGGGGGTGAGCGCGTCCAGCCAGACGCGCCGTGCGGCTTGCGGCGGGGCGCTCCGCCGGTGCTGGCGCCGAACCGGCGGCGGTTGTTTGAACCTGCGCCAAGAGCCGGTCACGGGCTGCCCGGAACTCAACGAAGCAGGCCAAAGAGGTGTTGGTCGAAAGCCCCGTAGAGGAGTAGCGGAGTCGGGTGGAGAGCGCGCCCGGTTCCCCGGCGCTTCGATGGCGATGCAGTGTGAATTCCATGGGTTGCGACAAGTTGGTGGGTCCCGAGGGGCCCAGGTGTCCGCAGGGGCGTAGCCTTTCGCGCGTCGGCCCCCTCGCGTTCTGAAGCAATAAAGGCGACGGAGGGAGGGACCGGCCGTTTCTTGTCCCAATGGCCGTAATCGGTGTTCGACGGTGATGGCCGGAACCGATTTGTCGTCGGAACCGACACCTTGATCGCGTTCGTTCTTCTGTTCGGAGTACCAGCAATTGACCGGTTGACATTTGGTTCGGGCGGCAGACGATGGTTTTGGTGTGCCTTATCCCCTAGCGCGACAAAAGAGACGGATCCTTTGAGGAGAGGCGCCCAGGATCGGCTGAAGAGTCACCGCCTCCTGGACAGTTTCGGCCCGAAAACTGCACGCGTAACTGGCCGTCCAAGGAAAAGAAAATGACCAGCAACGAAATGAACTCGCAGATGTCCACCAAGCAAGGCTTTATCGCCGCGCTTGATCAAAGTGGTGGTTCAACGCCCGGTGCTTTGCGCGACTACGGCATACCTGAGAGCGCGTACAGCGGAGAGGCGGAGATGTTTAAGCTGATGCACGAAATGCGCGTGCGCCTCATGAGTTCGCCCGCCTTCACGGGCGACAAGGTCATCGGAGCGATTTTGTTTGAAGGCACCATGGATGGGCAGGCTAAAGGGAAACCGGTGCCTGCATTTCTCTGGGAAGATCGCGGGGTCGTCCCGTTCGTGAAGGTCGATAAAGGATTAGAGACGGAAAAGGACGGGGTCAGTCTGATGAAGCCGATTCCGGGACTGGACTCGCTGCTTGAACGCGCCACGAAACTCGGGGTCTACGGCACGAAAATGCGCTCGACGATCCACTTGCCCTCCACGACCGGTATCGCGGCCATTGTGGCCCAGCAGTTCGCGTTTGCCGCGCAGATCGCGGGGCATGGCCTGATGCCGATCCTGGAGCCAGAAGTTTTGATCAAGAGCCCCGACAAACCGGGCGCGGAAGCGATCCTTCGCGACGAACTCGCCAAAGGACTGGACGCATTGCCGGTCGGACGCCGGGTGATGTTGAAATTGACGATCCCGGATGTGCCGGACTCTTATTCTCCTTTGATTGAGCACAGCCGCGTCGCGCGGGTCGTGGCGCTCTCCGGCGGCTATCCCCGGCCAGACGCCTGCCGGCGCCTCGCCGCCAACCATGGAATGATCGCGAGTTTTTCGCGGGCATTGATGGAAGATCTCCGCCATTCGATGAGCGACGCCGAGTTTGATGCCTCATTATCAAGAGCAATCGACGAAATTTACCAGGCTTCGGTTGCCAAGGTCTGAATGGAACTTAGTGCTGGCCCGACGTTTCACGTCCGCGAGCTGGCCGGCGCTCGCGTCCTCCCTGAACAGGGTGGAGCCCAAGCTTTCGTAGTCCGGACAGCGTCGTAGCCCTGCTCGCACCCTTTGGGTCAAGGGTAAAGGTGAGCGACGCCTGCGCTCACTTTACCCGCACAAAGGCATGATAGACGTCCGGCCGTCCAGGTGGGTAATCCGTCTGGATGGCGATGGTGGCGTTCTCTGGTTTGCCGGTGAGGGCTGGAGTAACTATCACCTCGACCATTTTACAGGGCAGGGTTTCATGGATCTCCAGTTTCACCGCCGGATCGTTCGATCGCACCGAAACTACCTTGGCCGGAAAATTGTCCGCGACGGAAACGCGAAACGTTTTGGGCTCAAATGGATCGCCTAAGCGCCAAAGGAGCAATTCCGGTTCGACTTTAACCGCTTCCGGAATGTCCACCACCAAGCGCAAAAGCGTAGGCTCCTCAGGAAGAAGATTTGTCGTGACGTAGATCCATTTTTCCTGGTGTCCGATGCGCCCCATGAACTGGAACTTCGCCTCGATCTCGCCCGCTTCCCCTGGCCCGTATTCTCGTTTGGCCAGAGCAGTCGTGGTGCAACCGCAGGAGGTCCGGACGTCGCGGATGACAACGGGCGCGTTTCCGAGGTTCACGAACTGGTAGTGAGCAACCACCTCTTTCTCCAGGGGTCCCGGAGTGAAAGCCTGGCGGGGCTTGTGCCAGGTCAATTGGCCGAATCCAGGCGTTGCCAAAGCAAGTGGAATAATCAACCACCCAATCACGACGGCCATCCTCCGCCCGATTTCAGGAAAGATGTCGATGAGCCTGCGATCCAATCCGCAGGCCCTTTCATGGATGAACCGGGCCCTGATCATGTCGTGGTTCCGAGAAGGCCGCCTGTGTCCGCGGGGCTTCACTGCCTTTATCGGCAAAACCGCTTTGCTTGCGCCCTCCATCTGTCAACCAGCACGACACGCGGAACGATCTGCGGCAACCACCGGTTAGAGCAGTGAACTGACCGCCGTAACGATTTGCGCACGGAGCGCTTCATCAGGCACCGGGTCGTGGCCGGCCTGCATGTTGTCGCGCAGGTGCTCGACTTTGGACGTGGCCGGGATCGCGCAGGTCACCGCCGGGTGCGAGACAACAAACTTTAGCAAGAGCTGCGCCCAGCTTGCACACCCGATCTCCCCGGCCCAAGCCGGAAGCGGGTTCCGTCGCAGCCGGGCAAACAAATCGCCGCCCGCAAAGGGGCGGTTAATGATCACCGCCACGCCCCGCGCCTGAGCAAGGGGCAGCAGGCGGCGCTCGGCCTGACGTTCACCGATCGAATAGTTGATTTGAACGAAGTCGAGCGGTTGCGAGGCCACCGCTTGTGCAACCGCGTCGTGCGCGCCAGCGGAATAGTGCGTAACACCGATGTAACGCACCCGCTTTTCGGCTTTCCACTCCTGGAGGGTGCGCAGCTGGGTGCCCACGTTCACGAGGTTGTGGACCTGCATTAAATCAATGGGATCCGCACGCAAACGGCGCAGGGAAGTTTCCATTTGCGCGATGCCCGCGGCTTTGCCGCTGGTTCACACCTTAGTAGCCATAAAGAGTTTAGGTCGCAAACCAAGCCTGGCGCTCAGGTCCCCAACGACTTCCTCGGACCGGCCGTACATTGGTGACGAGTCTACCAGGCGGCCCCCCATTTCGGAGAAGCCGCGCAGCACGTCCTCGAGCGGTGCGCGCTCGGCCGCTGAGGATCCGACGTCAAAGGTCTGCCACGTCCCCAGGCCGATGACGGGCAAGGCTTCGCCGGACGACGGAATGGCATGGGTGATCATGGACGAGGAAACAGAAGGGCCGGCTCCTGACACGATGCCGAGCGGGTGAACCGTCCATCCCGCCAGGCCTCCAGCGATGAGCCGCAACGCGTTACGCCGCTCCATAAGACGCCGGCCCATCCTGACTTAAACGGCCGCCGTCGTGTACTGACGCCCTCGACGTGGCCATCAAAGGTCGTTGCATGGGCCGGTTGCCTGAAACCGGCGCAACCAGGATAGCCTGAGGCATCCCAGGTCCAGCGGAACGAACTCCGCCTCAGGAATCCTGCGGGATTGTGCGTTCTGAACGATGTGGCGAGGCAGCGCGGCGACGGAGGCGTAGGTCATGGTGTCCATGGTTACAGGATCAATATACGGGATGGGGACGAAGGAGGTTACCGGGACTTTACAAGGGAAAAGGTTACAGGAAAAGGCAAAGGCGCTTCCGGAAGCCGGGAACCAGGTGGCAGCTTTATTGTTTCTCTCAGCTTAATGGATACGACGATCGAACCGGCGAGATTGGGACCGGCACCACCCTCTTTCGGTACACAAACTTTGCGGGCCGTCGCCGAAGGACCGCCGGCCCCGACCCTCTCTCCGTGTAAGCCAGCCAGTAAAATAGCGAATGCGTCCGGGCAGATTACCATGGCGTCGTGAGGACAAGCCAGTTCAACGTAATGCCAGCCGTTCTCAAAACGAACGTTTGCGAACCGTTGATCGAGCGGACGTTCGGCATCGCAAAGCTCCACTAAATTTCGAGGCAAGCGACTCGCCGCGGCGGCGGGCGCGCCCGGATCCTTGCGGCACCCTGAGCAAAACTACAACCCGAAACTTTTACTTTGTCGGCACGGCTGCCTCCGCGAGCGTCCGACTATTACTTTCCCGGTTGCCAAAGATCAAGTTCTGTCTATCATGGCGGCCGCCCGAGGCAGCCCCCGCCCTCTAGTGACCGACGAGACTCCAGACCTTTTGATCGAGCTGATTTGAGCTTTCCTCTGCAATGAACTTTTTGACTTCCTCCCGAAAATTAACAGTCCCTTTTCCCCCCACCGCTTTCACCCGTAAGGTGTGGTTTGTAGCCACGGTATTCACTTCCACGTTGGCCGTTGTGCCGCGATCTTCCGGCGCGCAGGTCGATCGCCAACAAACCCTCGCGCACATTCCTTCGGGACGCCCCACGGCGGTGTACGTGACCGACTTCGACCTGGAGTCGCCGCCCGCTTCGGGCAACGACGGGCTTTTGCCCGGTGGCGGCCCGGTGCGCGGGGCGATCGGCCGCCTCAAACAGGGCGCGGGCGTCACCGGGAAAAGCAGTGACATCGTTGACCTTATGGCAGACAGCCTGGTGCGAGATCTCAACCAGGGCGGACTGACGGCCAGCCGTTTGGCTTCCCGTGCGCCGGTTCCGCGCAGCGGGTGGGTGGTGCGCGGCATTTTCACCCAGGCGGACCAAGGCAACCGGCTGCGTCGTGCGACCATCGGGTTCGGCGCCGGCGGAACCAACCTGCAGGTACTAGTCAATGTGGCGGACCTGCAGCATGGCCGGCCAGAGCCTTTCTACCAACTCGAGACCAGCGCCAGCAGTCGTAAGACGCCGGGAGCCATTGTGACGAAGAACCCTTATGTGGCGGCGGCCAAATTTGTCATGTCCAAGCGTGACCTGCCGAAGAACGTCAAGAAGACGGCACAACTGGTTGCCGCTCAAATCCTCAGCCGTGCGAAATCCTAAGCTGCAGTGTCTTTGACTCGACTGTGGAAAGCGGGCGGCCGGACCGGCGCAAGGCCCAAGCTGGCATTGGCGATCATGCCCGTGCTCCTTCTAGCCGGCTGCGCCGTCAACCCCGGCAAGCGTTTCGCCGCAGCGGCACCGCCGCAAGGCCTCGCGCGTGAGCTCGCCGGCAGCAATCGGATGAGCCCGGAGTCCGCACGACGGTTGGCTACTTACCTGTCCGTCTCGGAAACAGCCGCCGCGCAGCTTGCAGCTACAAACGCGACTTCCCCGGCGGACGATCCGTCCGTGCAGCTTTATAACGGAGCGGTGGCCGATTTTGTCGAGAATTGGTCAAAGCAGCACCGGCCTGCGACGGTGCGAAACGAGGGCACAAGGGAGACTTTCACGGTGCGAATGGGCCAGGGAGCCGAGGCTGCCTGGCCCGCCGATTATTTTGAATCGTTCGTGAATGCGCGAACGGTCAATCGTAAAGGCTTTGGCACGTCCGTGATGACACCTGGCGTGGGCGGCACGTTGGTCGGCGTCCATCGTGAGAAGGCCCCAACCGCGGCTCCTCCCCGCCTGGAGCCGTTGCACGGGTTCAGGATGCCGGTCACTGCGATTCTTCGTTTCAGGAAAGGCAGCTCCGGAACGGATGTGGAACTTACCCTGCTGAATCCCCGGGTGCGATCGTCGGTGGTCGTTTCCGGTCGCGACTACCCCCTGGCCGGTGACTTTACTGCGCCTGTTGCTTCCTACCCGCGCATTAACGAGACCTGGTTAGGGATCATCAACATGGTCCGGGCGCAACGAACCGCGTCTCGTGCCGGGCTGTACATGCTGGAACCGTACGACCCGACCCGCATCCCGGTGGTGCTGATTCACGGCCTTCTTTCTTCGGGTTTTACGTGGCGCAAAGTCGGAAACGCGATTGCCGAGGATCCGGAGATCCGGCGGCGGTACCAGTTCTGGGTTTTTTTCTACCCGACCGGGAATCCGATCCTTGCGTCGGCCCTGCGGTTGAGGGAAGACCTAGCACTGGCCCGGGATCGGTATGGCTTAAAGCGCGGGGTCATCCTCGTTGGTCACAGCATGGGCGGCCTCTTGGCCCGCCTTCAGGTCACGCAGGTCAATCGATCCACCTGGGAACGGGTCGCCCCGGAGCATGCCCAACAACTGTTCGCCTTGTTCGCGGCACACCCCCGGCTGCAACAAGCGTGCATTTTCAATGCAAACCCGGCGGTGAAGCGGGTCATCTTTATTTCGACACCGCACCGGGGCAGTTCAATTGCTTCGGGCGGCCTCGGCGCAATGGGCGACAGCATCATCCGGTTGCCCCACGCGCTCACCCGCGAAGTGCCGGCCGCGCTTCTCGCACTTACCAGCCCCAAAGGTCAAAACGCACGTATTCCGACGAGTATCGATGGATTGTCCCCACGATCTCCCCTCCTACAGGCCATGAACCAGTTGCCCATCCGTGCCCCTCACCATTCGATCATCGGCGACCGGGGCCGCGGTGACACCCCCAACAGTTCGGACGGGGTAGTGCCGTATTGGAGTTCACACCTGGCGACCTCCGCTTCTGAAAAGATCGTGCCAAGCGGCCACAGTTCGCTCGAGAACCCATTTACCATCGCTGAAGTCCAAAGGATTTTGCGGTTGCACGCCGGGCGTACCCCGGATGGTCAACGCCAGACCCCGGCGCTTGTCGGGGCGGAACACTGATCCTCACCGGCCGGCGCATAATACCGCCGCGCAAAGTTTGTCCTGCCGCACTATTTCGGTGTCGCTTTTCGTTCGGTGATTAGAGTTTGACCCATGGTCGACAACCCCGAGCAGGTCGAACGCCTCCTTGCCAAGCTGCACGCGGCGCTGCCGGTACCTGCGCGGGTGACGCCGGAGGTGGCGGCCATGCTTCAAGCCCAGCATGCGGCTGGGCAAATCCTTCCGGTCGGCTCGGTCACTTGGATCAGCTACGCCGGCGATGAAGGTGGGATCGTGTGCAAGGTTGAGTTCAGTCACGAGGTTGAAGGGGCGGTCTTCGCCTCGATCACGCACCTGCGTTTCGACCCGCGATTACCGCTCGCCCGCGAGATCACTGCTTACCAAAAGCGCCGCGTCAGGCAACTGCGCCGTCAGGGAAGCTAGGTCAGAGTCGCCGGGCGCGGCAGTCTGGCAGGGCGGCGAGGAGAACCCGCCCCAAGCATTCCCTCAGGGCGAAGTTGCAGGGGTCACACGGCCCGGCGTGCGCATGTTCCACTCGCCGTCGTAGGGCAAACCTGCCGTGGTCAGGAAAAAGGACCGTTTCTTTACCGGGTTCGTGATCTGCGTCCCTGCACGAGCTTTTCGACCAGGTAGAAGCTTGCGGGGATGAAAAAGATCGCAATGGCGCTCGCGGCCAGCATCCCGCCAATGACGGTCGTGCCCATGATCTGCCGAGCCACGGCCCCGGACCCGGTAGCCGTCCAGAGCGGCACACAGCCGAGGATGAAGGCAAAAGACGTCATGAGGATTGGACGCAGCCGCAGGCGCGCTCCGGCCAGGGCGGCGGCCGGCAGCGAGGCGCCGCGCTCGTACTCGGTTTTTGCGAACTCGACGATCAGGATCGCGTTTTTGGCCACCAACCCAATGATCATGACCAGCCCGATTTGGGCGAAGACGTTGTTTTCGATCTGCACCAAAGAAGTGGGTGAAAACGTGGCAACCGCCCAGCGCCGGAGCCCGAGCATGGCGAATGCCCCGCAGACCGCAACCGGCGTGCTGAGCAAGACACTGAACGGCAACGCCCAACTTTCGTAGAGGGCGGCCAGGATGAGAAACACAAAAAGAAGCGAAACGGCAAAAATGACCGCCGGCGACACTCCGAGCGCCGCCTGTTTCTGCTGAAACGACATGCCGAGGTAGTCGTACCCCATTTCGGGGGACATCGTCTGTGAGAAAACCTCTTCCAGAGCTTTCATTGCCTGATCGGTGCTGTAGCCCGGGGCGGGGGTCGCGCCAATCTGTGCACTGCGGTAAAGGTTGTAGCGCATCGTGAACTCCGGCCCGGCGCGTTGCTCGATGCGCGTCAGGGTGCTTAAGGGAACCATCTTGTTGTTGACGTTGCGGACGTAAAACTGTCCTAGGTCATCCAGATTGCTTCGGTACTCACCCGCCGCCTGGAGGTACACTTGCCACTGGCGCCCGAAACGGTTGAAGTAATTGATAAACGCCCCGCCCATGAATGTCTGGATCGTCTGGTAAACGTCACTGACCGCGACGCCCTGTTTGAGCGCTTTTTCAAGGTCGACGTCGACAAACACCTGCGGCACCTCCGGTTCATAGGTGGTATTGACCTGAGAGAGTTCAGGGCGGCGGCGGGCGGCCTTAAGGAAACTCCGGACGCTGTCCGTCAGAAGTTTCGGCTCGCCTCCGGAACGGTCCTCGAGCACAAAGGCGATGTCCCCGGACGCACCCGCGCCGGGAATGGCAGGCGGCGAAAC
The DNA here is from genome assembly GCA_036401335.1 of Chthoniobacterales bacterium. Lineage (GTDB taxonomy): Bacteria > Verrucomicrobiota > Verrucomicrobiia > Chthoniobacterales > JAFAMB01 > DASWVC01. The sequence goes on from DASWVC010000165.1 coordinate 12,145, forward strand.
CGGGAACGCGATCCCTTCGGGAAGCTGCGCCAGTTCCCGGGTCAGGCGCCGTTTGATTTCCTGGTAATGTTGACCGGGGCCGGTCCTTTTGGCCCAGGGCTCCAGCATAACGAAAAAGAACGCGCTGTAGGTGCTTTGGACTCCGCTCAGAAGGCTGGAGCCAACGGTGGTCGTGGTGTACCGGACGCCGGGGGTGCGGGCCAGGATGGCCTCGACCCGGCGGCAGGCCTGGTCGGTGCGCTGCAGCGAGGCGGCGTTGGGCAACTGCAGGTTGACGTAGAAAAAGCCCTGGTCTTCGTCGGGCAGAAA
>DASWVC010000166.1:0-47577 GCA_036401335.1 Chthoniobacterales bacterium
CGGTCGTGCTTGGCCACGCCAGCCCGGCCTGGGTCTTGCAGCCCACGCCCCAGCTCCATTAGCGACGGGCCGCCGGTTGAACGGGGAGGGCGCTTGAGGGCAAGCACCCCTGCCGGGCGGGCGTGGAAAAGGGGCGCTGAACGATCAGCCCCCTATGGGGCGGTGGATCTCGACACCCCGTTTCACCGGATACCCCGGCCGGCGAGGGACCGCCGACCCTGTCCGGCACGCCGACCGGAGGTGCGGCCCCACCCTGGGCATCTTACCCAGGACGTTTGGTGGTTTAGTCGTGTTTTTTCTTTTCGTCTTTGTGGGGGGGACTTGCAGGATGACTTGGGTGTGACCCGCCGGGGACGTGGGCGGGCGGTGCGGGAGCATGCTGCGCGGCAGCCTGGTGGGACGGTTCGTGGGCAGGGTGCGCGACGTGAGGTTGGTTGACGGGATGAGTCGAAGGGTGCGTTATCCCCTGGCGGTGTTCGGCCGGGTGATTTTGTGATGGTCCACTGGCCGCGTGGTGCGGCGGGCTCGCCGGCTCGGCCCGGTTCGGGTGTGCGCCGGCGTGGGGCTGCCGCTGGGGTTCCGGAGTTTTGGCGGCGCCAGAAAGAGCGGGAGGCACCGCATTTCCGGCAGTCGAGACCGGCTTCTGCGCGGTTTTTCCCTTTGCGGTCTCCGCAACCGGGTTAGCCGGCACGGCAGTTGCGCCCGCTGCACCGGGTTTGCCGCCGGGCGAAGGTGCCTTGACAAACTGGGGCTGAGGCGGAGGCACTGGTTTGGGTGGCAGCGAGGCAGGTGCCGGCGCTTCCCTGGCGATCTGCGTCCGCAGTTGGGCAGCCTGGGCTGGGTTAACGTTCTGCCACCCGCGGTCCACTTGAGCACGGCCCAACCGGTTCTGCACGGCAGGCTGGACCGAAGCGGTCCGGCGGAGTTGGGTTGGGGGAGCGACCACCTGGAGCTGATTGCCTTGTGCAGTGGTGCCGAACCTACCCTGGCGGCCGGGAGCAGTGATGTAATTCAAGTGATGCTCAGGGATGGGCTGGCCCAAACGCTGACTCACAACTTGCACCTGAGGGCCAAAATTGTTCACCTGGCGGTTGTTGTTGACGATGTTGGTGATGTTGGTTGTCCGATTGATGATCGTCACGTTGTTCTGCACCGGCGCAAGGTAGTGCCGGTAGCTGGGCCGGCCCCAGTCGTGAAACGCCACGAAACAGAAGGCGGCTGGTCCGATGTCATAATAACGGTCGCACCACGTTGCGACCTGGATCGTCGGGGAATCCTCGCACTCCGGGGGCAAAGGTGCCCAACCGACGTAATCGTCGCTCTGACGCCAAGAGACCCAGGCAGGCGCCCAGACGGTACCGGGGATCCAAACCCACCCGGTGCCGACGATGCGAACCCAACGGCCATAATGGTAGCAGGCCCAGCCAAAACGTTCGTTGGACACCCAGCACCAACCGCGGTCGGTCCAAACCCAATGCCCGTCCGCATACGGGCGCCAGTCAGATGCGCCGGCGGCAAGCGCGGGCTGGAAAACGTACCCGTAATCATCGTCGTAGTACCAGTGACCGTCGTCGGCGAGGCGGTCGTAGAAAACATCGTAGGTGCCGTCACCACCCCCGTCTCCGTCGTCGCCGGCCGGTTCAGGTTCCTGGTAAGCGGCGTAGTGCAGGCCGGGGTGGGTTTGCGATTGACCCGGTGCGGGAAAGGCCGGGAGAGCCGCTGCCGCCAGGGTGCCACCCGTCAGGTTCGATCGTGGGGTTAGGGTTTGAGCCCCGGCGTGCAGGCTGGGACTGCCACCGGCCAGGAGCACGGCGGCACAGATTAGACGGGAGAACTTGTTCATGGTTGTTTGTGCGCGCGCAGGTCCATTTAAGGGTTGAACCCGCGAACCTGCGAAACGGTGCGTTCAGCGGCTGAGGGCTGAAGCGCTCCAACTCCTTTCCGGCAACGGGCGATGGGGCCGAGGGCGGCGGTCAGGCGCCTATCGCCTTGAGCCCACGGTAAAGGTCGGCCTTCCCCTCGAATCCGATTCCGGGACGTTGTGGCAGGGTGACGACGCCGTTTTCCACGGCCACGCGGTGGTAGCTAAGGGCGCAGTCGACCTGCAGCCAGCCGCGTCCCGGCCGCATTGACGAAAGCCCGAGGGTCGCTTGCTCCCGTGCCGTGCCGGTTCGCTTCCAAACACCGGCAAGGCTGCGTGACCTGACCCCGCGCCGTCAAACTGCCCGTCAGGAGGATGCCGCCAGGGAGGCATCAACCGCCGCCGGAAAGACGTCTCCGACGTCCGCTTCAAGGCGGAGGGAAACGCAAGGCAGCCGGTCGTGGTCGGTGGCGCCCTGGTTGATGATGACGTACGGAACGCCGGTCAAGGCCGCCCGCAGGGGGAAGGACGCCGCTGGTTGAACCGATAACGTCGAACCCAGGGCGATGACCAGATCGGCCCGCTCCGTCGCCTGGTGTGCGCGCGCCAACTCGCGACCGTCCAGAGCCTGGCCGAAGCTGATGGTCGCTGGTTTAAGGAAGCCACCGCACGAGCACGTCGGAGGCTGCCGGGACTCCTCAAAGAACGCAAAGTGCGGACCCGGGTGGCTGCGTTCACCGCAGGTCTGGCAACTCACCAGCGCATTGGTGCCGTGCAGTTCGACCAGGAAGTCGGGGGACGTGCCGGCCAGCGCGTGCAGCCCGTCGATGTTCTGGGTGATAACGGCGGCGAGTTGATCGTGTTTTTCGATCCGCACAATGGCGGCGTGGGCGGCGTTGGGCTTTGCCCGCGCCAGCGTCTGCCACTGCCCGAGCTTGTATTCCCAGTGCCGGATGCGAGCTGCTTCCGAAGTCATGAACTCCTGGTAGTACACCGGTTGCTGGCCGCGGGTCCACAAGCCCTGAGGCCCTCGGAAATCCGGGATCCCGCTGCCGGTAGATACGCCAGCACCGGTGAAAACCAGCGCCCGCCTTGCCGCCCGCAAGTACTCGACCAGGCGGCTGAATTCTGTGGTCGTCATCTCACGAAAGCGTTCCTATGCTCTGCAAACGATCCATCTGGTGCAGCCCGGCGAGCGCCCCTCGGCCGGGGAACCGCACACCGGTCCGCCGCGCCCTTCGTTCAGGAAACGTCACCCGCAGAAACCGGATTGACTCCGGAAAGCACTAGCCTCCTCCGCCGTCACTGCCACCGGCGCCCCCATCGTCATCCTGCGTCGGAAGCGTGGAAGACTCATCGTCGTCTGAGGCAGGGGGTTCTGGCTGGGCAACGTGGTGCAGACGAAGCGATTTGATCATCACTTGCGTTCGCCGATGAAACCGCTTCCGGCCGGAAAGATCCGGCGCCGGTTTCTACCTCTGGCGCCGCCTGCCTTAGCGCCGGCGATTGCGGATGGCGTGGTAGATGGCCAGCAGGATGATGGCGCCAATCAACGACGGAAGGAATCCGACGGGCCGCAAACTGCCAGGGTGCCCGTAGGTCAGGTGCAACGCCTTTCCGATGTAGAACGCTACGAAAGAACCGGCCACACCGATGAGGGCCGTGGCAAAGCACCCCCCTGGTTCCCTGCCAGGTACAACCATCCTGGCAATGGCACCAACAATTAACCCGATCAGCAGGGTGGCAAATAAGGAAAACATACCGTCAACGGGTATTCGATGGGTGCCTCACCCGATCATCGGGGGGCGCGGGTCATGACGTCTGGCAACAAGGCGTGTATTGGTAAGGTATAAATGAGCTTTGGCGAGGATTTTTTAAGGACCTCCGCTCCTTTTTGTAACCATGCAACCGCAAACCAAGACCAACCAAATCGATAACTCATCCGCAGGCACCCGTGCCGGCCGGGCTGGCGCCGAACATGACCGCGAGGTCCCCGAGGTGGATCTGCTGAGCCCCTTGCAGCTCCGAGGGGCCACTTTCCGTAACCGCATCGCCATGGCGCCGATGTGCCAGTATTGTGCCAAGGACGGCTTTGCCGACGACTGGCACCTGGTGCACCTTGGCAGCCGGGCGATGGGAGGCGTTTCGCTGGTGATCGTCGAAGCCACGGCGGTAACTGCGCAGGGTCGGATCACTCCCGGTGACGTGGGCCTCTGGAAAGATGAGCACATTGAGCCGCTGGCCCGCATCACTCGTTTCGTCCGCAGCCAGGGTGCCGTTCCCGGCATTCAATTGGCTCACGCTGGTCGCAAAGGGAGCAGTGACGTGCCGTGGAAAGGGGGCGCCAGCCTTAAAACGCCGCAGGAGGGTGGCTGGAACGTCGTCGCTCCCAGTGCAGTTCCTTTCAATCCGGGTGATCCGGTACCCACTTCGCTGGACCGGTCCGGTATCGACGATGTTGTCACGGCCTTCGAAGCCGCGGCCCGCCGTGCCCTGAAAGCTGGGTTTGATCTGGTCGAAATTCACGCGGCTCACGGCTACCTGCTGCACGAGTTTCTTTCTCCGCTTAGCAATCACCGGGAAGATGAATACGGCGGCAGCCTGGAAAACCGGATGCGGCTGGTGCTGCGCGTGACGGAGCGGCTGCGGGGAGTGCTGCCGGAAGGGATGCCGCTGCTGGTGCGCATCTCTGCGACCGATTGGGCCGAGGGCGGATGGGACATTGACCAATCGGTGGAGCTAGCCCAACGGCTGAAAGCGCTGGGGGTGGACTTGATTGACGTTTCTTCGGGTGGGCTGGTGCCGGACGCACGCATTCCTGTAGCCAAAGGCTACCAAGTGCCGTTCGCCAGACGGATTCGGGAAGAGGCGGGCATCCGGACCGGAGCCGTCGGATTGATCACCGACCCTCAGCATGCGGATGAGATCATCACCGGCGGAGACGCTAACCTGGTTTTTCTCGCACGGGAGTTGCTCCGGGAGCCGTATTGGGCGTTGAAGGCCCAGCATGCCTTGGGCGAAGAACCGGCCTGGCCGATCCAGTACGGCTATGCCGTAAAGCGGCGGCCGAAATAGGCCGGGGTCGCTCGACGGAAAACGTTTTGACAGGGCATTTGTTCCCGGCGTTGTTTGGCCGGGCAATGAGCGTTTGAGGGGAAGGCGGCGCTGCTTATGGTGGACGGTAGGGAATTTGCGGAAGCGATTCGACGATTCGACGAGGAGAACGGGCGGGACCCAAACCTGGAGCTAAATGACGGCGTGTTCTGTCCCAAGGAGCTGCTTTATGCCCAGCGGCTTACCGCCTGGGTGCTTGTGCTCGACCCCCACGCCTCCGCGCCCCTTCAACTCGCGGCCCGAAGCCAGCACCTTTGCCGGTGGCAAATTCCCCGGCGATCCTATGAAATGACGCGCGCCGGCTACTTGCGGTGGCGGAGCGACCTCCGGGAGTTCCACGCCCGTAAATCCGCCGAGATCCTGCGGGAAGTCGGGTGTGCTGAGGAGGTGATTGCAAGGGTTGAACGGCTAAACCTAAAGCGCGACCTGGCCAAAGATCGCGAATGCCAGGTGCTCGAAGACGCACTCTGCCTTGTGACGCTCCAGTACCAACTCCACGATCTGATGGCGAAAACCGAACCCGAAAAGATGGTCGGCATCATTCAGAAAACATGGAAAAAGATGTCGCCGACGGCCCGGCAGCACGCCTTGGCGCTGCCGTTCGATGAGGCTGGGCGCAGCCTCGTCGGACGTGCCCTGGCGGAGCAGGCGGAACCGGGTCGTTGAACCGGACGAAGGAAGAGCCTCGCCTGGCGGCCGCGCGCCGTGACGGGGCAGAGCAAGTGCCACAAACCGAAGAACCGAAAAACGCCACGAATGGTTCCAGAGCCACGATCAGCGGTGCTTCTCTCGGTCTGCCATTGGCGGCATTCTTCCGTTTTTCCGCTGGAGCCATTTTCCTTTTGTCGTCCCGTGCAGCGTCACATTCCTGATAAGTGCAGGTAAAGCAAGGTTTGGCAGGCTCACTGCAATTGGAAGCGACGTTCTTCCTGGACCGGACCCCTACGTGCTCTGACCGGATACCCAGCATGAAACGATCACCCGCGCGATGGGGCGCAACTGGAGCTGCCGGGAATGGCCGACCCGTGCCTCGCGACGTCAAACGGCATGGGTGCTGCCCGACCTGATGACTTTCGAGGACCGACGATCAGCCCTGTTCGGGCGGGTTCCCGACCTGCGATTTCTCATCGACAGGGCCCGGCTCAAAGGGTTTACCGCGGTAGTTTCCAGGCCCCAAATGGGCAAGAGCTGGCTGGTGACCGAAGTCGCCCGGGTTCTGAGTACGGAACGGGGTCAGCTCATCGGGCACGCAGGGTCGGTGGGCCAGACAACAGGTTTGATGGCTCAGGCGCTTTCTGACCTGTATGCGCGGTGGCTTACCGATGGCCCGCAGCAGGATCGCGCGCAGGCGCTCTTCCGGCGTCGGCGCCACCGCCTTTCGCAGGCAACCGGCCAGGTTGTCGACGGCATTTTTGAGGGACTGAAGGAACTCGCGAACGCCGGTGACGCGCTGACGCCGGCAGCGGTCCGCCGGCTGGTAAATGAATCGTTGACTTGCGCGGACACCCGTTTGCGGCTCCCACGGATGGATGGCCCGCGGGCGCGCGAGCTTGTCCACTTTGCCTCCGACCTTTCCGGGAGGCCGGTCACTTTGGTGTTCGACGCCTGGGAGCAGTCGCCTTTGCTGGCTTGGGAACACCCGACACTCCAAGTGTTTCTCCAGGGCCTCAAGGAGTTGGGCCACTGCCACGTGTTTGTCTGCTTGCGCCCAGAGGCTGCGGCATGGGTCAAGGAATGGGAAAGGGCCAGCCCGGCAGCCCACCTGTTTCAGTTACCGCCGATGCACCTTGAGGATGAAGGCGAACGGGGAAGGCTGGTGGGCTTCGTTCGGGAACACCTTCCGGCAGCCCGCCTTCTCACCTCGCGTGAGCTGCTGGAAACGGTTCAGAACTTTCCCGGGGTGTTGGAGCGGTGGCTGCGCGAACAAGGGCGGGGCAATTTGGCCGGTCCTGACGACCTTCGCCGGGAGGCCACCCATGCACGCCTCGATCGCCACGCCGAATTTGACGAGCTGTTGCCTGGCCTTTCAACGGAAGAACGGAGGTTGGCGGTGCGGCTAGCGGTTTTTCCCCCGATGAACCTTGAGGCGACGGAGATTTACCGGGAAGTCTTGTTCGACGGCCTTGATGGACAACTCGTGGGTAACCTGCAGTCGAAACGCGTGCTGGTCGGGGAGGGGGCACCGATTTACGGTCACGAAAATCGCCATGTCGCCGCCCGGCTCTGGTTCCTGAAGCATTGCGCGCAGCAGGCAGTGGCGGAGACGGAGGCGTTGACGCTGCACCTCGGACGGCAATTCCATGGTCCCGGCACCCGGACCTGGCCCTTCCTGTTTGCGCTCGCGTCGGTTGCGCGCGCCACCAGGGATTTTGACCTGAGCCGCGGGATCCGGGCGATCGGCGCCGCGGCGGTGACCCTGTGTCCGGGGGGCGGTTCTGATCCTGCCGACATGCGATGGCTGCGGGCAGCCGGCCGGGCTGCGATCCGGAAGGACGAGCGCGTGGCGCCCCTGGTGGGGCAGGCGCTCTTCCGTGGGCTGACTCGGGCGTCGCGCCGGGGTGACGGGATGCAGGGTGAGGGAATCTTAGATGACTTGCGTGGGTTGCACCGGGGTTGGCCGGAGAACGTGCACTTGCGTGAATGGCTGGGGGCCGGACTAATCAGCGTTCCGCGGCGTGACCTGAATGGCGGTAGCGGCAGTGAAACTGCCGGGGCGCTGGATGAACTGCGCGGGCTGAACCGCGCCTGGCCGGACCACGCCGTGACGGGCGAGTGGCTGGCCGTTGGCCTGCTTGAGGCACTGGTCAGTGCAGCCGAAGAAAACGAGTTGGTGGAACGCGACCTTTTCTTGGACGAATTGCGCGGCTTGCACCAGGGCAGGCAGGGCAACGCAGTGTTGCGCGAGACGTTTACCCTCGGGCTTGTGAACGCGCTGGTAGACGCATTTGACGAAAAAGACCTGGCGGCTCGCGACGAATACTTGGAAGAACTGCTCTGCCTTCAGCATGGGTGGCCCGAGGACGGCACCTTGCGTGCTGCGCTATCGCTGGATTCATTGGTCAAGTGAGAGATGGCGGGCACCCGCCGTTTGCCTGGAAGCGAGCCGGGCTTGATGGTGTTTTGCCAAAACGTGCGGTGTGAGGCAAATTGCTTCGCGTGAGCCTTCCTATAAACCAATGATTCGACCAACGCAGGTGGGCTCCACGACGCAGGCGGGCGATTTGAAGCGGTTTCTCGGGTTATCCGAATTTGAGCCGGAAGCTCGCCACTGTTTGCCGCATGCGGTGTACGAGTACGTGGCGGGTGGAGCCGGCGACGAGCACTCGCTGCGGGCCAACGACGAAAGTTACCAGCGGATCTTTCTCCGCCCACGCGTGCTGCGTCCGGTGATGCCGGTTAACCTCAGCCAGGAGTTGTTTGGGCGACCGTGCGCGGTGCCGGTTCTTCTGGCCCCTGCAGCCTACCAGGGCATGATGCATGCCGAGGGCGAACTTGGTTCTGCACGCGGCGCAGCCGCCCACGGCGCCATCTTTGTCGTCAGTACCAACACGATGGTGCCGATCGAAGAGATCACCGCCGTCGAAGGCGCCCGGTGCTGGTTTCAGCTCTACGTGCAGCGGGACCGTGAGTTCACGCGCGACTTGATTTCGCGGGTGGAAGCAGCCGGCTGTGAAGCGGTGTGTGTGACGGTTGACTCACCGGTGCTCGGCCTGCGGGCCCGACAGCTGCGGGCCGGTTTTGGCCTGCCTGCCGGCTTTTCGATGCCGCACGCTGCTGACCTGAATGCCGGCCTGCGGGCCGTCTCGCACACGGGGGCGAACAGCGTAGTGACTTGGCGCGACGTGGAATGGTTGCGATCGATTGTCAAGGGAAAGCTGTTGCTCAAGGGAATCCTGCACCCTGAAGATGCGGAGCTCGCCATTCAGGCGGGTGTTGACGGGATCATGGTCTCCAACCACGGCGGTCGCAACCTCGACACGATCCTTCCCACGATCGAGGCTTTGCCGGACGTGGTGGAACAAGTGGCCGGGCGAGTTCCGGTTCTCCTTGATGGCGGGATTCGTCGGGGAACAGATGCACTCAAGGCGTTGGCCCGTGGGGCAACCGCCGTCCTTGTGGGGCGCCCGTACCTCTACGCGCTCGCGGTAGCAGGCGGTCCCGGGGTGGCGCGGTGCCTTTTCCTGCTGATTGAAGAACTGGCTTTTGCGATGGCCTTGGTCGGTGCAGCGAGCCTGCGCGACTTGAACCGCGACGTGGAATGGCCTGTTCCAGCCAAACGGTAGCCGCGACCCACAATAATGTAGTGGCCCGTCTTGTCGCCCTCTAAAAGTTCTTGCGCAGGTCCAGGCCGGAATAAAGGGAAGCAACCTGTTTTTCGTAGCCGTTAAACTTCAACGTTGCCTGCCTGGCGGCAAAGAAGCCGCCACCAATCACCCGCTCGCTCTTTTGGCTCCAACGGGGATGATCAACGTCCGGGTTGACGTTGGCATAGAATCCGTACTCGTTGGGCGCCGTTTCATTCCAAAGGGTTTTCGGCTGGTCGGCAACGAAATCGATCCGGGCCAGCGACTTTGCGCCTTTAAATCCGTATTTCCATGGCACCACCAGACGAATGGGGGCGCCATTCTGATTCGCCAACGGTTTTCCGTAAATGCCGGTCGCCAGAAAGGCAAGCTCATGGCTGGCCTCGGCCAGGGTTAGCCCTTCGGTGTAAGGCCAAGGAAAGTCGGACGACCGCTGGCCCGCGCAGTTTTTCGGATCCAGAAACGAGGTAAACCGGACAAATTTTGCTTCCGGCTTGGGCTGGGCGAAGGCAACGAGCTTGGCAAGGGCAAAGCCGTCCCACGGCACTACCATTGACCAAGCCTCCACGCAGCGGTGGCGGTAATTGCGTTGCTCAATCCCGCCCATTGCCTTGATGAGGTCATTCACGTCGAGTTTGACGGGAGCAGCGCACAACCCTCCGATTTCGAGGGACCAGGGGTCGGTTTTCCAGCCCTGGTTGGCCAGCTGTTTGGGTTCCTCCTTGGAAAGCCCCCATTCGTAAAAATTGTTGTAACTGCCTATCAGGTCCGGTGATGTGAGCTTAACACCCGGCAGCTTGAAGGAAGCGCTGAGCACGTCCGGGAAGCCGGCCATGGCAGCCGTTGACCTCGCGGGCAACCACGCCGTCGCGGCGAGGCCAAGGCCGAACACGCGCAAAAACGCCCGCCGTTGCAGGTAATGCCCCTCGGGTGTAACCGCCGAGTCGGGCAGTTCCCAGGAAGGGGGAGATAGACGGGCACAAAGCCATGATTGACGGCGACGAGACCCCATGCCAGACTGTACCACGATTTCCAAACAAGTTCTCTGGGCATTCTGGACGGTCGCTTCGATTTGAGGCGATGCGGCCGGGATGCCAAGAGGACCAGGATAAATCCGGTCCGTCAGAAGTGCGGACTGGGCCTGAGCCTCAGGGACAAAGTAGTGGCCTGAGTCGGGGTAAATCGAATGGAAATCATTAACGTGGTTGTTGAGCTCACGGAAGTGGGGTTCATGGTGGCAGCAGCCTATGGCTTGCGGGCGGTGGAGGTTCATCTGAAGCGGCGCGAACAGGAACGGTCGTCCGAGCGAGACCTTTAGTGCCGTGAGGGTAAGTGTCGGCTGGACAGGGTAAACCTGGAAATGAAGTTTGCCCTGCAGGCCTATTGGGCTTGGGTGGTGATTGAGCCGTCTGCGCCCATTTCTGCCAGGGTTTTCTCGGCGCATTCGGGGCAGAGGCCATGCGTGAAATGGGCCCCTGTGCGTTTACCCATATAGGTTTCTACACGTTCCCAGTAGTCGCTATCCTGTCGGATTTTGTGACAGGAACAGCATATTGGGATCAGCTCTTTCAAGCGTCCGATCTCCTGTGTGAAATTGAGGATCCGTTCGGCGACCCGCAACCGCATGTTGATCATGGCTCGCTGAAGGGGTTTCGACAAAAAGTCGTCTACCCCGGCATTTGTAGCCAGTTCATAATTGGCCGGGCTTGTGTCGAGGGAAGTCAAAAGAATGAAATAGGTGTACGGCGTCTGCTTCCTCGCACGCACCCTGCGGCAAAATTCCAGTCCGTCGACATCGGGCATCATCCAATCGCTTACCACGAACCGGACGGGGTCGTTGTTGAAGGATTCCCAGGCTTCTACGCCGCCTTGGGTTACCACGACTTCGTGGCCGAGGCGTTCGAGTGCCCGGTGAAGGATTTTCGCTGCAATCGGATCGTCTTCGGCCATCAAGATTTTCATACTAGAGATAACTTTCGATGGCGCTGAAGTGCAGCCAGAACGCGATCGCATTCGGCTTCCAGCGCGCTGAGCAGGTCGGGAACCGCCGTCAGAGAGCCCGTACGGGCGACCTCCTCAAGCTCGGTACAAAGCTTTTGCAGGTAGTACGCGCCAAAATCGTCGCCGCTCCGCCGAAGCGAGGATGCTGCCTGGGCCAAACCCTTGTCGTCTCCGTGAGCGAGTGCGTCTCGCATGGCCGCCAGCGTGGCCGGGGTCTTCGCGCCGAATACGTCAATCAGTTCTGACAGGCCTGCGGTTGGCGACGGTTCGCTGTACGCCCGGAGGCGGTTGGAATCGACCGCATGAATTCCGGAACGCTCCAGTGCTGCCTGCAAGGATTTGAGTTGTAAAGGTTTGCTCAAATAATCGTCCATGCCAATGAGGATGCATTCCTCACGATCGCCTGCCATCGAATGGGCCGTCACGGCAATGATCCACGTGTGTTTTGCGGAGCCTTGTTCCCGCCTCCGGATCTCGGCGGTGGCCGCGTAGCCGTCCATCTCCGGCATTTGGCAATCCATCAAAACGACGGTGTAGGGACCATTTTCCAATGCTTCGAGGGCTTCGCGGCCATTGACCGCGACGTCGGCGGAATAGCCCAGCTTGCGGAGCTGGCCGAGCACGACCCGCTGGTTGATGCTGTTGTCTTCAGCCACGAGCAGGCGCTGCACGGCTTTCGGGTCTGGGCGCGGTGGAGGTACCGCCGGACCGAGCGGATGGGCGGGGTCACGGGGTCCGGCCATGATTTCAGCGATGCAGGCACGGAGGGTGGAGTGTCGGACCGGCTTTGATCGGCACGCCGCAACGCCGGCCGTCCTGGCCTCTTCGGGGAAGGTTGGCTGTCCAAGGGACGTCAACAGAAGGAGGCGGGTGCCGGCAATGGCGGCATCGGCCTTGATGGCGCGGGCCAGCGCCAAGCCGTCCAGGTCTGGCAGGCCCTGATCAACAATTGCCAGCGCGTACGGGTCGGGGGAGGTGGCGGCTGTTTGCAGGCAGGTCAAGGCCTCTGCGGCGGTCCCACAACCCTCAACGCGAAAGTGCCAGGCGGCCAACTGGCGGCAGGTAAAAGCCCGGCTCGTGGGGTGATGATCAACCACCAGCACCCGCAACGGACCTACCTCCTCACCGGCTTCGGGGCCGGATGGTGGCCGGATTTGCCGCGCAAGCCCCACGGTGAACCAGAAAACGGTGCCCTTGCCCGGCGTGCTTTCCACGCCGATGCAACCGCCCATCCGCTCCACCAGTTGCCGGCAAATGGCCAGGCCCAGCCCTGTGCCGCCGTACTTCCGGGTGGTCGATCCATCGGCCTGGATGAAGGCATGGAACAGCCGTGCCTGGGTTTCCTGAGAGATGCCGATGCCGGTGTCCTGCACTTCGAAGCGCACCCGCGTTTTCCCCGTTGCCTCGGCTTCCGCGCGGACCCGGAGAACAACTTCCCCGGACGGCGTGAACTTGATGGCGTTGCTGAGCAGATTGATAAGGACCTGACGCAAGCGGCTGGGGTCGCCCCGGAGCAGCGTCGGGACGGCGGGATCCACAGCCCCGGCCAGTTCCAGCCCTTTGGCCAGCGCCGGGCCGGCCAGCATCTCAAGGCTGCTTTCAACGGTAGTCCGAAGGTCGAAATCCAGCTCTTCAAAGGTGAGTTTGCCCGCCTCGATCTTTGAGAAATCGAGAATGTCGTTGATTAAGGTTAGAAGTGATTCCGCGCTGGCACGGGCGGTATCGGCATAATCGCGCTGCTCCGGGGTGAGGCCGGAGTCTAGGAGCAGCCCAGTCATGCCGATAACCCCGTTCAAGGGAGTGCGGATCTCGTGGCTCATGTTAGCGAGAAACTCGCTTCGCGCCCGGGTGGCGGCTTCGGCCGCTTCCTTCGCTTCGAGAAGTCCTTGTTGCACGCGCCGGTGCTCCGACACGTCGCGGGCGACGCAATACATGACGTTTTCGGCGGGCGACCAGTTCGCCGTCCACATCATGGGGACGATTGACTGGTTCCGGTGCAGGTAGCGGTTCTCGAACCCTCTTACGGGTTCGCCTGCCATGATCTGGACGGAGATTCCCGCGGTTTTCGGGCGGTCCTCTGGAACGACGAAGTCGAGGTAGCGCAGGCCGATCAACGCCTCGGGTTCATACCCCCAGAGTTCCCGGCTGGCGCGACTCACCTGAACAAAGCACCCGGCTGCATCAAGGGTGCAGATCACGTCAAGCGAGTGGTTCAGGATCTGCTGGTTGGCATGTTCAACCCGTTTACGCTCCGTGATCTCGATTTTCAGCGCTGTATTTGCGTGCGAAAGGTCGGCGGTCCGGTCCTCAACCCGGTGCTCCAGCTCCGCATGCGCGGAACGCAGTTCGCGTTCCGCCCGCTTCTGGCCGTCGACGTCGGTCGAAGTGCCGACCCAGTGGACGATTTCGCCTCTTTCATCGCGCATCGGCACAGCACGCGTCAGGTGCCAGCGGTAGGCGCCGTCGTTGCGCCGTTTCAGACGGTGTTCGATGTGGTAAACAAGCCCGGTGCGCAGTGCCAGAGCCCAGCGCCGAAGGTACCGCTCCCGATCCTCGGGATGCACCGCCAGGGCACCTCCCTGGCCCTTCGATTCTTCTACGCTCAGGCCGGTGTAGTCGTACCAACGTTTGTTGAAGTAATCCAGGTTGCCGTCCGGCATCGCCGTCCAGACCAGCTGCGGCACCGCGTCGGCCAAAAACCGTGTCCGTCGCTCACTGTCCCGCAATTCCCTGGTCCTCTGGTCCACGCGCCGCTCCAGGTCCTCTGCAAGCAGGCGGTAGGCATCTTCGCTTTGTTTCAGCTCAGAGGTGCGGCGGGCGATGGTCTGTTCGATGGAGGCGTTCGTTTCCTCCAACTCCGCCTGCCGCAGCACCGCAGCATGCATTTGCCGGTGGTTTTCCTGCCGGCTTAACGCAATCGACCAGAAAAGAAAGGCGTCTTCGAACACCACCCAGCTGACATGCTCCAACACCCGGGCCCAGCTTCCGGTAGTCACCCCGAAAAGCGATTCCGGCCAGAATCTGGACCGTAACGAATGATCGATGATCACGACGATCGTGGCTGTGATGAGCACTTTCGGGTCCCGGTAGAACGCCAGAAACGCGAGGGAGCCAAAGATATGGAAATGGGTTTCCAGATGGCCGCCCGAGAGGTGAATCAACAGGGCTCCGAACAGCATCTGAGCAGCCGCTACCACATGGCGTGTAAGCCAGAACCCCGGCAGGATATGGATGAGGACCATCGGCCCGCTGATGATCAGCCCACCCAACGCGATCGCCGCCGTCAGTCGTTCGCGCATCGACAAGCCAGCGTCCGGAAAGGCCACCTGCGACACCAGGAAGCAGGTGATGATTCCGCCCGCCCACTGCATCAGAAACAGCCAGAAAAAACGGTCGTCGGTTCGAATGCGGAGGCGCAGCTCCTCCTCACGAAAGAGGACTTCCGTCGAAGTCAGCCCTGAGGAGGCGACGTTTGCAGCACCCGCCGCCCAGTTAACACCAGACACGGTCATCGCAGATCGGCCATTTAATCAGCGCAGGCAGACGGGTTCCTTGGATCGCTCATCTCATCCACATTTCTGATGCAGAAGATCGGTTAGAGCCGGTCCGGGTTTAATCTGATGAGGGAAGCAGCCGGGTAAGGGTCACGGTCGCATGGTGGCCGTGGTCCACGAAGGCAACCTGATCGAACACCTGGCGGATGAACCCAAGCCCGTAACCCCCAGCCCGTTCCCCATCCGGGACTGAAGGCGCCAAGCGAGCCAGGTAATTCTCCTGGCTGAGCCCAAGGCCGGAATGGCTGATGGCAAAGGTAAGCGCCCGCTCGCCGATGGTTGCTTCGCAACGAACATGACCGGCCCGCCCGCCGTAGGCGTGCCGGTAAACGTTCGTGAGCACCTCGTCCGCGCCGAGGACGATCGAGTACGCTGCGTGCTCGCTAAATCCGGCAAGTTCAGCCCAGCGTTCGAAGAACGAGCGCCCATCCGCCATCCGCTCCGGGACGAGGTCAAAGGCCAGGACGGGCGAAGGCGCGTCACGGGTTGAGGTAAGAAGAAAGGCAGTCGCATCGTCCTGCTGCGGACGGCCCTGCGTGAATTCGCGCCACGTGGTTTCGAGAACTGAAAGCGGGTCAGGCGTTCCAACTGTCCCTCCGAGGGTCTTGGCCAAAACGGGGCCGCCGAAGCCCTCGCCCGAATGGTTCCTGGCTTCGATGAAGCCATCCGTGAGCAGCAACCATTGCCGGCCAATGATGAACGGGACCGTCCTGGTGGCGAAGCGTTCGGCCCTGAGCACCCCCAACGGAGGGTAAACTTCGCACGAAAGCTCCTCCCATTGGTTCGACAAAGACAGGTAGCGCGGCCGAGGCTGACCAAACGTGCAGGCCTGCAACCAACGCCGTTGCCGGTCGATGACGAGGATCGCCAGCGTTGTCAGGCTGCCGGCCTTCTCTGCGGACTCCCACAAAGTCTGGTTCACTTCTCCGATCCATTCCGAAAACCGCTCAAAGCTGCACAGAGCGGCTTTAAGTGACAGCAACGTGCAGACCCGGGCGGACTCCAGGGCCGCCGGGATGCCTTTTCCGCTGGCGTCGCCCACGGCGATCAGGAAAGAACCGTCCGCCAGTCCATAGTAGGTAAAGAAATCTCCGCCGACATCCGCCGCCTGTTTCTGAAAAACCCGGACCTCGAAGGCATCGCCGACAAAAGACAGCGGCGGCATGAACGAAATCTGGGCCCGCCTGGCCACGGACAACTCGGCCTCGCGGTAGGCATCGTCCAGGTCTTTCCGTCTCGCCGTTTCCTGTGCCTGCATGCGGGTCAGCGTCGCGGCGATCAAGGCGCCGAAGGCCTGGAAAACCTCTTCATCAAAGTCATCAAAGAATTCCCGGCCCACCGGGTTGAGCGCCTGCATGACCCCGTGGCATCCGCCCGGGTCCTGCACCGGGATGGTCAGGAGCGCGTGAGCGGGCGTTTTCGTCTCCAAGCCGATGCCCGCATAATGAACGGCCTCGCTTTGGGCATTCACGGTGTTTTCCCGTTGACCCGTCCGAAAAACGCGCCCGACAATCCCTTTGCCCGCCGGTACCCGCAGAACCCGGCCTTTCAGCTCCGGCTGCGTGCCACGGATGAGCAGGTCACCCGTGGCCGGGTCCGGGAGACAAATGGAGCAGGCCAGGCACTGCATCACGTCTCGGGAAGCTGCCAGGATCCGGCCCACCAGTTCGTTCACCTCCAGCGCGCTGCTCAGCGATAACGCGGCATCAAGCAGGCAGCGGTAGGCAACTTCCTTGCGCTCGGAGAGGGTACCCATCTTAATGTTTCGGTGTGGCCGCCGGCTTCGACTCGGGGTGCGTGCTCGTCAGAAAATGGAGGGGCCGGCTGTGAAACTCCTCGACGGCCTGAGTGGCTTGGACGGCGAGCGTGTTCACCTGCTGGCTGGCCTGGGTGACGGTGTCGCTGGTGCGCGCCATTTTCGCGATCACCTTCTGGGCGGCAACCGCATCATCCCTGAACCTGTCCGCCGTGTCCTGAAACGATTGCAGAACCTGCCCCAGGCTTCCTTGATCCTTGCTTTGCAGGTCGGACAGGCGATTCAGGTGGTCGCTGCTTGCCCGCAGGTTCCCGACGATGGCCTCAAGCTGATGACGGATTGACTCGTCTTGTTTGCCTTCCGGTCCGTTAATGAGTTCCTCCAGGGTTCCAATCAGGCCGTCCACCGGGGTTCGGCCGTCCGAGCCCTTCTGCAGGAACAAGCCGTCGAAGGTGGCCACGCTGCGGTCCAGCACGGTTCCCGCATCGGAAAGGCGGCGGCCGGTGGACGACGCGAGCGACTCCAGAGTCGCCAGGGCGGCATCAAAGCCCGGCAGGATGGCTTCAAGTTTCGTCGCACGCGTGCCGCGGATTTCCGTCCCGTTGGCCAGCGTGGCAACGGCAGGTTCACGGCCGGCCTCAGGGGACTCTGGCGGCCGCTGGTCAGGCAGTCCCAGTGCGATCGTAGCGTCCCCGAGCAGCGTGGGCTGCAACGATGCAATCACGGTGGCCGGAATCGGGAGCGAGCGGGTGATGACGACGTCAACTTTGACCGCCGGAACGGCCGTGCCGGGTTCGTAATCGAGGCGGCTGACGTACCCGACCGGAATGCCGAGAAAGTAAACCTTGGAATGTTCCCGCACGCCGGTCACGTCATCAAACCGGATGGAAAATGCGAGCGCCGGTCGTCGGAACGGGTTGTCCTCTACCGCGTAGAACAACCCCCCAAACAACACCAGCGCCAGAAATGCGAATGCCAACAGGGTGAGTCTGGCTTTCTGAGGTCGGTTGCCGTTCATGCGTTTAGCCTGGTTAATCTTCAAACCCCGATGACGCCCGCGAACCGCGGCCCGGAGCCAGAAATCGCCGGACCAGCGGGTGGGTGGAGGAGGTGAAGTCGTCCGGTCCGCCCTGGAGGATGACGCGCCCCTGATTGTCCCCGTCCCGTTCCCCGCCCAGCAGGACCGCCCGGTTGGCGATCCGGTAAAAGCTCGCGAGGTCATGGGTAACAACCACCGCGGCGGCGCCGATGCGCCGGGTAAGCCGGATGAAAAGCTCATCAATTTCCTCCGTGCTGACCGGGTCCAGCCCTGAGGTTGGTTCATCGGCAAAGACAAGCGCGGGATCAAGGGCAAGCGCACGGGCGAGTGCCGCCCGCTTTTTCATGCCGCCGCTGATCCCCGACGGCCTCTTGTCTCCGTGGTTTTCCAGGCCCACCATCCGGAGCTTCAAGCGTCCTGTCTCCCTGAGAACATCCGCCGAGATGCCTCGGTAATGTTCCCGAAGGGGCAGGCAGACGTTCTCCAGCACCGAGAGTGACTCAAGCAAGGCGCCCGACTGAAAAAGCATGCCGCATTGAAGGTGGATCGATTTCAACGCGGGCGGCTTCAACCGGTGCAGGTTCTGACCCGTGATGCGTACCTCGCCGACGGTCGGTTCGAGCACCCCGATCAGGATGTTGAGCAAGCTGCTCTTCCCGCAGCCGCTTCCCCCTAAAATCACGAACGTTTCCTTTGGGTAAACCTTGAAGCTGATCCCGTTCAGCACGGTCCTTCCGTTCGGGTAGGTCAAGCCCACGTCGGCAGCTTCCAGGATGGGCTCCGGCGATTCCACCTGCTCGGGTGCTCGTGGACGTTCAAGCACAATTGGTTTCCTCCCTACCCAAGTTCCAGCGCAGTGACGGCGGCATCGGCCAGCGTGATCACCACGACCGAGGTCACGACCGATTCGGTGGTTGCCTGGCTGATCTCCCGGGACCCGTGACGGACGTTCATTCCTTTATAAATGGAAATAACCGCGATGATAAAACCGAACAACCCGCTTTTTGCCAGGGCCAGCAGCACGCTCGAGAAAAGTGAGCCGTCCAACGCATAAAACACGTATTCCGACAGGGGCATGTGCAGCATCAGACCGCAAAGGAGCCAGCCACCCAGAAGGGAAGCATAAATCCCTGCCAGGGTCACCACCGGCAGCATCAGCTGAAACCCGAGAAAACGGGGCAGCAGCAAGTAGGGAACCACGTCGATGCCCATCGTGAACAGGGCTTTCACCTCTTCCGACACCTGCATGGCTCCAAGCTCGGCCGTGACCGCCGAGACGCTGCGTCCCACAAAAATCAGTGCAACGCCCACGGGTACAACTTGCTCGGTCAGGATTACCCACAACAAGGTAGGAATCATCTGGGCCTGCCCAACCGGGCTGAGTTGCACCTCGAGCACCAAGGCAAGGACGAACCCGGCTGCCATGGAGATGAGGCTCGCCGTCGGCACCGCCCCTGCGCCAATCGAGCGCATCTGCCGCACGGTGTCATCGATGGCCAGTGTCGACGGACGCAGGAACGCCCGAACCCCGGAAAGGCTAAGCTCAGCCAAAAGGCGCCCATAAGTGAGCCGGCGGGTGATCATGCTTCGGTCTCCAGGCCGAGGCCGTCACGGGCGGCAGCCAGGTTCGGGTAGCTTGCCAGTTCCTTCTGAAGGCCCATCATCTCGAACGACTCGCGAATCCGATCCGGCATCCCGACAATCGCCACCCGGGCCGTGTGCGCCCGGGTGCGCGCATACAAAGTGATGACGGCCCAGACCGGACTGTTAATAAAGTCGGTGGCAGCAAGGTTGATGGCGAGTAACCGGACATTTTCTCTGGCCAGGCGGTCAAACCGATCCTGAAGTGCTTGCAAGCAAAGGATGTCGGCGGTGCCCTGAAACGTCAGTACGCGGTCCGGCCCCTCTTTTTTCTCGTCCACCGTTAACCGCGGAGCAGGCTTCATCGCAGCGAAACGCTAGGGTTGAGGGCGAACGAGGGCGAGCTTTTTTGATTCCTCGCCGCGCGGAAACGCCGGCCGGCATCCTCCCGGGCCGCTTCCGGAGGCAGCGGAGTTGCGAAGCGCAACCGCCGGCCGCCAGGGTTGAAGGTTCAGAGGCGACCCCGACCGTGGTTAAATTATAAACTTTACACATATTATAATTAAATGTGAAGTGGCAGGCGCTGAACCGGCAAAGCCATAGCCGGTCTGGCGTTATTCTGAAAAACTTGAGAGTATTCCATAACCAGTCGCAAAAATTTCGTGTTGGATAGTCGGTCGAGCCGGCAACTCTGCTTGCCTGACGGGGCAGCGTGCGGAAACGTTGACCAGAACGAATAACCTTTTCGAAATGATGTCGCCTTGCCCGGAGACCCACGCACTTTCTTTCCGCGAGACCGCAGGGTTCTGGCGGAACCTGCGCCCGCTGGTTGCCCTTGCGCTCGGGGGGGGCATCACCGCGTTGACCGGCGGCCTTTTCGCCCACGAGGTATCCGGCAGTTTCCTGCAACGCGCGATGGCCTTGAGGGCTGAAGCGATCCGGAAAGCGACTCCTTCCGTGATCCTGGTGCCGGTTGCGGCAGGTTCACCGGGATTTTCAGCGGCGGGCGGTTCTGGGGTTGCGGGCCGCTACGGTTGGAAATCGCAGATTTCCACGACCATTTTCTGGATCGGGGAGCAGCCGACCCCACAGAACCCTGTCTCCAATGAGCAAAGCGCGTGGGACCGGGGGTGGACTGACCGCTACGGGGGTTATGACGACCCGAGCCCTGCTGCCCGTCGCAACTTTGCCCCCGTGAGCTTTCTGCCCCGGCTGAATCCCTTCTACGTGGCGTTGCCTTACAACGACATCGATGACCATCACACCAAGCCCGAAGCGTCGAGGTTGATTCCGTGGTTCAAGTCGGCCTTCGTGCGGGACGGGCAGTCCGTCTGTCAAGGCCGCTGGGTTGCCATCCGGCATGGCAACCGCGTCTGCTACGCGCAATGGGCAGACGTGGGTCCTTTCGCAACCGATGACTGGCAGTACGTGTTTGGAAACGGACGTCCGCATCCGAATCCGAACCAGAACGCTGGCCTCGATGTTTCACCGGCGGTGCGTGAATACCTCGGGCTCAACGGGATCGACCAATGTGATTGGAAGTTCGTGGATTTTTCCACCATTCCTTCCGGTCCCTGGGCGTGGTATGGTGAAAACAATCCTTTCGTCCGGCTCCACAACGTGCGCTCCGGCGCGACCGCCAAGCGGGTCGCCATCGTTCCGGGAACGGATCCAGGTCACCTGTAGCCTGCCCCCGCGATGGAGCTCCTGACCGGGATTCAGCCGGATTGTCTCGGGAAATCAGCAGGCATTTTTGCCGAGGATCGGCGACCATGGTTCAGGCGTTTTTTGCCGTGAGCACCTCCACCTGCCGCTCAAGCTCCCGGAGGCGGTGAATCAGGTCGGGCAACTGCTTTAGCGCAATAAACTGGCGTTTCGCCTGTTGGCCAGGGGCAGCCGGAATGCCGAGCACAGTGCCTCCGTCCGGAACATCGCGCATCACGCCCGACTTGGCGCCGACGGTGGATTGGCGGCCGAGCTTCAGGTGGCCGGCAATTCCGGACTGTGACGCGATCACGCTGTAGTCGCCCAGGTGTGTGCTTCCGGCGAATCCAACCTGGCCCATGATCAGGCAGTGCTTTCCAATCACGACGTTGTGCGCGATGTGGACCAGGTTGTCGATCTTAGTGCCCTGCCCAATCACGGTGGAGCCGAGGGCGCCACGGTCGATCGCGGCATTGGCCCCGATTTCGACGTCGTCCCCGATGGTGACATCGCCGGCCTGGAGCATCTTGCGGTGACAGGCTCCGTCGAGCACGTAGCCGTAGCCGTCCGAGCCGATGACGGTGCCGGCATGAACGGTTACGCGGCGGCCGATCTGCGAACGGGGGTAGAGTACGACGTTCGGGTGCAAACACACATCGTCGCCCAATACACAATCGCGGCCGATCCGGTTCCCGCCCATGAGCAGCGCACGGGCGCCGAGGCGGACCCCGGGACCGATCGTGCAGTGAGGACCTATGTGGGCGGTAGCGTCGATTTGCGCTGAGGGATCAACTACCGAACTCGGGTGCTGGCCGGGCGCGTACGCCTCCTCCGGGAAGAAAAGCGGGAGAACCCGGGCCATGGCCACCCGTGCATCTCTCACCCGGATGAGCACCTTGGACGCTGCAACCGGCAGCCCGGCTACGAGAATGGCAGCCGCGGCGCTTTGTTCGGCGGCGGCAAGATAGAACGCTTTTTCGGCAAACGTAAGGTCCCCGGCCTTGGCGGCATCCGCGGCGGCAAACCCGGTCAGGCGGGTGGACGGATCGCCAACCACTTCACCCTGAACGGTTTCCGCCACTTGGGCGGCAGTGAGAAACGAGGTGGACTCAGTCAATGGCATAGGTGCAACATACCTCGGGACACGCTGGGCGGTGGCAGGACACGGACTTTCCTTCACGCGCTGGCTTTACCCCGGGCTCAGGCGATTCTGGAAGCCCCTTCGGGAACGGCTTGACGGAGCGAGGGAGTTGGCACCATGCGCTGTGCTTCAACGTCCCAGACTTTCAGGCGCAGGCACCGGACAATTTCCGCCGGACTAAATGACGTGGTCTTTGGGCTTTGCAGCTCGGGGATGGACCGAAGAACTTCAGGCAGCCGGTAAAAAGGAATTCGGGCATTCAGGTGATGAATGTGATGGTAGCCGATGTTGCCCGTGAACCAGGCCATGACTGGGGTGGTCTTAAGGTAACTGGAGGAGTCCAACGCGGCTTTTTCGTAAGTCCAACCGGCTGCGTCATGGAAAGAGACATCCGGGAAATTGTGTTGCACATAAAACAGGTAGCTACCCACGCCACAGGCAACCAGGTGTGGGATGGTTTGGGTTAACACCAACCCCTGCCAGCCAAAACCCACCAACAGGGTAACGCCGATGCAGGCATGAACCACCACTGCGGCCAGACAATCGCGGTGTTCTCGCGGGTGATTAACAAAGGGATAAATGCACATCCCGTACAGGAACACGAAAAGGTACCCAAACAGGATGGTGAGCGGATGACGCATGAAGAGGTACTTCAGCCGCTCCGTCCTCGTTGACCGCAGGAACTGTGCTTTGGTCATGACCGGAAACGAGCCGATGTGTGAGCCACGCAGCTTCGAGTTGTGGTTATGGTGATGATTGTGTGAGGCTTGCCAGATGGTGCTCGGGCTTAATGCGTAAATCCCGAATACCGTCATGATCGCGTCAGCCAAACGGGAATGAGGCAGAATGGCGTGGTGTTGCTGGTCGTGGTAGATGACGAAGAATCTCAGGATAAGCAGCCCAGCCGCCACGCTGCAGATCAGCCGGATCACCCAGGGGAAGCTGGTTAAGGTCCCGGCAAGGGCAGCAAGCAGCAAAAAGCCGGTAGACACCAAGCACCACCAGCTCCGGCGGGTGTCGTCCTGGGCAAAAGCCTTGGTCGCGAGGATCAAACTTTTTCCGGTTCTCATGCGTGTGTCACGCGTCTAGGCTGCGGGATAAGGACGGCTTTGTCAATTCAGCGGCGTTACCGTTCCATCCCTCTGCCGGTGAAACCGGCATATTTTACCTAGGGTTCGATCCAGAACTTCGAGCGCTCGAGCGCCTTTCTCCAGCGGCCCCGGAGCGCGTCACGATCGGCCGGCGCCATGGTTGGTGCGAACGTGCGATCAGAGGACCATTGCGAAGCAACTTCGTCGACCGACTTGTAGTAACCGACCGCAAGGGCGGCCAGGTACGCCGAACCGAGCCCCGTTGTTTCCGCGTTCTTGGCGCGTACCACCGGGATGCCCAGGAGGTCCGCCTGGAATTGCATCAGGTGGTTATTGGCAGACGCGCCCCCATCTACCCGCAACTCCTTCAGTGTGATGCCCGCGTCAGCCTCCATCGCCAGTAAAATGTCGGCCACTTGGAACGCGATGCCTTCCAGGGCAGCCCGTGCGATGTGGGCTGCCGTCGTCCCGCGGGTGACGCCGACGATGGCGCCGCGGGCGTACGGGTCCCAGTGAGGTGCGCCGAGGCCGGCGAATGCCGGTACCAGGAACACGTCGCCGGTGTCGGGCACACTCGCAGCCAATGCCTCCACTTCGGATGAGGACCGGATGATCTTCAATCCGTCCCGAAGCCATTGGACGACGGCACCGGCGATGAACACGCTTCCTTCCAAGGCATATTGGGTCTGCCCGTTCGCGCGCCAGGCGATCGTGGTGAGCAGCTTGTTCTTAGAAGGAACTGCCTCGGTTCCGGTGTTCATGAGCATGAAACACCCGGTGCCGTAGGTGTTCTTGGCCATCCCGGGTTGGTGGCACATCTGGCCAAACAGCGCAGACTGCTGGTCGCCGGCGATTCCCGCGATCGGGATGCCGGCCAAGGCCCCCGCACTCTCACCATAAACTTCACTCGAGCTCTTGACCGGGGGCAGCATCGAGCGGGGCACGCCCACCTGCTTCAGGAGTTCGTCATCCCATTGCCGGGTGTGGATGTTGAAGAGCATGGTGCGTGAGGCGTTCGTTTCATCGGTCACATGCACCTGGCCATGCGTCAGTTTCCAGATCAGCCAGCTGTCAACCGTGCCGAAAGCGAGGTCGCCGCGCTCCGCCTTTTCGCGTGCTCCCGGGACGTGTTCCAGGATCCAGGCAACCTTGGTGCCTGAAAAATAGGCATCGATCACCAGGCCGGTCTTCTGCTGGATCAAAGGTTCGAGGCCGTCGGCCTTCATCTTGTCACAGAGTCCGGCAGTCCGCCGGTCCTGCCAGACAATCGCGTTGTAGACGGGATCACCGGTCCTACGATCCCACACGACTGCCGTTTCCCGTTGGTTGGTGATGCCGATCGCCGCGATGTCATTCACCTCGATCCCCGAGCGGCTGACGGCTTCCGCGGTCACGCCGCTCTGCGACGACCAGATCTCGGTGGGATCGTGTTCGACCCAGCCCGGGTGGGGAAAGATCTGCGTAAATTCTCGTTGTGAGACCGCGACAACTTCGCCTGAGCGGTCGAGGAGCAGGGCGCGCGAACTGGTCGTGCCCTGGTCGAGGGCCAGAAGGTAGTTTTTCATTGGGGGGTAGTGATTCGAAGGCTACGGCGAGCCGTTCTGAAGCACGTAACCTTGCGCAATTTTGCGAAAATCTTCCACGGCCTTGCGGGTCCAGGCTTCATCCCGGCCCAGTTCCTTGGCCATCAAATCGGCTACCCGCGGCGCCGCCTCAATGCTGGCGCGTGCGCCGAGCAAAAGCGCTCGCGTCCGGCGCGAGAGCACGTCCTCCACGGTACGGGCCATCTCTTCCCGCACAGCCCACACCACTTCGGCCGCGTTGTATGGAAGTTCGGGATGAAGCGGTTCCGCCAGGGTAGGATCCGTGCGGGCCAATTCCCGAAGGGCGGGAGCGTCGGCCCCATAGACGCGAAGGTTCGGTTCCGGGATGCTCTGACGGCTCCAGCCATGGATCTGCAAGTGCTCCGTCGTGCAAGGGCGTTCGTCAAAGCCGGCCATCGTCTCTGCCTGTTCGACGGCGTCCTGGGCCATCTTGCGGTAGGTCGTCCATTTGCCGCCGGCAATCGTAAGCAGCCCGGAATTGGAGATCAGGATGGTGTGGTCACGCGACAGTGCGGCCGTGCTCTTGGCGTCGCCCACTTTGACGAGCGGGCGCAGTCCTGCGTAGACGCTCAGCACGTCGCTGCGCTGAGGGCGTTTGCTCAGGTATTTCGCCGCATTGGTCAGGATAAAACCGATTTCCTCGTCCGTCGGGACCGGTTCCAGCGTGATGTCGTCAACCGGTATATCCGTGGTGCCCACCACCACGCAGTCATGCCAAGGCACCGCAAACAGCACACGTCCGTCGGGCGTATGCGGCACCATGACGGCGCTGTCTCCGGGAAGGAACGCTTTCGGCAACACCACGTGGGCGCCCTGGCTCGCGGCGATAACCGTTTTTGCGTCCGGTGCATCCATCTTGCGGATCCCATCGGAGAAAACGCCGGTCGCATTGATCACCGCCTTGGCGCGGATCCGGTGCTCTTTGCCCGTTTCCGTGTCGTGCACGACCGCACCGGTCACGAGGTCCCCTTCTTTGATCAGCGAGACCACCCGCATGTAATTCACCACGGAGCCACCCAGGTCGACGATCGTTTGGGCGAGGTTGACCGCCAGGCGCGAGTCGTCGAATTGCCCGTCGTAGTAGGACACACCCCGCTGAAGCCCCTCCGGTTCCAGCGTCGGGATGCGTTGCAGGGTTGCTTCCCGCGAGAGCACCTCCGAAGGATTTAACCCCAGTTTGCCCGCGAGCCGATCATAAATTTTCATGCCGATCCCGTAGAACGGTCCTTCCCACCAGCTGTAAATCGGCACGATAAAGGAAAGGTGGTGGACGAGGTGCGGCGCGTTCTCGCAGAGGAGTCCGCGTTCGCGCAAAGCTTCCAGCACGAGGGAGATGTTACCCTGCTTCAGGTAACGAACCCCGCCATGCACCAGTTTCGTGCTGCGGCTCGAAGTTCCCTTCGCAAAATCCTCCTGCTCGACCAGCAATGTGCGGTAGCCGCGCGCCGCCGCATCCACCCCGACGCCCAGGCCGGTGGCGCCACCGCCGATCACCAGAAAATCCCACGGCTCGGTGGTGCTCTCGATCTGGTCCAATGTTTTGTCGCGATTCATGAGGACTCAAGGGTGGCTGGGTTGAAAGGGGTTGGGAGCAGCCGGCATCAGCAACGGCGGACGGTCAGGGTACGCGTGGGCGCGCCGCCGGCCAGCAACAGCTCCATACCCAGGCGTGAACCATTTGGCAAAATCAATCACACCGCTCTCGGGTTCCGGCCAGGTCGGGCCGCCCGCCTTGTTCGGTTGCAAACCCGGACAGGCGTCCTTTGTTCTCACGGTTCGACACCCTCGCTGCCCAGGTAGTGGAAGAGTGAATCCTTCCAGGGTTGTTCGTGAATTTTTCGAAGCATCACCCGGTTAATTGCTTCCCGCAGCGGACTTCCTTCGCGCAGGGCAAACGCGTAAAGTTCGGAATCCAGGCGCAACGGCAGGACGGTGAATTCTCCGGGGTGCCGCGTTCGGACCTGGTACCGCAACAATACCTCGTCGAGCACAATGACGTCCACTTTTCGCTGGTGCAACGCTTCAAACAAGGCATCCACCAGGAGGGGCTCGAAACTAACGTGGTTCGTTCGCAGGTACTCCTGGCTTGGCCCCGTCGCGAGGGCGCCCACCCGGAGCCGGCGCAGGTCCTCCGGCCCGTGGATGACGATGGTTCCGGAAAGGCGTTCGGCGGTCAGAATTGAAGCCATGGTCGCGGTGAACGTTGACACCAGAATCAAACTCGTGAACATCCAGAGGATCGCCACCAGCCGTCCCCTTGGGGTCCGCGGCGCAAGGTCACCGTAGCCGACCGTGGTCATCGTGACGGCGGCCCACCACATTGCGGCGCCTAAACCACGCCAGGTGTTTCCGTGGCCGAACTGTTCGGCGTTGCCCCGCCGTTCGCAGATCCACACCAGGCAGGCAACCACGGTTAATGCAGCCAGCAGGCCAAGCACGATCTTCGCGACGGAACGCCACAAACTCCATTGCAGAATGCCCAAACCGAGGATGCCCTCGAGCGGTTTTTTCGCCAATACCGCCATGCCCAGCCCCGTCGAAAAATAGGCATGGGTAAAATCACAGATTTGCTCCCGGCGTGCCGTGATCGTGAGCGGGCCGACGGAAACGTCCAGCCAACCCTGGGTCAACCCGGCGAAGCGCCCGTCGCGGTCGGTTCGCTGCCAGGCATAGGTTAGCCCGAGTTCGGTGGCAATCTGTTGCCATAGCTCCACGCTGAGCCCGGTCCAGGAGCCATCGGCCTGAAGGATGTCAAACGGCGGTTCCGGGAAGACACCCACACGGAGTTCCTGCCTTGGCAGGGCCGGCGTCGGAGCCGGCGACAAGGCGTCTTCAGGCTCTTCCGCGCGGCCGGAAGCCAGAACCAGGCAGGCCAGGGCCAGCGGTGCGAGAAAACCTCGGGCGGTAACGAAGCGGTTGGACGGGCGTAAGGGTGGGGTGGAGCGCTTCACCATGGGCGTCGTGCTGCATCCGCTGTAAATCGCGCTGGCGCAACGTTTCTCCTCGCGGCATGGTCATGGCTGAACCATGAGCAGCACAGAGCCGGTAAGCGTTTGGGATCCGGTGTTTAAAGGGGACGGGCAGGTAGCATTTCTCGAGAAGCCCGTGCCGTCGCCCGGCGCGGGCGAATTGTTGCTGCAAGTCAATGCGAACGCGCTCTGCGGCTCCGAACGCGGGCAATTTTATCGGGGAGCATCGGTGACTCCCGGCCATGAAGCCGTCGGCACGGTGGTCGCCGTTGGAACCGGCACGCACACACCCCTCGGAACCATGGGCGCGGTTTACCTCATGGATTTCTGCGGCGCCTGCCGATCTTGTCGGCTGGGTTTTACCAACCAATGTTTGCACAAACGGGGAGACATGGGGTTCAACCGGGATGGAGGGTACGGCCGGTACGAGTTGATCCACGAGAACATCTTCTTCCCGGTGGAAAAGGGGTTCTCCGCGGCCGAGGCAACCTTGCTGCTGGATGTCATGGGCACCGGCGGGCATGCGGTTGACCGCTGCCGCCTTTTTCGTGCCGACCTTGAATCGCTCCTGATCCTGGGCGCCGGGCCGATCGGGCTAGGGGTCTTAGCCATGGCCAAAATCATCTTAGGCCCGGAGGTCACGGTGTTCGTCTCGGACGTGATCCCGTACCGGCTCCGCCTGGCCGAACGGCTTGGAGGCTTGCCGATTGACGCCACCACGGGCCTGACGAAAAACCTCGCGCGGCAAGGTTTGGACTGCGTTGATGCCGCGGTGGATACGAGCGGGAAACAGGCCGCCCGCCAGGAAGCGGTCAAGGCCCTGGCCCAACGCGGCGTGTTGGTGTGTGTGGGCCACGGAGAGGCCATCACCCTTGACGTCACCACGGACCTCATCGCGGCGGAGCGCAGTGTCATTGGAAGCGAGTATTTCGGGTACAGCGAATTTGCGGCCAATCTGCCGAGGCTGCGCGTGCACCGCAGTTACCTGAAGCAGATCATCACCCACCGGTTTTCCATTGATCAAGTTCAGCAGGCCTTTGAGTTGTTCTTCGGCGGAGAAACGGGCAAAGTGGTCATTGAACAATGAGCGTCCCCTTAAGAACGAAAGTCTGCTTGATCGGAACCGGCCAGTGGGGGAAGCAACATGCCCGGGTTTTTTCACAGCGTGAGGACGTTGACCTTCGGGCCGTGGCCGGGCGGACCCTCGAAAGAACGCGGGCGCGAGCGGCGGAATTTGGCCTGCGGCCGTACACCGACGTTGCAGAGATGCTGGAGCGGGAAAGTCCGGATCTGGTCAGCGTCTCGTTGCCGAACCTCGACCATTTCGCGCCCACGCTGGAAGTGATCAAGGCAGGGTATCCGCTGCTCGTCGAGAAGCCACTGGTATTTGACCTGGCGGAAGCCGATCAATTGCTGGAGGAAGCGCAACGACGCGGTTTATTTTTCGCGATCAATTTCAACCACCGCTTCGCAAAGCCGCTTCGCCTTGCGGCCAAAGCAATCGGCGAAGGCCGGCTCGGCGCGATCACCCACGCGATCTGGCGGTTTGGCGGGGAAGCGAACCCCAGCCCGCACCCGCATGCGAACCTCATTGAGACGCAGTGCCACGGGTTTGACCAGCTCGAGCACCTGTGCGGGCCCATTGCCTCGGTCGTGGCCGAAATGACCGATCTGACCGGCGGCGGCTACCGCACCGTGGTTCTGGCCTTGCGGTTCCGCGGGGGTGCCGTGGGCAGCATGACCGGAACCTACGACGCCTCCTACGCGCACGAAGGCACTCACCGGCTCGAGATCAACGGCACCAAAGGCCGGGTCCTGGTGGAGGACACGGTCCGGCGCTTTTGCTTCCAGGCGGTCGGCGACGAACTGGCCGAAGTCTGGCAGGCGGGATATTTCAATGATTTTGACCGGGAATTTCATCGGACCTTCGACCTGCACCTCGATGCCTTGCTTGGCGCGTTCCGGCGGGGTGAACCACCGCCGGTTGAGGCACGCGCAGGGCGGCGGGCGCTGCAACTGGCTTGGGCCGCGGTAGAATCGTTTGAATCGGGAAAGCGCGTGAACGTGGATTAACCCAAACCGGCGGCTTCGGTGCGGCGTTGGGTGATCACGCGCAAGCTCCCCAAGAATTCAGGCATAGAGTCAAACGCCAAAAGGTAATTCGGCTTGTTTTCGTCTTGCCACTGCAGTGCATTCCTGGTCCAAACAGCGGCACCTTGTCCTTCCATGAAAACGTTTGTTCTACTCCCATTTTTCCTCACCGTCACCGCTGCTTTCGCGGCCGATCCGATCAAATTCATTTCGCCTGACAAAAACAGCGCGCTGCTTGTGGACAAGAGCGGCCGACGCGACCTGATCGAGCTGAAATCGGGCAAGACCGTCCACCGCCTTTTCTACGAGGATTTGGATGCCCTTTTTAAACCCAAACTCGCACTCGCATTCGATGCGTCCCTGAACAAGGTGGGCAAGATCGTCCTGCCGACGTTCATCAGTGCGCGGTGGATCTCCCCTGAGGAAGTAGAGGTTAAAGGCGAATCGGGTGTAACCATTAATGACGATGACACTGAGGAGTTCACGTTCACCGCGGCCGTTTTGAGAAACGGAACGGTTAAAGATTTGGTGGTGGCGCCCAAAAAGTAGCCGCACGCAGGTGAGCGGCCGGATTCCTGCTGGGATGGTGCGCCTCATTTTCTGTCTTGTCCTGGCGGCAATGCCCCTCCAGGGCGAACCGATCCTTCGCTGGGCCGCTGATCCCGACAGCAATGCTCCTTACACTTTCTACAATGCCGACAACCAGCTGGTCGGTTTCGAAAACGAACTGATTCGCGCCGTGGCCCGTCATTTGGGCAGGAAGGCTGAATTCGTGCAGAACGATTGGGCCGGCCTGATTCCGGGGCTCGGGCGCGGCCTTTACGATTGCGTCATTTGCGGCATCGAGATTACGCCGGAAAAGGCGGGTGAAGTCCTGTTCAGCCGTCCCTATTACGTCACCTTCGAACAGTTTGTAGGCCGGCGGGGCGCGCGGCCGATCACATTGCTCAGCGATCTCCGAGGCAAGAAGATCGGGACGTTGGATCAAACCGCGGCGTTGCGGATGCTTCAGGCAAGCGCTGGCGTGATCGTGGAGACCTATGATCAGGAAGTCAACGCTTACCAGGACATCGTCAATGGGCGGCTCTTCGGCGTTCTCTTGGATTACCCGATTGCGAAATACTACGCTGCACCCGACCCGGCCCTGCAACTAGCGGGTCCGCCGCTGGGCCGCATACAGTACGGGATTGCCGTTCGCCAGGGCAATGAAACGTTACGGGACAAAATCAATGCGGGTTTGAGTGAGGTCATTGCCTCCGGAGAACTGCGGGACATCCTTTCCCGGTGGGGCCTTTGGACGGCAGTTGCGGCCGATGAGCTCGGCCAACCGGAAAACCCGTCCCAGCCGGACCTTGAATACCAGTCCTTTGCCGCGGCGCGCGCTGCTCGCGCCACCCTCTGGACCCGGCTGCAGCGGTACGCGAGGGCCTGGCCGTTGCTCACTGAGGCTGCCGTCCTCACGCTTGAGGTCTCCGTGGCAGCCATGGCGCTGGCCGTCAGCCTTGGCCTCGTTCTCGCAGTGGCCCGGGTGTTCGGGCCGAGGCCTTTCGGCTGGATGGCGACCATTTGGATCGAGGTTATCCGCGGCACGCCGTTGCTCATCCAGTTGCTCATCATTTTTTACGGGTTGCCCAGCGTCGGCTTCAAATTGCCGCCCCTGCTGGCGGGTGTACTGGGCCTGGGCTTGAACTACGCGGCGTATGAGGCGGAAAATTACCGTGCGGGCCTCCTCAGCGTTCCTGCCGGGCAAACGGATGCGGCGCGTGCCCTGGGCATGACGCACCCGCAAGCGCTCCGTTACGTGATCATTCCGCAGGCTTTCCGTCTCGTCCTGCCGCCGCTGACGAACGATTTTATCTCCCTCCTAAAAGATTCTTCGCTCGTTTCCATGGTGACGCTCGTCGAGTTAACGGGCGCCTACAACCGTCTGGCCACGGAGAGCTTTGATTACCTGGGAACGGGGCTTTTGGTCGCCTTCGTGTACCTCCTGATTGGCCTTCCGTTCGTTCGGCTGGCCCGTTTCACCGAACTGAAACTGGCCCGCAACGGTCTTCGGCTACGCCGCAGTGCTGGCCGCCGTCCACCGGCGCTGGCGCCCGGGCGTTTCTGATATTATGCTTGAGGGTGATGAGTTCAGCGCATTTGAACTTGCGCCGGAAAGGCAGGGTAAACTGGGCGGGTTTCCATGGCTGAGCAGCCGGCGGCCACAGCGCCTCGGGCGGAATGGCGGCCGGCGGTCAATCCGTGGCTTATCGCCGCTTCCGTCATGCTCGCCACGTTCATGGAGGTGTTGGATACCTCCATTGCCAACGTTGCGTTGAACCACATCGCCGGCAATTTGTCGGCCAGCACCGATGAGGCCACCTGGGTGCTTACCAGCTACTTGGTAGCCAACGCCGTCGTGCTGCCGGCCACGGGCTGGCTAGGACGGTTCTTCGGCCGAAAACGTTTCCTGATTGCCTGCATTGTTATTTTCACGTTGGCCTCCTTGCTGTGCGGCCTGGCCACCAGCCTTCCTTTCCTGATTGTGGCCCGGATCATCCAAGGCGCTGGCGGGGGTGCCCTGCAACCCATCGCCCAATCTGTCCTTCTGGAAAGTTTTCCGCCCGAAAAACGGGGCAACGCGATGTCGGTGTACGCCATTGGCGTCGTGGTCGCGCCCATTCTGGGCCCGACGCTCGGAGGTTACCTGACGGATGCTTATTCCTGGCGTTGGAGCTTCCTTATCAACCTCCCGATCGGAGTGGTCGCCGTCATCCTTTGCTCATTGTTTCTCGAAGATCCGCCGTACCTGCGCGATGGCAGCAAACCCGGGCGCATCGACTTTGTCGGGCTTGGCCTCCTGACGCTCTGGATCGGCTGCCTGCAAATAATGCTCGATAAAGGGCAGGATGAAGACTGGTTTTCGTCCACCTTCATCTGTGTCCTGTCCCTCGGGGCGGTGATCGGCTTCGTTGTTTTCCTGATCTGGGAACTCCGGGTGGCTAACCCGATTGTTAACCTGCGGGTTCTGCTGGACCGAAACCTCGTGATCGGCACGCTCCTGCTGTTTCTGATAGGGGCGCTGCTCTACGCCACCAATGCCGTGCTGCCGCTCTTCCTGCAGAACCTGCTGAACTACCCTTCTTTTCAATCCGGCATGGTGGTCAGCCCGCGGGGGATCGGTGCCATTGCCGGCAGCATCATCGCCGGCCGGGTGCTGGCAACGGGAAAGATCGATGGCCGGGCCTGGATCGCCGGAGGTTTCGTCGTGCTGGGGGTTGCCATGGTCATGTTGGGAGACCTGAACACGGCTATTTCTCCGTGGACCCTCGTGCCTGCCGTCGTGATCAGCGGGTTCGCCACGACCTGTGTGTTTGTGCCGATGAGCACGTTTTCCATGGCGACGGTTTCGCGGGAACAAATCGGCGACGCTTCCGGCATCGTTAACCTGGCGCGCAACGTCGGCGGCAGCGTCGGTATTTCCCTTGTGACCGCCCTCGTCACCCGTGGAGCGCAGACCCACCAAGCCTTAATGGTGGGTCACCTCAGCCCGTTCAACCCGGTGTTCAACGATCAGTTGGCAGCCATGCAGCGGGCCTTGGCGGGTCAAAGCGGGAGCGTGACGGCCCAGAACCAGGCATACGCGTTGATGTACCGGACCCTCCAAGCTCAGGCTTCCCTCTTTTCCTACGTCGACGGTTTCCGCCTGATGGTGCTCGTCTGTTTCGCCTGCGCGGTGCTTCCGTTTCTTTTTAAGCGAGGAGCTCGTCCGCCGGCAGGCGCAGCGGCCGCGGCTCATTGACGGAGCTTCACCGGGCCCGCGTGTTGGCGTTTCGGCCCGTCGGGGTTGGCAGGGTCGGCGGTCCTTCGCCGACCGGGCCATCGGGGCCACAAAGGTCGAGACGGGCACCCTGCGATTGCAGGTATTTTCTCCTTCAGCGCCCGGCACGACGGCCAACGGCACACCGCGCCAGCGGCGAAGGGACTCGTCGCGTGTGCCCTGTACGCAGGCCATGGCCCCTCACTTCAACCCCGACGTTTTGATGGATTCGATCAGCTGACGTTGGAAGATGAAGAACAGCAGGAGCGTGGGGAGGGCCACAACGGCCGACCCGGCCATAATGTAATTCCAGGAGGAAGTGTACTGCTGGTGAAAGCTTGCGATTGCGATCTGCACCACCCAGAGGCGTTGGTCGGTTGTGATGGTCAACGGCCAGATGAATGCATTCCAGTTCGCCAGGAAAAAGAACACTGCCAGCGCCGATAGAATAGGCCGGCTGAGGGGCAGAATGATGTTCCAGTAAATGCGCCAGTAACTTGCCCCATCGATGATGGCTGCTTCCTGAAGCTCCATGGGGATGCTGAGGTAAAACTGACGCAACAGGAAAATGCCAAAGGCGTTGAACGTCGAAGGGATGATGAGTCCAGCGTACGTGTTAACCATGCCGAGTTGGCGCACCAGAATGAACAGAGGGACAATGATCACCGGGAGGGAGACCAGGAACGTGGAAAAGATGATGAGAAAGATCAAATCCCTTCCCGGGAACCTGAGCCTGGCCAAAGCGAACGCCGCCATGGAATGGAGGAAGAGCGCGAGAACCGTGATGGTTCCGGCGACAAAGAAGCTGTTGAGCATGTACCGGAAAAACGGCAACTGCGTGAAAACGTACTGGAAGTTGGCGAAGGTAGGTTGACTAGGGAAAAAGTTGGGACTGAACGTTTCCCCTGGTCCCTTGAAAGCCGCCGTAACCATCCAGACCAGGGGGCAGACGGTCGCCACGGCCAATACGGCCGTGCCTAGGAACAACCCGGCCTGCCACAACCGGTGAATGCCGGGCTTGGGGCTGTCGAGGCCGTTGGAACGGGCTTGGGGCCGCTTCGTCATGCGTAGTGAAAACGGCCGCCTTTCGTCGCGACGAACAGGGCGATGGTGATCGCCAGGAGAATGAGCACCAGGAAAGATGCCATTGCCGCGGCGTACCCGTAGTTGTTAAACTGAAAGGCCTGTTGATAGATGTAGAAAATGACCAGCGACGTGGAATTGGCCGGCCCGCCTTTGGTCATGATGTAGATAAGGTCGAAGCCCTGTGAGCCGGCCACCGCGGAGACGGTGGAAACCAGCAGGACAAAAAAACTTGTCGGCCTCAACAGCGGCAGCGTTATTCTGGTGAAAGTGGTCCACGGTCCGGCGCCATCGATCCGGGCCGCATCGTAATATTCCTGCGGAATTTCCTGCAGGCCGGCCAGAAACAGGATCATGTAGTACCCCATCAGGAACCAGATGGTGACCAGCAGCACAGATCCCAGGGCAAAATGGGGATCGCCCAACCAGGAATGGCCGGGAAGTCCAATGGCTTGCAGGAACCGGTTGAAAAACCCGATTTTATCGATCAGAAGCACCTGCCAGGTAAGCCCGATCACGACGAGGCTCACAACGTTGGGGACGAAAAACATGCTGCGAAACAGCCCGATGAGGGGCAGTTTCTGTTTCACGATCAGTGCGAGGCCAAGGCCGGAAATGTACAAACCCGGGACCAGCACCACCACGTAGCTGAGCGTCACACCGAGGCTCTTGAGAAACAACGGATCCGAGAACATCCGGGTGTAATTGGCCAACCCGATGAACTTGTAGCCGCCAAAGCCGTTCACCGAGAAGAACCCGAGGCTCAGTGAAAACAGCATCGGCAAGGCAACGAACAGCGTCAGGCCGATTGCATCGGGCAGAAAAAAAAGCCATGCCGCGACGGCTTCGCGTTGGTTGCGCGTAAGCCGGCGGCGTTTTTGCGGGAATTCGGGCATGTCCCAAGGCAGAGTGGCGACAAAGGCGCACCTACTACCTTAACGGAGCGCCGGAGTAGCCGGCGAGGAACGAGTCAATGTTGTCCGAAGCTTGTGCTGCTTGTTGGTGCGGATCCGCTCCACCGAGTTGACACGCTTGAATCGCGTCGGAGACCGCCTTGTAGACCTCCGGCGGCACCCGCGGTTCGCCGCGTCCGGTCGGAAAAATCTCGTCCTTGAAAATTTTCATCGGACCGCTCGCGTAACCGCCAGCGGCCGTTGCCTTTTCCAGGGCGGACCGTCGAGGAGAAATGTCACTCTTTCCCTTAATGCACCAATCGACCACCCGCTGAACGGAGTCATCGCTCATGGACCCAAGCGCCCATACGCAAAACTTGGCGGCGGTTTCCGGGTCCTTGCCTTTCGCATTTGCAACAAACGACCAACCGCCCAACACACTTGTCGGTTTTCCGTTGGGCGGCGTCGGGCACGGAAACACTCCGTATTCAAACCCCGGAGCGCTTTCTCGAAGGGCGCTGATTCCCCAGATCCCGACGTTTTGCATCGCGCAATACCCGGCACCAAGGTTAGCAACGATGTCGGGCCCGCCAAACCCAAGGGCGCTCCGCGGCGCCACGTTCTGATTGATGCTGTCCTGCCAGAATTTTAACGCTTGGGCGGTGCCCGCGGAATTGAATGCGCTTTTTTTGCCGTCTTTCGTCACCATGTCGGCGCCGCCTTGCCAGAGAAACGGATACCAGCTGAAATTCTGGTAGTAGCCTGGAGTGGTTTCAAACACGCACCCAAACTGATTGCCCTTGGTCAGTTTTTTCGATACGACAAGCAATTCTTCCCACGTTTTCGGAAGGTCAGCTTCAGAAAGGCCAGCTTGGGCAAAAGCCTTTTTGCCGTAATACATGGCCATCGGCTCAACCTCCATTGGCAGCCCGTAGATCTTGCCGTCGACCATTCGAGTCTCCATCACGTTCTCGAACAAGTCCTTTTTCGCAGCGTCGTCCATGTAAGGCGTCAGGTCCATCAAGACCCCGCCGTTGTAGTAGCGCAAGAAGTCTCCCGGACTGATGATGAAAAGGTCCGGGCCCTGGCCGGAGGCAAAAGCCGTTTGCAGCTTGGACCCGTTCATGTATTCCGCGTTGGGCACAAACTGCAGTTCCACCTTCACGTCGTGGGTGGTGTTCCAAGCCTTTGCCATCTCCTCCCACCACCTGCTTTGGGAGCTGGCGGCGCCTCCCGGGGCGTAGAACTGCCAAAACGACAGTGTCTTAACTGAAGCGGCCCGGACCTTGATGTTAAAAGGGTAAAATGCCGAAGACACCGCCGCGAGTGCCGCAACTTTACCGCTTTTCCGAAGCAATTCCCTTCGGGTCAGATTGGCGCTAAGTAAGTTCTGGTTTGAGAAAAGGTTCTTATTTTCGGGGGGGAGAGAGGATTCTTGATCAGGCATATTCTAAGACTTTCTAGCTCCCGAACGCCGATTCCCTCAGGCCACCGGTGGCATCTCCGGTCCCTTTTCCAGAGGGTGACGGTTGGGCCAGGTGTTTCTTAAACGGTCTCAGGTGGGTCACGTTGCAATCGGGTACGGGGAACTTCGGAGCTTGCACGGCATGCCGCAGCGGGCTCACCTTGATTGGAACGGTGTTCGCTGTCAAGCCTGCTCCCCGCCAAGACGCGAATGCTCAGGGCCCTGCGCCGGACCGGAGAAGGCGGGCGGCAAACTCTCGCCGGGGCTCAGGGCAGGGTCCACAAGGGGAAGGGCTGGCCCGCTTTGAGGCCGGGATCCCGCTGGTACACAAGATCGAGCCGGCCGTGGTCACAAGAGCCGCTCGCCGGCTTGTTCTCTCCGAACGCCAGGGTGTTGAACGCACCGTCGTAGGTGGCAAGGCTGATCCGAACCGCAACCCGGTAATGGTCGCCTTGTTTTTGCACCGCAAGCACTTTGGCAAGTAATGGAGTCATGGGCGCAGGCTGCGGGCTGGTTCAATCCGTCGTCGGGCCCGGTTCCGGCCGCCGGAGTTCGCCGCAGATAAAGCGAAGCGCATCCGGCAATTCCGCACGCCATACATTGAAGTCGTGAATGCCAGCCGTGACGCGCATCGCAACCGGGAACTTACGTTCCCGCATGATTTTGTAAATGGGCCCGATCTGGGACTCAATCTCGAAGTCGTCGTGGTCCCCGGCATTGACGTAAAGGGCGATGGGCAAATTCTTGGCAAAGAAACCTTCCAACAAAGGAGGGTAGTTCGCACCCTTCCAGACTTCCGGATCGAACGGCTCGCCGAAGACGGTGCCCCGCCGGGCACTGCTGGCGGCGGGGGGTTCCGGAACATAAATGGCCGGGCTCATGAGGAGCGCTGCGCTGAAGCGTTCCGGGTACTTTAAAATAAAGCGAAGGGCGCCGTAGCCTCCCATGGAATCACCGCCCACCGCCCGACCTTCCCGCTCGGGAATGGTTCGGAACCTGCGCTCGACCTCAGGAACCAGGTCCTTGATAAAGGCCGTTTCGATCTTCTCGCGGAGGTCAAGGTACCAATTGTCTCCCGACCCTGGCATGACAATCAACAGCGGTGAAATGTCGCCCGCGGCGATAAGGCGGTCCGCCACCCCATTGATGCGACCTTTGGACACCCAGGCGTTCTCATTTTCACTGAAGCCATGCAGCATGAACAGCACCGGATACCGGAGGCCGGAATTCTGGTAACCGTCAGGGAGGTAGACGTTGTAGCGCCAGTCCCGTCCGAGCGTTGCCGATGTAAAAGCGTAAGCCAACACCTGACCGGCCTGCACCGTGGTCGCGTGCACGATGAGCAGAGCCATGGCGAACAGGGTGAGCTGGCCTGCCGTCGAGCGTTGGCTCGGGGGGCTACGATGGTGCATGGTGCGCAGGTTAAGGACGTCTGGTGCCTGAACACCAGAACAATGGGGAAAAGGTCGATGCGACGGGAAAAACGATCATTCCTGGATTGATTTCGGTCCACAGCCACCTCGGGTTGTGCAAAGGAGCCAGTGGGCCGAAGCCTGACAACTACACCCGTGAGAATGTGGCCCGACAACTTGAGCAGTACGAGCGCTACGGCGTGCTGACCGTGGTGTCACTCGGGGTCAATAAAGACGTCCTTTACCGCTGGCGGGAGGAACAGCAGCAGGGGAAGATGGGCGGCGCCGACATCTTTACCGCGGACCGTGGCTTGGGCGTGCAACGTGGCGCACCGCCTTTCCCGCTGATGGAAGACCAGGTGTATCGCCCGGCCACCGTGGAAGAAGCCCGGATGGGAGTTCGGGAGTCAATCGGCCGGCACCCGGACATGATCAAGGTGTGGATCGACGACCTTTTCGGGACAGCGCCAAAAATGACCCCGGACATTTACCGCGCGATCATTGAGCAAACACGGGCCATTACGGATGAGGCGCATAAACAAGGACTGAAATTGGCGGCCCATATTTTTACCCTGGACGATGCCAAGGCGCTCGTCAGGGCAGGCGTCAACGTCATCGCGCATAGCGTCCGCGATCAACCGGTCGATGCCGAGTTCGTTGAGGCCATGAGAACCAACCAGGTCGCTTACATCCCACCCCTGGGCCTCGACGAATCCCAATACATTTTCGCGGAACAACCTGCGTGGATGCAGGAACCGTTTTTCACGAAGGCGGTTGATTCCGTACTTCTGGAGCGCTGGAGAAGCCCCCTTTACGCACTGGAAACGAAGGGGAACCCGAGTACACCAAAAAACAAAGCGGCTGCCGCCATGGGCCAACGGAACGCCAAGATCTTGTTCGACGCCGGAGTAAAAATCGGCTTCGGAACGGACTCCGGCGCGTTGCCAACCAGGATTGCCGGCTTTGCTGAACACCGTGAGCTGCAGTTGCTGGTTCAGGCAGGCATCAGCCCGCTGAACGCTTTGGTTTGCGCAACCAGGAATGCTGCAGAAATCCTGGGGGCGGTGGATCGCGGCACCCTGGAGGCAGGCAAACGGGCTGATTTCATCGTGCTTAACGGCAACCCGTTGCAAGACATCCGTAACACAACCGACGTCAGCGCCGTTTATCACGGCGGGCGACGGTTCAGCGGACCCTGAACCGTCCCCAGTCAAACTTAGATTATAGCGGAGGAGCGTTTAACACCCTTTTGGCGGCTTCGAGAACGTGGTCGGCCGTCATCCCCAATTCTTTCATGACGGTACTGCCTGGAGCACTTAGTCCGAACCGTTCAATGCCGATGGCTTCGCCCTGGGGCCCAACGTAGCGGTACCAACTGGTCGGTTCACTGGCCTCTATGCTGACGCGGCGCTGGCAGGAAGGCGGCAGCACCTCGTGCCGGTATTCTTCCGGCTGCCGACGGAACCGTTCGAACGAGGGCACGCTCACCACCCGTGTGCCGGCGCCCAGCGACTCGGCGGCCTTCATCGCGTGCTGCAGTTCACTGCCGGCACCGAGCAAAATCAACTCCAAACGGCCCGTCTCTTTCTTGGCCACGTACGCCCCTTTAAGAACGCCTTCGCGCCGGGTTTGGACGGGGATGGAGCTCAACAGAGGGACTGCCTGACGGCTAAGGGCGAGTAAGGTGGGACCGTCGGTGCGTTCGAGGGCAGCAACAAAGGCACCGGCCGTTTCTTCCGGATCCGCCGGCCGGATCACATCAAGGTTCGGGATCACGCGAAGGCCGGGCACAGTTTCAACCGGCTCATGGGTAGGACCGTCCTCGCCCACGCCGATGCTGTCGTGAGTGAAGATGTAGATGACCGGCAGGTGCGAAAGCGCAGCCAGGCGGATGCTGGCGCGGCAGTAGTCCGCGAACACCAGGAACGTGGCGCCACTTGGGCGGAAGATGCCGTGGGCTGCAATTCCGTTAAGGATCGAGCACATGCCGTGCTCACGAATGCCGAAGCGGATGTTGCGCCCGGAACGGTGACCCGGCTTGAAATCGTCCGGATTTTTTGGGTCGCCGATGTAATTCAGCGTCGACCCGTACAAATCTGCACTCCCGCCGATGAGCAAAGGGGTGATCTTGGACAGCGGCTGCAGCACCTCGCTCCCGGCTTTGCGCGTCGCCGCCTTGGTGTCGGCGGGAAACTCCGGAATGGCCTTGAAGAGCGGGCCGACGTCGGCCGTCTTGTGGTCGGTCTGTTGCGCCATTTGCTGTGACAAGGCGGAGGAGACCGCAAGCTCGTTGGCAAGCTCGGGATTGGCTGCCTTCCAGGCTTCGAACTTCTTCATCCACTCCTGGTAGGTGCCGGTCAACGCTTTGCTGCGGTCCGCAAAAAACTCCTTAACGTCGGGAGCAACGTAGTATTTCTCGTCCGGCAGGCCGAGCGCCTTCCGGGCAGCCTCGACAAACTTAGCCCCGCCCTCGCCGTGGGCTTTCTGGGTGCCCGCAACTTCCGGAATGCCTTTGCCGATCAAGGTTTTGGCGACAATGAACTGCGGTTTGCCGCTGCCCGCCTGGCGAGCCCGATCGATCGCGGAAGCAACCATGTCCAGATCCTGGCCATCGATCGTCTGCACATCCCAGCCCATGGCCTCAAACTTCTTCGCCGTGTCTTCGCTCTGCGTCTCCTTGGCCATGGCGTCAAGGGTGACCGCGTTTGAATCGTAAATCAGGATCAGGTTCTCCAACCTTTGGTGCCCCGCAAAGGCGACGGATTCCTGAGCCACCCCTTCCTGCAAACAGCCGTCCCCGCACAAACAAATGATGTGATGATCGAAGATGGTGTGCTCCGGCGTGTTAAACCGCGCGGCAGCCATTTCTGAGGCAACGGCCATGCCGACCGCATTGCCGACCCCTTGCCCCAGCGGACCAGTGGTGGTCTCGACGCCGCTCGGCGCGTGGGTAAGTTCAGGGTGGCCCGGCGTTTTGGACCCCAGTTGACGGAAGCGTTTGATCTCGTCAAGGGTCATGTCGGCATAGCCGCTGAGGTGCAGCCAGGAATACAGAAACATTGACCCGTGCCCGGCTGACAGGACAAAACGATCGCGGTTCAGCCACTCAGGGTGTTGCGGACAGTGACGCAACTCTTGACCGTAAAGCACCGCTCCGATCTCGGCGCATCCGAGGGGCAGCCCGAGGTGCCCGCTCTGGCTGGCATGGACTGCATCCATGGCCAAACCCCGAGCGATATCGGCGGCCTTGGCAAGAATTTCTTTTTTGGGAAGGCTCATGGTTTAGCGTGACAGTTTTTGTAGGTTAACCAATGTCTAGTTCGGTGCTGCGCGGGGGATTAGCTTGGGACCGGCCTATTTTCTTTAGATCCGTGTTTCAGCCCCGGGGGTTGCGCCGTGCAAGAACCGCCCGGAGTTCGCCTCTGCCCAATCCTGGCTTTATACTTCTCCCATGGGGCGTCAAGTAAAATGGGGCTTACCGACGGGCAATGCCCAGGTTCCGGGTCGGGCAGGACAAGCCATTGTTCAATCCGCAGGTGACGCTTCCCATTCCCTTCAGGGCATACCCCAACCGATCCCTAAGGTTCACCAAACTTCCCTGCGCGCCAACATTTCAGTTTGCTCGTGTCTTTGAAACTGTTAAGCACAGGCATGCTCTGGACAATCGTAATTGTGCTGGTGGTGCTGTGGGCGCTTGGCTTGATCGGGCACATCGGGGGCGCGCTGATCCACTTGCTCCTGGTCATCGCCGTCGTTGTTTTTGTAATCCGGTTGCTGCAGGGCCGCGCGCCCTAAGGCGAATCGTAGCAACTGGATCAATGCTGCCCATTGTACCAATGCTGCGGAGAAAGTGGTGACACGCTCCGCAGAGCGGGAGGGCTGAGTGCTTTCAATCACTGGTACAGTTGGTACAGTTCATCCAATTGTTGCCGTTCCCCCTTCCCCGATGGACGTGGATAACGATCGCACCGAACGGGCGCTGATCAGCCTGCGCCCGCTTTCGCGCGAAGTTCCCAACGTCGACGCCGCTGTCGCGGAGATCGCCCGTTTTTCGGCCGAGCTGACTTTGCCTCAAGGAACGATCCACGTCATCAGCGACATCCACGGGGAAGACCGGAAACTCCGGCACGTCATCAACAATGCCTCCGGCACGCTGCGGCCGTTGGTCGAGAACTTGTTTCGCGACCGCATTCCTCCCAAGCAGTTTCAGGAGCTGTTGACACTGATTTTTTATCCGGCCGAGGTGGTAGGCCGTCTGGAACACACGATTTCAACGCCCGAAGCGCAGCGCGCGTATGCGATGCGGACGCTGCACGATTTATTTGATGTGGTTCGCGTGTTGGCGGCCCGCCGCAGCCTCAAACACGCGCTGCGGGTGTTCCCGGCCGAATACCGGGAACTCCTGGCGGAGATCCTGCACGCACCCACGGCTGAACGGGACCCGGCGTATATTGAAGCGATCGTAGACGCTTTGGTGCGACACGGCCGTGTCCTGCACCTGGTGCACCTCACGGGACGCGTGATTCGCAACCTCGCCATTGACGAACTGGTCATCGCCGGGGATTGCTGGGACCGGGGCCCACGCGGCGATCGCGTGGTCGATTACCTGATGCGGCAGCCCAAAGTTTCCTTTGTCTGGGGCAACCACGACGCTGCCTGGCTGGGGGCTTGCCTGGGCCACGGCGCATTGATTTGCCAGGTCCTGCGCATTTCCCTGCGTTACCGGCGGTTGCTTCAGCTGGAGGAAGGTTATGGCATTCCGCTCGCGCCCCTCGACCTGCTGGCCCGGACGGTTTACGACGGTGATCCGGCCTCCAGTTTTGAGGTAAAAGGCACCGGGATGCGCGACACCCTGATGATGGCGCGCATGCAAAAGGCGATCGCGGTCATGCAATTCAAGCTTGAAGGGCAAGCGATCGCTCGCCATCCGGAATGGGAAATGGATCACCGCCGCCTGCTGCACCGCATCGATCCTCGTGCGGGAACGATTGAAGTCGACGGTGTGCTTCACCCGCTCAGGGATGCTCACTTTCCCACCCTGAACCCGGACGATCCCTACGAGCTGACGCGTGAGGAACGGGTCTGTTTCAACCGGCTCCGGGGGTCATTCCTGGCCAGCCATAAACTGTGGGAACACGTTCGTTGGATGGTGTCTCTGGGCCGAATGCACCTGGTCAGGGAGGAGCACCTGATTTTCCATGGTTGCATGCCGGTGGATGAAGCCGGGGCCTTTTTGCCCATGTGGGTCGAGGGCGCGCAGTTTCAGGGTAAGGCGTTGTTCGATGCGCTAGACCACGCCGTGTACCGGCTCGTGGACGAGGCCGCAGCAGGGGGGGTCGCGCCGGAAAAGCTGGATTTACTCTGGTACCTGTGGAGTGGTCCACGCTCGCCGCTGTTTGGAAAGGATCGCATCACGACGTTGGAACGCGACCTGATCGAAGATCATGGCACCCATCGCGAGACCAAAAACCCTTATTTTCGGCTGATTC
Organism: Chthoniobacterales bacterium; assembly: GCA_036401335.1. Lineage (GTDB taxonomy): Bacteria > Verrucomicrobiota > Verrucomicrobiia > Chthoniobacterales > JAFAMB01 > DASWVC01. The sequence goes on from DASWVC010000166.1 coordinate 43,955, forward strand.
ACGAGGCTTGGTTTTGCGAGAAGATCCTCTCTGAATTCGGCGTTGATCCCGGTGAAGGCATGATCGTGAACGGCCACGTGCCGGTCGAGGTCGACAAAGGCGAGTCACCTTTAAAACGGAGCGGCAAAGCCATCACGATCGATGGGGCGTTCTCGGAGGCATACGGCGATCATGGATTCACGCTCGTTCTGGAGCCACAGCGCACCTTCATCGCTACCCATCACCATTTCGAATCTGTGGAAGCCGCGATTCACCAGGGGGCTGACATCATCCCGGGTCGCACCGTGGTTCGAGAGCGGAGTTCGACGCGGCGAATTGCCGACGGCCAGCGGGGTCGTCACATCCGTTATGCCGCGGCGGACTTGGAACGCTTGATCAAGGCGTACGGGGACCACGACCTGCTCCAACGCTACCCAGCCTGAATATCCGGGATCTTGCGGAGAACGCGCAGTTTCCTTTTTCGCCCGTCCAACCAGCGCCCGGGGAGAGGGTTGGTATCGGGCACGCGAGGTGTTATCATCTGCCTCAGCGATGGAGTCTTCCTCGGCAACCCACTGCGATCCGCAACGATTGGCGGCGCTTTTGCGGTACGGCATCCTCGACACCGCGCCGGAGCGGGATTTCGACGATTTGTGCCGGCTGGCCGCCCAGATCTGCCAAACGCCGATCGCGGTGGTGAATTTTGTCGCCGCCGAGCGTCAATGGTTCAAGAGCAAGGTGGGGCTGGGAGCGCGCGAACCGCCCTTTCAGTTTTCGATCTGTCGCCACGCGCTGCTCGAAGAGGAGACGTTAGTCGTACCCGACACCCTGGCCGATGAGCGGTTCCGGACGAATCCCCTCTGCACGGGAGAGGCGGGCCTGCGATTTTACGCCGGGGCTGTCATCCGCACACCGGACGGATTCGCGCTTGGAACGCTTTGTGTTCTCGACCGCAAACCCCGGCAGATCAGGCCGGATCAGCTCGAAGGGCTTCGCACGCTGGCCCGCCAGGTGATGAACATGCTCGAGCTGCGCCGGGAGCGGTCTGAAGTGGAGCAAATCGCGCGGATGCGTGAAGACCTGAGCACGCGCCTGGCAAGCAGTGACCCGCTGCCTGTGATCCTCCAGAACTGTGCACAGGTCCTGGTGCAAAACCTTGGTGCGGCTTTCGCCCGCGTTTGGACCCTGGATGAGAGAGCAGGCGTGCTCGTGTTGCAGGCCAGCGCAGGTCTGTACACCCACCTGGATGGACCGCATGGACGAATCAGGGTGGGGGAATTCAAGATCGGACGCATCGCGCGCGATGTGCAGCCCCATTTGACCAACGATGTTCCCAACGACCCCAACATCAGCGATCCGGAGTGGGCCAGGACGGCGGGCATGGTTTCCTTTGCCGGCTATCCCCTCGCGGTGGAGAACCGCGTGGTGGGCGTAGTCGCCATGTTTTTCCAACGGGCGCTCTCCGAAACGGTGCTGCGCGACCTGGAGCCAGTCGCTTACAGCCTTGCGCAATGCATTGAGCGAAAGCGCGCCGAGGAAGCCCTGCTGCGGAGCGCATCCACTGCCCGATTTCTTTCCCAGGTGAGCGCGGACCTAGCCGAGTTGACCGATTACCAAAGCACGTTGCAAAAGATTGCCAGTGCTTCAGTACCGGCGTTTGCAGACTGGTGTTGCGTGGACCTGGCCGATGGCGACGGTGGACTTCGCAGGCTCGCGGTTACGCATGCGGATCCCGCCAAACTGCACCTCGTCAGAGCGTTGATGGAACAGCACCCGCCACAGCCGGAAGACAGCCATGGCGTGGTTGCCGTGCTGCGAACCGGCCAGCCGCAGATGGCGGAGGACATTCCGGATGCGCTGCTCGTCGCGGTGGCGCGCAGCGAGCAACATTTGCAGTTGCTCCGGGATCTGGGCCTTAAATCCTACCTGAGCGTGCCGCTGTCGTCGCGCGGCAAAACGCTGGGTGTGCTGACCTTTTGTACGGCTGAGTCGGGCCGCCGTTACACGGCGCTCGACCTGGCAGTGGCCGCTGACCTTGCCCACCGGGCTGCGGTGGCGATCGAAAACTCGCACCTGTACCGTGATCTGCAGGACATGAACCGGCGCAAGGATGAATTCCTTGCCACGCTCGCGCACGAACTGCGAAACCCATTGGCTCCGCTGCGGCATGGGCTCGCCTTGCTGAAGACCGACGATGCGGAGGCTTCGGTCGAAACGTATGGCGTCATGGACCGGCAGTTGCAACAAATGGTGCGGCTGGTGGACGATCTGCTGGACGTCTCGCGGATAACCCGGGATCGGATCGAGCTGCGCAAAGAACCGGTGCCACTGGAACAAGCGATCCAGAGCGCAACGGAAATCAGCCGTCCTTTGATTGACGCCGCCGGCCAGACGCTCACGGTGACTCTTCCGGCACAGCCGGTCTACCTCCTGGCTGACCCGACCCGGCTTGCACAGGTTTTTTCCAACCTGCTCAACAACGCTTCAAAGTACACTGAGCCGCGAGGCCGGATCATCCTCTCCGCGGAGCAGGAGGGGGGCCAGGTGCGCGTGTCAGTGGCGGACACCGGCATCGGCATCCGTCGCGAGATGCTGCCCCGTGTTTTTGACTTATTTACCCAGGAAGACCGTTCCCTCGAACGGTCCCAAGGAGGCCTCGGAATCGGCCTTACCCTCGTGCGCCGACTCGTGGAGATGCACGGCGGCAGCATCGAGGCGCGGAGCGCCGGTCTTGGCCAGGGCAGCGAGTTCATCGTGCATTTACCAGCCTTGTCGGGGTGGGAGGCCAGTGCAGCCCTCCAGGCGAAAACGCCGCGTGGTTCAGTGTCTGCCGCGCTGGCTCGCCGCATCCTCGTGGTGGATGACAACCGCGATTCTGCGACCACGCTGGCCAAGCTGCTGCGCCGGCGGGGACACGAGATCGCGATGGCTTTCGATGGGGAGGAGGCGGTTGCGGTGGCAGCCGGTTTCCGGCCGGAGGTTGTGCTCCTGGACATTGGCTTGCCAAAATTGAACGGTTATGAGGCAGGCCGGCGTATCCTCCTCCAAGCGGCTCCGGAGGGTCCCACCTTGATTGCCCTTACCGGTTGGGGCCAGGAGGAGGACCGCCACCGTGCGCTGGAGGCCGGTTTTAGTCATCACCTGGTAAAACCGGTGAACCTTGAAGTGCTTGACGCCCTGCTGGCCTCCCCGGTTCGTGCACGGTAGCGCTGGCTGAACCGGCCCGGTAGGGCGGCGAGTCCCTTCGCCGCCGCGGCATGGGGATGGCAAGACCGAACCCCGTCGCACCCGCCTGGCAGGGATGGTTGCCCTGAAACACCGGCCTTGCTTTCCGGGCGGCGGGGAGCAGCGAACCACCGCCATTCCCTTGAGGCGAAAGGGCCGGGTCCAAACGCCCTCCGAGAGGGGTGATCCGAAGTCCCTTCCAAGAAGCCCTGCTTCAAGGCAGAGGCCGGACGGAATCGTCGTTCCCCGGCCGGACCGCCGGTCGGTCGCACGCCCCTTCCGAAAGGACGAACAACCGGATGAGAAGATCGCGCACGGCATCAAGCGCACACGGTACGCTGAATCGTCTGGGGTGACTGCCCGAATGCCCGTACGAACGAACGTCGCATCCGCTCGCGATTTCCAAAACCGTTTTTCGT
>DASWVC010000167.1:0-13765 GCA_036401335.1 Chthoniobacterales bacterium
TTAAGGACCACCACGACCAGCGGCAACAGATAATAAAGCGCGAACAGGCCGAGCAGCGTATAAACGACGAGTTTCGCCCGGTACCGGGGCCAGGTGCCCGCCGCCCCAAGCGGATCGTAAGGGGCGGTTTCAGCCACGCCCGACCTCCCGGCGCTGGCGCCAATTGGTCCAAATTGTGTAGGGCACCAGCACCAGAGACAGCGCGAGGAGGATCATGATCGCCGCCGCTGCCCCTTGGGCCATCTGGCCGCGCTGGAACATCAGATCATAGACATAGATGGCCGGTACGGTGGTGGCAATCCCTGGGCCGCCACCCGTCAAAGCGATGACCAGATCGAACGTCTTGATCGCGAATTGCAGAAGCACGACCAGTACCGCGATGAAGATCGGCCCGATTGCCGGCAGGATGATGCGTCGATAGATCCGCGGCATGTTTGCGCCGTCGATCTGTGCCGCCTTGATGAGGTCGGGATCAATCGAGCGGAGGCCGGCCAGGAACAGTGCCATCACGAACCCCGACGCCTGCCAGACGCCGGTGATCACCACGGTATAGATCGCCATGTCGCGCCGGACGAGCCAGTCGAATTTAAAATCGGCCCAGCCCAGTTGCCGAATCACGCTTTCTATTCCGGTTGACGGGCTGAGCAGCCAGCGCCAGACCGTGCCCGTCACCACGAAAGAGACTGCCAACGGATAAAGATAAATGGTGCGCCAGAGAGCCTCGGCGCGAACTCGCTGATCGATCAGGATAGCCAGCGTGAGCCCGACCGCCATGGTGCCGGCCACATAAAGCGAGGTGAACAGGAACAGGTTGGTATAGGCGATGCTCCAGCGCCGGTTGGTCCACAGTTCTGCGTAATGATGAAAGCCGGTTAGGGAATAGTCGGGCAGCAGGGTGGAGTTGGACAGCGAGATCCAGACTGTCCAACCGCAAAACACGAAGACGTAAACAAACGTGGCGAGGAGCGATGGCGCCAGGACCAGTTGCGGCATCATCGCCGTCAACCGCTCCCGGAGCGGACGGCTCCGGGTCGGTGCGACACTTGCTGGCGTGAATGTTACGGTCTCAGCCACCGTCGTCTGCGCCCTTCTTCTCCCGCTTGGCGACCGGCGTTATTGTTGCGCCTCGACGGCCTGGGCCAATTGTTTGGCAGCATCAGCCGCAGATACCTTCGGCGTGTTGACGAATTCCGTGATCACTTCCATCGCAGCGCCGCGGTACTTCTGCAGGATCGTCATGTTGTGAGCGAAGCTGCGTACCAGCGTGCCCGCTTTGATGGAATCCTGCAGATCTTGCTGGGACATTTGCTGACATGGATTAAAACCTTTGCTCAGGTCAACGTCGAGCCTGGCCGGAATCGAGCCTTTCGCCTGGTTGAAGATCGTCTGGAAGTCTTTCGACATGATGAGATGGGCGAGAAGCTTCGAGCCGGCCAGATAGTCGGCATCCTTCTGTTTGAAAAATACGACCGAATCGCTGTTGAGAATAAAGCCCGGCTTGCCATTGTCGGCCGGCGCCTGGCCGCACAGGTAGTCGGTCCCCTCCTTGAAACCGCCGGCATTGTAGGTGCCGATCGCCCAGTCGCCCATGATGAAAAAGCCGGCCTTGCCGGTGAGCATCATGTTGGCCGCCGCGTCCCAGGAGCGTCCAGCGATTCCGGGATCCATCCAATTGATCATCTTGCGGTATTGCTCAAAGGCGGCGACCATTTTAGGACTGCCCATTGCCTCCGGATTGCCTTCAACGAAAGCCTTCCGGAAAAGGTCGATATCCATCCCGTAAACAACGACCTCGAACGTTGTCGCGTCGGTCCAGTCGGCGCTGCCATGCGCAATTGGAACAATTCCGGCCGCCTTGATCTTCTCGCAATCGGCGTTGAATTCCGCCCAGGTCTTCGGCATTTCCTTAAGGCCTACTTTATCAAAAACCTTCTTACTCCCCCACAACCAGTTGATGCGATGGATGTTCATCGGGACCGCAACCCAGGATCCCTTAGGCTTCATCACCGACAGAAGCTCGGTGGCAACGGTCCCATCCCAGTTTTCCTGCTTGGCGATCTCGTCGAGGTTGAGCGTCATGCCGGTCGCATTCCACTCGGCAATTTCGGGCCCCTTCAGCTGGACCGCGGGCGGCGGATTGCCGGCCACCACATCGGCGCGAAGCTTAGCCAGCGTATTGGCGGTATGGCCGGCAATGGAAGTCGATTCCCATTTCCCGCCTGCCGCCGCGAACATCTCGCCGAGCTTCGCGATCGCTGCCGCATCGGAACCATTGTCCCATTGCGAAAGCAGGTTCGTTTTGGGTGTGTCGGCCGCCCCGGCCGACGACAACAGCCCAAGCGTTAATGAAACAACGGCCACCGCAGCGGTGGCGTAACGTGACAGATGCATTAATTTTCCTATCAAGCGGTCCGGTTTCCCGGGCCTTTGGGGGGTTAGATTTTTTTACCGTATAGCAACTTCACAGGGAATAGTGAAGAGCTCTTTCCAAAACTTCGCGTGTGCTCGCGGGAGACGTCCTTCACCTCGGCCGAAAACGTCATTCGCGGTTTTCTTTAGTGGCCGAGGCGAGCGCGATTCCTCCATAACAACAAACAGACCGCGGAGCATCGCTTCCTTGAAAATTGATTCTGGTTAGGAAGCCGGCGGCGGCAAAAGCTGGGATTAGGCACTTTTTTGCCGACGTGTGGCACGACCTGTTCGGCGCCCGCTGGACGATCTTGCCTAATGGTTGTCCCGTGGAACCGCCGCCCCGCTTTTGCCAACCAGGAAATCGAGATCCACACCTTGATCTGCCTGCAACACGTGGTCGTGAAACAGCCGGTGCCAACCGCGTGCAGGAGGTTCGGGTTCTTTCCATGCCCCCTTTCTCCGGGCCAGTTCCTCATCGGAAACTTCCAGGTGCAAGCTGCGCCTCGGCACATCGAGCGCTATCATGTCGCCCGTTTGCACGAACGCTAATGGTCCGCCGACAGCCGCTTCAGGCGCCACGTGTAGCACCACCGTACCGTAGGCAGTCCCGCTCATTCGCCCGTCGGAGACGCGCACCATGTCGGTGATCCCTTTGCGCAGGAGCTTGGCCGGCAGCGGCAGGTTGCCAACCTCGGCGAAACCCGGGTAGCCCTTTGGTCCCGCGCCTTTCAAGACCATGATACAGGTCTCGTCGATCTCGAGATTGTCGTCGTTAACCTTTTCGTGCAGTTCCTCCACCGTTTCGAACACGACCGCGCGTCCGCGATGCGTGAGTAACGCCGGCGTTGCCGCCGAAGGTTTGATGATGGCGCCCTTCGGAGCGAGGTTCCCGCGCAGCACGGCGATGCCGGCACGCGGTTTGAAGGGCTGCTGGAAAGAATGGATGACATTGCGGTTGTAGCATTCCGCATCCTTCACGTTTTCCCAGATGGTGTTGCCATTGACCGTCACGGCCCCTTTGTGCAGCAGACCGGCTTCGCTGAGTTCGCGCAGGATGACCGGCAGGCCGCCGGCGTAGTAGAAATCTTCCATCAGAAACTCCCCGGACGGCTGGAGGTTGAGCAGACAGGGCACATCGGACCCGAGTTCAAAATCAGCGAGCTTCAAATCAATTCCAACGCGCCCGGCCAAGGCGATCAGGTGATTAACCGCGTTAGTAGAACCACCGATGGCAGCATTGGCCCGGATGGCGTTTTCAAAGGCTTCCCGGGTCAGAATCTTCTCAATCGTAAGATCCTCACGTACCATCTCGACAATGCGCCGCCCGGCCAGATGGGCCAATACCTGGCGGCGGGCATCTACGGCAGGAATGGCCGCGTTATGCGGCAAGCCCATACCGAGTGCTTCGACCACGCAAGCCATGGTCGAAGCGGTTCCCATCGTCATGCAGTGGCCCCGGGAGCGGTTCATACACGACTCCGCCTCAATGAATTCAGCCATCGCAATTTTTCCCGCCCGCAACGCATCCGACAGTTGCCATACGCCGGTCCCGGAGCCAATGCGTTGGCCGCGATAACATCCGTTTAGCATTGGACCGCCCGAGACAACCAGCGCCGGCACGTTGCAGCTCGCCGCACCCATCAGGAGCGAGGGGGTTGTCTTATCGCAGCCGCATAGCAACACAACCCCATCAATGGGGTTTCCACGAATGGATTCTTCGACGTCCATGGAAGCCAGGTTCCGGAACATCATGGCGGTCGGACGCAAGTTCGTCTCGCCCAGCGACATCACCGGGAACTCCAACGGCAGCCCGGCCGCTTCGTACACGCCTTTCTTGACGTACTCGGCTAATTCCCGGAAATGAGCGTTGCACGGGGTCAGTTCAGACCAGGTATTGCAGATGCCGATTACGGGTCTCCCATCAAACAAATGGTGGGCAAGACCCTGGTTTTTCATCCAGGCCCGATACACAAAGCCCATCTGATCCATTCGCCCGAACCACTGCTGGCTCCGGAGCTGCGTCTTTGGCGGGGTCGTCATAGTTTTTTCTCCTTTTCACGTGAACGACACCTCCGCTAAGTCGTTCTGTCACCACGCAAATCGGGGTGCCCATGGTTGCTTGGGGTGGCCGTCGGGGATGGTGTCGTGGCAGGTGCTGGAGCTACGTTTGAGACGAGCATGGATTGGACGTGCTGGTTTGTTGGGCAACGATCGGCAGAGCAAAGCTGATGGGTAATCCTACGAGGGCACGTTGTAAGCGTAGGTTCATTGTTTCTCCTGGGCGATTAGGACGGTTTGTTGCCTCACAAGTTGCTGCGTGGATTTCTCGGCGTCGCGGGTAACGGTCCAAGTCGCCGGGTCAGAGGGAACGCCTTCGGTCAAAGGTCCTGACCGACATGCCAATTGCACGCTGGCTCGCTTCAGTGTCAATGAGAAACGATTACGATAGGTTCCACGCCTGATTCGGCGAACAAACGCAGGCGACGATGTTCAAGCTGACCAAGTTCGTCAATCAACACGCCGCGAACGCAGCGGAGCAGTGCCAGCATCCCGATCAAGCAAAGACTGAATTAGGTCACCCACCCCGCGAAAGGACCAGAGCAGAAGCTACTAACAGCACCAGCGCGACAAACAGCAACACGACGCGGAAGGCGTGGAGTTTGTCCCAACGTCGCCGCAACTGCCGCCAGTTGCCGGGTAGAGATTCCGGCTGCCAGCGGGTCACCTCGTTGTTGATGGGCACAGGCAAGAGCACCGTGTAAACGATGGAGGCAGCAAACAGAGCGCTGGCAACCACGATGACGGCGAGTTCAAGCACCTGAGAGAAAGTGAAAGCCATCCATCGAATTTGGTTAACTTCCCACAAACGTGCCAGAACTTTCACGGCGGGTCTAACTGCGGCATGGGAATATGCTGCCTGGGCGGCCACGGAAGAGGTGGTGCTCGCTGAGTCCTGAGTGCGCCAATTTAATTCGCTTCTCTCCGGCCGGTACTCCTGGCGTCATTTGGCTGCAGCCTCGCCCCCCACCGAACCAAACATTCGGTCGATGCTTGCAAAATGGTTGCATAAACTCCGCGAGCGAGTCGACGGCGTCAGAGGGAAAGAACGGAATAAAAGGCCAGGCGACCGAGCGGTTTTAGGTCGGATCTCGACCTTAACGATCCCGGTGTGCCGTCGGAAACGCTCGCTCTACAAAATGCAAACGCATCGGGATCTAAGGAAAACGGCCGCTTCAAAGGCCGACCAAGCGCTTGCGAAAGAAAGGACGAAGTTCATCCTCCCTTGCCGCACCGGAACGTGCAGAAAGGGTTAGGCGTCATCGTCCGCATGACGCGAATACCTCCTCGCCCTGGCCGAGAGGGAGCGGATCCGGCCGCTCGCACGTCGTCTCGATCATGAGGTGGCGCCCCTCAATGGACGAACGCTCCAACGCGTCGAGCACCTCCAGCACGTGCATCGCCAGTTCACCGCTGGCGCGGTGCCTGCGATGGTCGCGAATCGCCGCGGCCAGGTCCAGGACGCCGACCATGCGGTAGTCAGCGACGGGTACGCCGGCTTGCGTGTAGCGGGTGGGCTGGCCGAATGGGTGTGCGGAGATGTCGAGGGGCGTCCAGTCGCCGTCGCGTTTCGTGACCATCGGCTCGCCGCCGAAGAAGTTTGGGTCGGGCACCAGCATGCTGCCCTCCGAGCCGTAGAGCTCGATGGGCACGCGCCGGTGCCTCCAAACGTCCCAGGAGGTGGTGATGGACACGCTGGCGCCGCTGGCAAAGGACAGCACGCCGTACTCCGCGGCTTTGGCCTGCGCCGCCTCCATGCGCAGGTCGGCGACGGCCTTCACCTTTACCAGTTCGGACCGGGCCGCCCCTTTCAGGTAGGCATGGCTGATGTTGCCGCAACCGATGATGCCGATGTCGATTCGTGCCATGGCGTTCCTAGGTTTCCATGCGGTTGATAAACGCGTAGCTGACACGCGCGGTCCCGGCAGGATCAGCCGGCTTGTCATGCTCCACCACCATCCACCTGGCTCCGGCCGCGCGGGCGGCCTGCCACAGGTCGCGCCAGTCCAGCACGCCGGCGCCGACATCTGCCCAGCCATCCTGGTCCTCGTTTTGCCCCGGCGGCGCGATGTCTTTCACGTGGGCGGAGACGATGCGGTGCCGGTAGCGCTCCATCCACCCTTTGGGATCGACGTGGCCCCGAACCAGCCAGGCGATGTCCACTTGCCAAGTCAGCGGGCTGCCCCCGGCCGCCTCAAAGATCAGCTCCAGCGCGGTCTTGGTTCCCTGCTTGGGGACAAGTTCCCAGTGGTGGTTGTGGTAACCGAACGTGATGCCTTGGTCGCGTAGACGCTCGGCGAGTTGGCCCAGCTCGCACCCCAGCGCGCACCAGAACGGAGCGTCGCTCTGGCGCTGTTCGGGCAGTACCGCAGGCATGAAGAGCTGGTCAAAACCGAGCGTATGGCAGGCCTGTACCACGACGTCGAACCGCTCGCGCAACGCCGCCAAGCTGACGTGGCTGGAGGAGACCTTCAGGCCGTGCGCGTCGAGCTTGGCGCGCACGGCTTCGGCGTCCTCCAGGTGAGAACCGACCGTCTCGACGTGGCCGTAGCCGGCTTGATTGACGGCGTCCAACACGCGGCCGAGCTCGCCGAGTGAGCGCAGCGTGTACAGCTGGATGGAAAGGATGTCGGTATTGGCCATGGGGGTTCCTTGTGGTGAAGGGGATTAGCGGGAGCGCACCGTTGCTTGGCTGAAGATGGATGCGTGCCGCAGATTGGGCAACTTGGGGTTCCAGGCGATCAACAAAGCGTGGGGAAAAAGCCGGCGTTGGCGAATGAACTCCCGCGGTGATTGGGCGACGCCGTTACGTTGACGCTCAAGACTTTAGTAGCGCGACGACAGCGCCCCGGCTGGCGAGCAGGCGGCGATCCGACCGGGCCGGTGCTGGTTTCGCGAGGGTGCGATTCTCATTGCTCGAACTCTGGCCCTGTGCACGGTGGATAGCAGACGCATGAGAACGACCGACGCAACCCTCGCCAAGCGAACGCCCGCACATTTCGAGCGGCTGGCGCGTCCTTTGCTGGATTTTATCCGGCTTGAAGCCGCCGGCGGGCTGGTCCTGATGGCGGCAGCGGCGGCCGCTTTGGCGTGGGCGAACTCGCCATGGGCCGAGACTTACCATCGGCTCTGGAACACGGAGTTTAGCTTCGGCTTGAGCCCATTTGCCTTGCACGGGTCGCTCGTCCACGGAATCAACGACGGCCTCATGGCGGTGTTTTTCCTGATGGTTGGCCTGGAGATCAAGCGGGAGCTGTTAAGCGGCCAGCTTGCCGGGTTCCGAAAAGCCGCGTTGCCGGCGGCTGCCGCGCTTGGCGGCATGGTTCTGCCTGCGGTGCTCTTTACGCTTCTCAATGCAGGCCACGCCGATCAGGTCCGTGGCTGGGGCGTACCGATGGCGACCGACATTGCTTTTTCACTGGGCGTGCTGGGACTCCTTGGCCGGAAGCGGGTACCGATTTCGCTTAAGGTGTTTTTAACCGCCCTTGCCATCGTCGACGACCTTGGGGCTGTGGCGGTGATCGCCTTCTTTTACACGGCGCACGTTTCATGGCCGGCCCTGGGGGTGGCGGCTGGAGCGTTCGCGTTCTTGCTCGCGCTCAATCGCGCTGGCATCTGGAACCTGATGGTTTACGGCGCCGCGGGCCTTGTCCTTTGGCTGGGGATGCTGAAGTCAGGCGTTCACGCCACGGTCGCCGGTGTGCTGCTTGCGCTGGTTGTGCCGTTGCGCAGCCCGGCACCGCGTCAAGGGTTGCCCGGCCCGAAACCCGCCTCCGGGCCGACCGGAGCCCCGCTCCTCCAACTCGAACACGCCCTTCACCCGTGGGTGGGATTCATGATCTTGCCCTTGTTCGCGCTGGCCAACGCGGGAGTGACGGCACACGGCCTGAACCTTTTCACTCAGCTCGCCAGTCCGGTCTCTCTCGGGATTATCGCGGGGCTATTCCTCGGCAAACCGGCCGGAATTCTCGCTGCGTGTTGGCTGACGATAAAGCTGAAACTTGCGGAACGGCCAACTGGTGCGAGCTGGCGCCAACTCCAGGCCGCGGCCGGTCTGGCGGGCATCGGCTTTACCATGTCGATGTTCATCTCCAACCTGGCCTTCCTTGGGCACTTGGAGCTCGCGGAACAAGCGAAGGCGGGGATTATTGCCGGCTCGTTGCTATCCGCGCTCACCGGCATGGCGTGGTTCTGTTTCGCCGCACCGCGCCCGGAGTCCCGGCATTGATCCAGGGCGGCTGGGGTGCGGGCCAGGGCAGATTTCCCCATTTTTTGGTCTGCGGCACCGGCTGCGACCTCCAAGAACGGCGTTGGCGAGCGCTGCTTTGCCGCAATCACTCAAGAAATCTCTTCGAAGTACGTAGGGTAGGTCATGGAGCAATCCAACCGCCAGCATTGGGTTTGGCCGGCACAGGGAATAAGGGCATTTGCCAGGCGCGACGCTTCCGAAGCTTTTCCCGCCTTGATTCAAGCGTTTCGAGTTTACAGCGCGCGGAACCATGCCTTGATCCGAGCCGCTTTCGAGCGGGCTCTCGCTGCGAAGACAAAGCACGACGGTTAACCCCAGCGGCTCGGCATGGTGCAGGGACGTGACCGGGTCTCCGGTGGCACCCTTCCATTTTTCCGTTCCTGGCGTTGCTTTGAAGGAGCAGAACGTCCGTTCGCAAAACCGGCTACGATCTTAGGCACAGCCACAATTCGGCCTGTCCGGAAAGAGAGCTATGCCCGAAGAAAAAAACACCACCCCTCCGGCACACGGTTTAGGCAAACTGAAATACCTGTTTTCGACTGCCTTCCGGCAGTGGAACCAGGATAAGTGCGGGCAACTGGGCGCCGCACTGGCCTATTACACCGTGTTTTCACTCGCGCCGCTGATGCTCGTTTTACTGGCCATCTTCGGACTCGTGTTTGGCGGAAGCGACGTGGCTCGTCAGAAAATTATCGGACAATTGCAATACCTCATTGACCCGAGCGCGGTCAAAGTTTTTGAAGACGTTGCCAATAACGCGGCAAAGCCGAAAGCTGGAGCGCTGGCCACGATTATCGGCGTGGCGATTGCGCTTTTTGGGGCCAGCGGCGTCTTCGGACAGCTGCAGAACGCGCTAAACACCATTTGGGGCGTCAAGGTAAAGCCGGGCCAGGGAATCTGGAATTTCATCCGGAGTCGCTTCCTCTCGTTCGGGATGGTGGCCGGGGTAGGGTTTTTGCTCCTGGTCTCGCTGACGGTAGAAAGCCTGTTACACGGGTTAAGCGGTTACCTTAAAACCATGCTGCCTGGAGGCGACGTCCTTGCGCTGGCCGTGTTCATCGCCTTCGACCTCGCCGTCGTGATCCTTCTTTTCGCCATGATTTTTCGTTTCCTGCCCGATGCGCACATCAAATGGCAAGACGTGTGGATCGGTGCGGCGTTAACTACGATTTTGTTTTATCTCGGTAAACTGCTCCTCGGGCTGTACCTTGCCCATGCGGCGGCTGGATCGGCCTACGGAGCGGCAAGTTCATTAATCACGTTGCTGCTCTGGGTGTTCTTTTCTGCGCAGATCATGCTTTTCGGGGCAGAATTTACGCAGGTTTACGCAAACACATACGGCTCGCAGGTAAAGCCCGCCTCGAACGCCGTCCAGGTCGAACACCACGAGGTCGAACTGCCGGCGAAAGAACCGGCATCCGAAGCCGCCCACTAGGTTGCCCTGCGACCACCTGGCGATCAGGGCAAACCTTTTGCGGTTCAGTGCTGGGGAGTGGGCTGCTCTTTCGGGTGTTTTTCAGCAGCAGCCTTCTCATGCTCAGCCTGGGCGTTCTGCGGCTGCGGCCGGGCCGGTTGCGGGTGGGCGGCTTGAGCAGCTGCTTGTTGCTCGTGGGCCTGGGCAGCCTGTTGCTGGGCCCGCTGTTGCGCTTGAGCAGCCGCTTGTTGCTCATGGGCCTGGGCAGCCGCTTGTTGCTCATGAGCCTGCGCTGCGGCTTGTTGCTGGGCCCGCTGCTGCGCCTGGGCGGCGGCTTGTTGTTGGGCTTGAGCTGCCTGTTGCTGGTGGGCCTGTGCGGCCGCTTGCTGAGCTTGGGCCGCCTGCTGTTGGGCCCGTTGCTGCGCCTGAGCAGCCGCTTGTTGCTCATGGGCCTGGGCCGCGGCCTTTTGCTGTGCCTGGGCAGCCGCTTGTTGTTGCGCTTGCGCTTCCTTCTGGCGAGTCTCGGCCGCTGCTTGCTGGGCCTTTTGCTGTGCCTGAGCAGCCGCTTGTTGTTGCGCTTGCGCTGCCCGTTGCTGTTCTTGGACCGCCTGCTGCTGCTGCGCTTTCTGCTGGGCTTGGGCTGCGGCCTGCTGTTGTGCTTTTTGCTGCTGAGCCACAGCCGCTTCCTGAGCCTGCGCCGCGGCTTGACGTTGCGCTTCCCCGGCCGCAGGCGGCGCGATGGCGGGCGGCGCCTTTACCGGCGCATCCCCTGCGACCGGGGGCGGTTTTTGCGGCGTAGCCGGCGGACCAGAGGGCGGCGCCTTTACCGGCGCTTCCCCTGCGGCCGGGGGCGCCTTCGGCGGCACTCCCGTCGCAGCCGTGGGCGGCACTTTAGCCGGCGGGACAGCAGGCAGTGGTTCCGGGCCGACGCCTTTAGGTTGAGCTTTTGGTTGTGCTTGCCGTTGCCCCTCAGGGCCGGTTGCCGGAGAAACCACGGGTACGGGCGCTCCTGGAGAAAGCGGCTGGGAAGTTACGCCCGGAGATTTCTGGCCAGGGCCCAGGGCTGGTGGGGCAACCGCAGGTGTTCCAGGTCCACCACCCGGTTTTCCGCCCGACGTCGGCGGGGCTCCTTTAGGGGGCACTTCGCCAGTTGCCTTCGGTGGCGTTTGACCGGACGCAGGTGGCGGGGCACCACCCTGTAACGTTTGCTTTTGTTGCTGAAGGCGGGCCTTTTCCGCTTCCAGACGGGCACGTTCCGCGGCCGGGTCAGACGGTGGTGCACCAGGGCTGACTGCCCCCTGAGCGGGAACCGCAGGGTTGACGACCCCCTTTGGGGGCACCGCACGATTGAGCGCAGGGCCGGCGGCCGCTGCAGCCGCTGCTGCCACGACCGGTTTTGGCGGCGCAACAGGCTGTGGCGGCAAGGTTTTCGGCACCGGCGGAGCACTCTGGGCGAGAGACTGGCGCAGTTGTTGCGTACGGGCCGGAGGCACGTTTTGCCAACCGCGTTCGACCGGAGCGTTCTGGATCGTTTGCACCCCTTTTGGGATAAAGGTAGCCTGAGGGCGCAACTGGGCAGGAGGTGCGGTGACCTGGAGCTGATTTCCACTCGTCACGGTTTGAAAATTGGCGGCAGGCTGGTTGGGTGTGACGTAATTGATCTGATACTTCGTGATTGGCTGGGTGACCCGCTGACTTACCTGCTCGTATTGCGGGCCAAAGTTATTAATTACCTGGTTATTGTTGTAGACGTTGGTGATGTTTGTCGTACGATCAATGATCGTGAGGTTCTGCTGTTGCGGCAGAACCACTTGGCGGTACGACGGCCGGCCCATGTCCGCCATTTTCAGGAAGACGTAAGCCAGCGGGCCAATGTCGTAATAACGATCCGCCCAGCCCTGAACGTGCGCATCCGGCTGCACGTCACACTCCGGGGGAAGCGGCGCCCAACCCACGTAATTACCCTCGCCACTGGACTGGCGCCAAGACACCCACGCGGGCGCCCACTGCCTTCCTGGAATCCAGATCCAGCCACGCCCCCGAAGGCGCGCCCAACGCCCGTAATGGTAGGTGGCCCAGCCGAACCGCTCGTTCGAGACCCAGGCCCATCCGCGGTCCGTGTAAACCCAGTGACCGTCACTGTAGGGGCGCCATTCCTCATCCTGGGCCGCGACCGCGGGCTGCCAGACGTACCCGTAGGTGTCGTCGTTCAACCATTGCCCGTCGTCTTGCAGGCGGTTATAAAAAACATCGTAAGAATCGTTTGAGGCCGCCACATCCCCCTGGGGGGCATCCCCATCCGCCCGGTCCCGGTCATAGCGGTCACGACCGTGACCGTCCTCGCGATTACGGTCGCTATCCCGGTCGTCGTTGAAGGCCACCTGTCGAACCCGATCGGGCGGGCGGACCGTGCTGGATGGCGCGTGTGCAGCAGGCGATGGATCAACCGCCACGTTGGCAGTCGGGGCGCTGTCCGGCGTCAGGTTCTTCTGCGCCGCCAACTGCTGCCGCTCCGCGTTGAGGGCCGCACGGTCGGCTTCCAATTTGTCGCGTTCAGCTTGGAGTTGCAGCTCCTGCTCGCGCTTGTCCAGGTCGCGGATCTTGTCATCGATGGCCTGGATTTGCCCGGAATTGTCTGGAGGACGGTTGCATGAGACCAAGGAGAGTGCGCCTGCTCCCCAGAGAACGGCAAAGAGTCGATGTCGCATAAAAACTGTTGGGTTGGACCACGACGCGGACCGAAATATTCACCGTAGGCCGCCACGGCAGCATTCGCCAAATTCCCGCGTGAGGCCGCACCCTTTTTAACGCCTCAAAAACTGAGAGGCAAGCTGGAATGCCTCAGACAAGACGGACCCGCCGCTCTGGTTTCCGGACAGGAACTGGCTGAGTACCGGATTAGGGGCCTGCGGGTTCGCCTGCTGCGTTCCGGCCGACAGGACCCGCATGACAACGGGAAGAACGACGGGCAACATCCCCAGGAGCGTTGCTTCATTCAAACCGGTACGCTGGGTAAGGTCGGCTATGATTTGTTGAAAGCGATCCTGGCCGAACAGGCTTTGGAGCTGAGGAACGCTGACCCCACCCTGAGAAAGGGTGGTGACGGTCTGTTGGGCAGCTGAGGTGCCCTGGGTTTGCTGCTGTTGGCTGAGGGCATCTTTCAAATGGCTTCCCAGCACATCGAGAATCGGCGGAAGTTGGTGTTCTGCACCCGCCAGACCCGGCACCAGCGCGGCGAGGCCCGCCAAGCCTTGAAGGTCTTTCTGGGTGCCGGCCTGGTTAGGGTTCGAAACTGCGTCTAAGAAACTTTGAAAAATACTCATTGTGTTTGCTTGTTCTAATACCGTCTGCCGGCCTGAACCAAGCCGATTGCGCATCCTGCTGATTGGAGGGTAGTCGGGGATTGTGGCATTACGTTGCAGACGGCAGGGCCGATATTACCTTACGATCGTAATGATTGAAGACGGTGACAAAAGAAACGAAACCTTGTGCGCATGGGCGGAAACGTTGGTCTTGGCCGGTGGTTCTCTGGGT
The DNA here is from genome assembly GCA_036401335.1 of Chthoniobacterales bacterium. GTDB lineage: Bacteria > Verrucomicrobiota > Verrucomicrobiia > Chthoniobacterales > JAFAMB01 > DASWVC01. The sequence goes on from DASWVC010000167.1 coordinate 13,668, forward strand.
GGTCTCGGGGGGGCATGCGCTGGTTACCAACGTTCAGGCGATGGAGGGTCTCCCCGCTCCTGCGGCTTACCCATTCACCCAGGAGATTGCTGCTTTGG
>DASWVC010000168.1:0-4339 GCA_036401335.1 Chthoniobacterales bacterium
CTGCAGCATGCGACATCGAGCGGTAAACCTGTGTTGCTCCGGGTAGATTTCGAGGGTGGCCATGGCTTTGGTTCAAATCGTACTCAGCGCGAACAAGCTGCGGCTGATCAACTCGCATTTCTTCTCTGGCAGACGGGCGACGAGGAATTCAACGCCGTTGCGCTAAAACATCACGCAGAAATGCATTAGGCATGTCCTTCTCCCTTGCGTGTCGTCCCGAGACTTTTGACGGAAGGCAATGATCCGCTTTTCCGCGGAAACGCGGGAGGTATAGCCGAAAGTTGTGGATGAGGAGGTAAGAAGAAGCGCATCCTTCCAGTAAGCAAAAGAAACCACGGCTACCTCGTCCAAGGCGGCCGCAACCGAAAGGATGCGCAGTGAAAAACGATACCGTTGTCTCGCTCCCAGAGCGAGCAAATCTTGAACCCAAGAGTCCGTTGGAACAATTGATTGCCGAAGGGGCGCGCAAGATGCTCCAAGCTGCCATTGAAAACGAAGTCCAGGAGTATTTGCAGGCTTATGGCGCCCGGCGAACCGACGACGGTCAAGCCGTCGTGGTCCGCAATGGGCACCTGCCCGAACGTGACCTGGTGACCGGCGTCGGCCCGCTCAAGGTTCGGCAGCCGCGGGTGCGGCGTCGCGACGGCCAGAGGTTCAGCAGTGCGATCTTGCCCCGGTACTTACGACGGGTACCGAGCATCGATGCGCTGATCCCGACGCTGTACCTGAAGGGCATCTCCACCGGGGATTTCACGGATGCGTTGACCGCGATTTTGGGCGAGAAGGCGGCGGGTTTATCGGCCACCAACATCGTGCGGCTCAAAGCCGGTTGGGAAGACGAATATCAGGCTTGGCGTCACCGGGACTTGAGCGCCAAACGTTACGTCTATTGGTGGGCCGATGGCATCTATTTCAACGTGCGCCTCGATGACGACCGCACCTGTGTGCTGGTGCTGATCGGGGCGACCGAGGACGGCACCAAGGAGCTCTTGGCCGTCGTCGACGGGTTTCGTGAGAGCAAAGACTCGTGGGGCGATCTCTTACGGGAGCTCAAGCACCATGGCCTGACCCAACCGCCCAAACTGGCCACGGGCGACGGGTCGCTCGGCTTCTGGATCGCCTTGCAAGAGGAGTTCGGCACGAGCGTCGAGCAGCAGCGTTGTTGGGTTCACAAGACGGCCAACGTGCTCGATAAGCTGCCCAAGAGCCTGCAAGGCAGGGCGAAAGAAATGCTTCACGACTTGTATTTGGCTCCGGCGCGTCACGACGCCTTAACGGCCTACGACCGGTTCCTGAGCAACTACCAGCTCAAATACCCAAAGGCCTGCGATTGCCTGGAAAAAGACAAAGGGGTGCTCTTCACCTTCTTCGATTTCCCGGCCGAACATTGGTCACACCTACGCACGACCAACCCCATCGAATCCACGTTTGCCACCGTCCGGCTCCGAACCCAACGCACCAAAGGATGCGGGTCCCGCATCGCCACCTTGACGATGGTTTACAAGCTCGGGCTCGAAGCCCAGAAAGCATGGCGCCGACTCAACGGAGCCGACCAAATTGCCAAGATCATCACCGGTACCCGCTTCGTCGATGGCGTCGAAATTACTAAAAATCAGCAAGCTGCTTAGTCACTAAAATCGAGGATGCGCTTCCGCCCTGTACACAACATTTGACAATATCTCATTAAGAACAAAGACAATTGTTCTGGATTCGTGAAGGCGGTCGCGAAAAAGCTTGGCATACCGCTGTCCGAAACCGCTAAGGCTAACGAAATCGTTGAAGAAATCAGTTCGAAAAAATCGAAATGGGCACCTTTGGATACTGGAAAGGAAGCAGCCCAGCAGGCGCACTGCGGCAATTTGGTGCTCGCTGGTCTTAAGGCAACCGACTACAAACCGGGATGCCTATCAGAACACGACGGACATGTCGTGGTCGTGGCAGACGGCGAACTGTACCATCAGAAATACTCAAAGTGCTGGCGTGGCAGCACGAAAGGCCCTGTTGCTCAATCCAAGGGCGAAAAGTCGGTGGGCCAAGTGTGGAATCGTTTAGACCGCGACCGCGTCGTATATTACGCATTTTCCCTGATCTGCCGCATTTAGTGAGCGGTTCTGTTCAGGAATGCGCGCGAGCGGGAGAGTCGAAGAGGAGGAGCGTGAGGTTCGAAAAGCTTGGGACAGAACGCCCGAGCTTGCTGCATAGGGCAGGCAGAATCACCTTTTTTTCGGACTGCCGTCGGCCCGGAGGGCTTGGACAGAGGGGCGGCGCCAATTCGATCCAGGAGTTGTTGACCCCCTTTGCCCGCGCAGAGCGTGGGATCCAACGATACGGGGCGAAGCGGACGCGGAGCCAACCGCCGAGAATGGGTTCCCAGCCAGCTCGTCGGACGCGGTTCGTCAACCACTCCCCGCTTTCAAGAGGCGACCTCCGCACGCAATCCAGCAAAACCAAAGTGAACGGCGAATGTTTCGGGGCTAGGCGTGTACGTTTTTTCCAGGTCGCTCCACCTTAGTCGGTTTCCGGCAATGGCTGGATCTGGGCCCGCACCCAGGCAATGGTTGTTTCCGCTAACGCGATCGCGTGCGCGACCTCGTCCGGCGTAACCGACTCCACGTCTCCCGGGTACCTGCTCTCCACCGCAAAGCGCGTCAGGGCAGGCAGTTGTTCCAGTCCCGGCGGCACGAAGATCCCGCAGTCGCGAATCAGGGTCAGGAGGTTGTGCAGGTCATGCGTTCGAGGAAATTCCACCGTAGCGTGAACCAGCACCGCCTTAAGCGCCTTTTCGGCCGCTTGTTGGGCGTGAAAAGCCACTTGATTTTGCAGAATGTCCGGTTCACCCCGGCCCAGCACGGCGTAACGCAGGTCACTTTCGGCGTAAAGCAACCACTCGGCGTCGTCTCCAGCTTCCATCCTCAATCCTCCGAGTCGTAGACGACCCGACCCCGGAGGGCCGCTTCCCGATAAATCAAGCCAATCTTATCGCGCAACACCCGAAACCTGCTTTCCTGCACCGCCAGAATGTCCATGGGCATGTTGACGTCACCCACGGCGTTTCGCAGCCGCACGCTTTCCCGTCGCGGGCTTTCCACGTCATCCGCGGTGACCACAAGCACATCCAGGTCGCTGTGCCGAGTTAACTCACCGCGAACGTAGGACCCGAACAGAATGATTTTTTTAGGCCGGGCAACGTCGATCAGCCGCTGCACCACGGTTTCGACTTTCTCCGGGCTTACCCACCAGGGCGGTTCGGTGATGGCGTTCATAAGCAATCAATGGGCAGTGGTTGACCGCCTGCGTCCGGTACGTCGATCCCAGCCCCACCCGAAAAAAGCGTCTTTATGGGTTGGGGTCGACGCCCTCAAGGATAGCTCCCCGGAACAGAGAGAACAAACCCCTTCCTGCACCAATCAAAGCCGCCCGGGTTCGTCGCCTCCAGGCCGCTTCCGAGCGCCCCTTGGGTTTAGCCCCAAGCGAACGTGCCTTGCAAAGCTGGCCCCTCCCCTCCCGGGTTGATCCCCTTAGCTTTGGAACGTGGGGCCTTTGCCCGGCCTTTGGGGTGCGGCTCCCCTCGCACCCCGACCGACGCCAACGCTTGAGAACCTTGCGGACCCTCGCCCTCCTCACCCGTGCTCTTGCTCGGCTGGAGGGCTCGGGTGGGAACCGGCGCGTGACGGGCGCCGAACGGACGCCGTTTCGCCCCAGGCGGCAACGCCTCGCTGTGCATGGCCCGCTCAATCCGCAGACGAACCTCGCCCAGCCGCAACGGCCGTTGGGGCAAGTGCTCCAGCATGGACAGGCGCAAACTTTCGGCTTCCTCCTCGGGCAGGGCTTTGCCGATCACCGGCTGCAACTGCCCGAAGAACGCTTCCAGCCGGCCCAGGTCTTCCAAGAGCACGGAAAACTCCTCGTAGAGCGCGCCCACCAACGCGGCGTCCTCGGCTTCGAAATCTCGGCGCTCGGGGTCCGGGATGCGTCGGCCGCTTAAGGCTTCCAGCACCGAGCGGAGGCGTTGCAACTGCTCCCAGGCCCGCAGACGGCTCAGCTCCGAGCCGCGCGCAGCCGCGCCTCTAGTTCGACGCTCGCCAGGGCCCTCCGAGACGCCGCGCCGACCGGCAAGCAACCGATGCCTCCACCCGAAACCGAGGAAGCTGCCGTGACGCGTCCGCCGCAGGCATGCCATGCGGGGCGTGGGCCGCCGGCCTCCTCGAGAAGAATCGTGTCATCGTGCCTTTCGGCGCATTGCCTTCCTTGGTCTGAATCTCCCTCTCGTTTTCGTCCCTCCGGGCGCTAGCCTGCAGCCCCTACCCCCACAATGGCATGGCTCCGGGCCACCTCGCGT
>DASWVC010000169.1:0-7739 GCA_036401335.1 Chthoniobacterales bacterium
TCATGCTGGCCGGCCATTGCAGGCGCGCATCCTTCGCTACCACTTCGCTCTTCCCGGCCTTTGGATCGAAGCGGGCGATCGCGGTTATCTTCAACAGCGGTAAGGTAAATGCCCCCGTCTCACCACGATGTCTTTCCCCACCTCGGCTTTGGTTGCGGGACTCCCAACAAGGGCCCGGCGGGCTTTGCCGTCCTTGAGGTTGACAACCAGGGGTGATCCAACGCCTTTTTCCGTTAGAAAAGCCTACCCGTGACCGGGGTCCGGTAGGGCGGCGAGTCCCTTCGCCGCCACTCGCCTGCCGGCCCTTTCCAGGGGCGCTTTTCGGTAAGGATTCTTGGCAGGAGGTACCATTATGCCGTCGTGGCGACGGTTTGCCCCTCCCCTTCGCTGACGAGCTGCATCAACGCAAGGACGCCGTCCTGCTTACCACGTCGGTCACTTTGACTGAGCTGTTAACACTTGGCGCGCCATTGGGGATGTACTCTACATGCCAGGACTGACCAACTCCCAAGTTGCCAAGCAGGAAGACGCCGTTGGAACCCGATGCCGTGGACAAGAACGGCTCATGAAACGGCGGATTGCTGGAAAGCACGAAAGTTCCGCTGTTAAAGGTCAGTGAAATGTACTCTAGGTTACCGCCGGAATTTGCTCGAGTGAACGAACTGGCAGCCGGAGCCGGATGAGTATAACCTTCAAAGGTTTAAGAAGATTTAATAAGGGGCGTCTGGAAGAACAGGGGGGTATTCGGCGGGGTGGCTGGCACCACTTGCTTAACCGCGAACTCGATCAGAAAAGACGTGTTGGGAGCCGTGAGTTTGGAGGCGGCGAAGTTAGCCGGGTAAGTGCCACTCACGTCAAAGGTGAGGTCCTGAGCCGCAACCAGGTGGCCAAGGGTGAGCAATGTGAGCAGTGCAAGGGGTAAATGTTTCATGAGGGAATCTGATACTCCGATTTTTCATACGGAATGAAGTACCCAATGGGAGTATAAAGGAACCGGTGGTTGATTTAACCTCCAGATGCTTGTTATGTCTATGGAGAATCACAACAAAAAGCGTTTTGAGGAAATGAAAATGTCCGGCAACACGCGGATCACCGCTGTCAGGTCTTCTAATTCTAAATTCTGGGGTAAATGAAGCCCCAAGGGCCGGCTTTGCTTGGCGTTAGTCCGGTCGGCGACACGTTTAAGGGTCGGCGCTGGGCCTACGGACCCGCAAATCCGGTAGTAAAACTTCCAAATTCAAAACCTGACCCCCCTCCCACTCCGGGTCTTGGCAGACGACGCCTATCCCAGTTTGACAGCCGCCGGGATAGGTGAACGGGGTTCTACATTAACGGTCTCACTGGCCGACCGTTTTTGGCTGGGTTCGCCGCGCTAGAAGCTGACGCGGAAGCCGCCGGAAATGGTGTGGCTGATGAGGTTGCCGGACCCAAACTCCGGGTTATAGAAGAAGTAAGCGCTCACGTTCTTGTAGGTGGCCGTCACGCCCGTGCCCCCGAAGGCGCTGTCGCCTTGGGCCCGGTTGGTGCGAATCGCAAAGGCCGGGCCCGCCCCGGCCTGGAAGGATGCGTCGATCGAGCGACCCCCGTCGAGGTACTCGTGCTGCCAGGCCAGGTCGGCCTCGGGCGTGACCGTGAGCGAGGGGCTCACCCGCCAGGTGTAGTAAAGGTGGCCGCCCAGGTACTGGCGCAAGGAATCGGCGTGGTTGCTGCTCACCTGCAGGTCGAGCGAGTTGGCCCCGGTTTCGGTGAAGCCCCGCACGTCCAGGTGGGTGTAGAGCAAGGAAGCGTTCACGCCCGCCGTCAAAGGCCCGAAGTGCCAGTCGTAGCCGAGCCCGCCTGAGGCGTCGAACTCCCACCCTTCCGGGTCGGAGCGCGCCGTGCGGTTGACGAAATCGATCGAGCGGCGCAGGCCGTAGCTGTTGTAGCCGCCCCCGACCGAGCCGTTGAGGTAGAAGCCGCCGTGGCGCCACGTGGAGTAGAGGCCCCCCTTGGCCCCGTCAACGTCCAGCCGGGAGTCGCCCTCAAAGTCGGCCCGGGTGTGGGCGTAGCCGCCGTAAAGGCCGACGGCCCAGGTGCGGGTGAGCCGGTAATCCAGGCCCGCGGTAACCCCGCCGGTGTTGAAGTTGTAGCCGAACAGGTCGCTGGCCCGGTCGACGCCGGCAAAGGTGCCGCTGCCGGTGACGAAGGCACCCCAGCGCTCCCCGTGGGCCACCTCGACCATGGGGGACGGGCGGTAGGCTTCTTTGCCTCCGCCCTTGCCGTCGTCGGGCGCGGTGACCGCTTTGCCCGCGTCGGCGGGCACGGGCTGGTTATTGAGCTGGAAGGCTTCATCCCCCTCGCGCAAGGCCTCCAGGCGTTGGTCGAGCTGGGCCGCTTGGGCGCTCTGCAAGGTAAAGGCGATGGTGGAGAAGGCGGCCACGGCCGAGGGGCTGAGCTGGTCGAAGGCGTGGGTCAGCCGGCTGCCCTGCAGCTGGCTGGCGGTGTTGATGGCGGCCGTGAAGTCGCTTTCGGCCCCGGAGGTGAAGCGGGCCTGGTCCAGGGCGCCGGCGACGCCGTACTGGTTGGAGTTGGTGGCAAAGAGCCGGAAGGGGTAGAAGGTCTCGGTCACCAGCCCGCCCGGGGCCAGGGTGACGACGGTCGGCGCCGTCGGAGTGGTGGAGTTGTCCGGGTTGGTCGGCACGCTCACGAAGGTGCCGTTGGCACCTCCGGAGCCGCCGGCACTCCCGGTGCCCGAGCCGCCGCCCGTGCTCAAGGGCGAGGAAAGGGTGACGGTGTTGGCATTAACCTGCAGGGTCAGCTGCACCCCTTGGGAGTGGGTCACGCTGGCGTAAGAGCCGCTTGTGCCGCCGCCAGCCGTCAGGATGGTAAAGAGGCTGCCCGGGGCGGGCGTGTAACCGCCAGTCGTCACCCAGTTCAGATTACCCCCTAAGCCTGCCGTGCCTCCCACGTGCAGCTGGTCGTACGTGGCAGCCGAGGCCAGCCGCACCGAGAACGACCCGCTAGACCCTTGGGTGTAGTTGCCGGTCACGGTGAGCGTGCCGGGCACCGCGGAGGACCCGGGTTGCAGCAAGCCGTTGTTGGTCAGGTTACCGGCGACCGTGCCGGAGCCGCCTAAGGTTGCGCCGTTTTGTACGGTCACGAGCGCGCTCGTCAGGGTAGAATCGATGACCAGGCCCCCGGCGGCCACGGTCGTGCCAACCGGCGCGGCGATGGGCTGGTCAAGCGTCCAGGTGCCGCTGCCGAGTTTCACGAGTGAGCCTTCGCTGGCCTCCGTACCCGTCACCGCAGCGGACCACACCTGGTCACCCGCCCCGTTCAGGATCAAGGTCGAGCCGGCGTTGGTCCCTAAATCCAGGTTGCCGGAGATCGTGCTGCCGCTGTACAGCTGCACCGTGTTGGGGCCGGTGCCCAGCAGCACGTTGCCGTTAATCGCCCCGCCCTGGTCGTTCTCCACCCATTGCGGGCAGCCGCAACCGTTGCTGGCGTCCAGAACGTTGTTGTTCAGCGTGCCGGCGTTGAGCAAGGAGCCGCCTCCCGGGCCAAAAAAGAGGGGGTTGCCCAACTTCACCGCCGCCAGGATTTGCAGCGCGCCGCCGTACAGCGTGGCGGGACCGGTGCCCAAAGCGTCGCTGGTTGCCGCGACCAGCGTGCCCGGCAAGACGGCCGTGCCGCCGGCGTAGGAGTTCGTGCTCGTGAACACGACCGTGCCCGCGTTCGTGCCGTCGCCGACCGTCAAAGCGCCGGGGCCGGAAATCACCCCGGAGTAGGTGGCCGTGGTGCCCGTCGCGGCGGCCAGGGCGTCCGCCCCGCTGGTTGGGTTGAGGGTGATCGTTCGCGGAGTCGTCACGTCTGCAGTCGTCAACAGCTTACCCCCGTTGAGGGCCAGCCCGCCGCTCGCGTCACCAAAGGCCGTGTCGGCCGCAACGCTCAACGTCGCTCCCGTCCAGACAGTAGTGCCGCCCGTGTAGGTATTGACGGCTGTAAGCACCACCGTCCCGAAGTCATCGCCGTCGCCGATCCATAACCCGCCCGTCCCGGAGACCACCCCTGTGTAAGTGGCGGTGGTGCCGGCGGCGGCCGCCAGCGTGTTCGGGGAACTCGGAATGGACGGGGTAACGATGCCGCCACCCAGATTCACGGACGGATTGAGGCTGACGGACCGTGCACTGGTGAAGTTGGCGGTGGTCAGCAGTTCGCCCCCCAATTTAAGGACGATTCCGCCGCTCGGATCCCCCAGCTCCGCGTCGGTGTCAACGCTTAACACCGCGTTGCCGAACACCGTGGTGCCGCCCGTGTAGGTGTTGGCCCCGCTGGCCAGCACCACCGTCCCGGCGTTCGTGCCGTCGCCCACCTGCAAGCCGCCGCCGCCCGATACCACCCCTTGGTAAGCCGCCGTGGTGCCGGCCGAGGCTGCCAAAATATTCAGGCCGCCATTGTAGGTCTGCAACGACACTGGCCGCGCCGTGGCGAACCCGTCGGCGGTGGTGAGCACCTCCCCGTCCGCCAGCGCGATGCCCCCGCTGGGGTCGCCGAGGGCCAGGTCGCTGGCCACGCTTAGGGTACCGAGTTCAGAGGTGATGCCCCCTGTGAAGGAGTTGGTGGTATTCGTAAGGACCACCGTGCCTCCGTTGTCGCCCACGCTGAGGCCACCCGTGCCGGAGATCGGCCCCGTGTAGGTGGCGATAACGCCTGGATCCACGCCCAAAACGTTGCCGAAGATGGAGGGTATCAGCGTGATTCCCCGCGCAGAATCAAAACCGGTGGTCGTGATTTCCAATTGGCCTCCGCTCATCGTGATCCCCCCACCGACGTTCCCCAACGCACCGTCTGTGCCCACCAGCAAAAAATTGTTGTGCGTGATCGTGGTGCCGCCCTGGTAATTGTTGGACGGGTTGGTCAGGATCAATCGCAGCTCTTGGCTATTGGTGTCTCCGACCGTCAAACCGCCCGGGCCGGTGACCTGGCCCGTGAACGTCGCCGTGTAGAGGCGGTTGTTGTCCGGAGCCGCAAGGGTATTGGTTCCGGCATTGCCCAGCGTGAGGGTGCGCCCGGTGGCAAAGTTTCCGTTTTGATCGCCGAAGATGAACAGCCTGGCGCCGTTCAGGGTCAGTCCGCCGCTCGGGTCGCCCAGGTTGGCGTCAGTGGACACGCTTAGGGTGCCGTTCCCCGACACCGTCGTGCCCCCGGAATAGGTGTTGGTGCCACTCAGCGCCAGGGTGCCCGTCCCCACTTTGACCAACGCCAGGGATAAGCCGTTCTCATGCACGGTGCCGCTGAAGGTCGTGGACGTGTTGTCACCCCCCACCGTCAGGACATCGGTGCCGCCCGACCCGTTGTCGGTAACCACACCCGTTCCCGCCAGCGAACCGATCTGGTTGCCGTGTTGGTTCAGCACCAGCGTCCCGTCGACGACGAAGGCCGACGCCGGACTCAGGGCGCCCGAGGAATTGGCGGACAAGGTTGCCCCGGTCACAATGGTGGTGCTGCCGGCGTAGGCATTGGCCCCGACGAGGACCACCGTTCCTGCGTTGACGGCGTCCCCAACCGTCAAACCCCCCGGGCCCGTGAGGTTGCCCCAAAAGACCGCGAAGTTGTTTGCGGTGGCGGCCAGGGTGCCGCCGTTGGTCGTGAGCGCGATGGGCCGGAAGGTTGCGAATGTGCTGCCGGTCGCCAACAGTTCCCCCCCGTCCAGGGTGAGCCCGCCGCTCGGGTTCCCGAGGTTGGCGTCAAGGGCCACGCTCAGGGTGCCGCCCGAAACCGTCGTGCCGCCGGCGTAGGTGTTGGTGCCACTCAGCGTCAGGGTGCCCGCGCCGGTCTTGGTCAGGGCACCCGCCCCGATGACGGTGCCCGAAAAGGTTGAGTCAAAGCCGTTGGTGTCGATCGTGCCTCCAGCGGCCAGCAGCGACACGGTGTGAGCGTCAGTCAGGCTGGCGGTGGTTTGCAGGGTGCCGCCCCGGAAATTCACAAATTGCCCGAACCCCAAGCTGGTCAACTGCGCCTCGCTCCCCACCGGCAGGGTGCCCGTGATCAGGTTGGGGCCAATGAAGCTCCCATAGGAAACCGGGAGGTTTCCCACGGTGATGGGCACGCCCGCCACGGCGTTGGTGGCCGTGTCGATGATGGACACGGTGTTGTCGGTACTGTTCACGACGTAGGCGTGCAGGCCGTCGGGCGTCGCCGCCACCCCGCTGGGATTCGTTCCCACGGCGATGGTGTTGACGACGGTACCCGTGGCCGTGTCAATGACCGATACGGTGTTGTCGCTTAAATTCGTCACGTAGGCGTGCAGGCCGTCGGGCGTCACAATTACCCCGAGGGGGCTGGCTCCCACGGTGATGGTGTTGACGATGGTACCCGTGGCCGTGTCAATAACCGATACGGTGCCGGCGGTCTTGTTCACCACGTACGCATGCAGGCTGTCGGGCGTCACGGCGACCGTTTGGGGTCCGGTTCCTACAGTGATGGGGCTCCCAACGACGGTGGCAGTGGCCGTGTCGATGACCGATACAGTGTTCGCGGTGCCGTTCGTCACGTAGGCGTGCAGGCCGTCGGGCGTCACGGTCACCCCGATGGGTCCGGTGCCCACGGCAATGGTGTTGACGACGGCGTTCGTGGTAGTGTCGATGACCGACACGGTGCCGTCACTGTAGTTCACCACGTACGCGTGCAGGCCGTCGGGCGCCAACGCCAGCCCTTCGGGGTTAGTTCCCACGGCAATGGTGTTGACGACGGTGTGAGTGGACGTGTCGATGACCGACACGGTGTTCGCGGAAAAGTTCGTCGCGTACGCGTACCGGGCGTCGGGCGTCACTACCGCGCTGACGGGATTTAACCCCAGCGCAACCGTACTGCTGACCGTGTTCGTCGCCGTATCAATCACCGATGCCGTATTGTCAGTGTAATTTGGCACGTACGCGTCTTGGGTGATTTGAGCCGCCGCCGGGCCCACCGATCCTAGGCAAAGCACCCCGGTTATGCCAAGGCTAACGGCGGCGTTCCGGACGGCGAGGGTGGCGGTTCGGCCGTTCCCCGATGGTCGTTTTCTCGTGCCTGGAGGCCCGTCCGAGCCGGTCGCCGATTCACATTGGAAGAATGGCCGACGGGCATCGCCTCCGGCCTGAACATGAAGGAATTTCCGCATCAGAAAATCGTTATACTTATGGAATGCAGAACGTGTCAATTTCTATATAATTAATACAATTTTTCTGAAGATTTTGGGGCGTGGTCCATCCTCCGCCGGTCACCGGCGCTCTCTCCCTTTGCAGTGGCTAAGCCCTTTAGCTCCTGAAGCAAAGCGTGACCGCTCCCTGGTAACTACCCCTGCGTAGCAGTCGCCAAATGATCCAAGCCCTGTCGCGCTGGCGTCCACCCAGGTGCACCACATCAGTCAGAGCGGTTCCCGCCGCTCGACAAATCGCCCGTACGTCATCGATTCACGGCGTCGGGCCGCTTCTTTGACAAAGTGCAGCGCCTGAGCCCAGATGGCAGGGTGCTCGAGGTCAGCTGGGTGCAGGCTGACCCGGAGCAACGGGGCGTGCTGGACCGCATAGCCGAGCCACGCGTTCCACCGCAGGCTCGCCCACCGCCGCCAGGCAGCACGGGTGCTCCAGACGAGCGAGCGTGCCCCCACCCTTGTGGCCGGTCGGAACGTCCGCACCTCGTTCACCGAAGTCGTGTACCGGAACCCGCCGTTCTCGACAGCCTGCGCAGCCGCCATGCCCAGAAGCCACGCCGGCGCG
>DASWVC010000170.1:0-41934 GCA_036401335.1 Chthoniobacterales bacterium
AATGATGACCGAGTTGATCAGGCTCGCCACAAACCGCGGGTCTTTAAACACCGTCTGGTAATGTTCCGCCGTGAGTGATTTGGGCATCAAAGCAGTGGAAAACAGTTCCGGACTTGGGCGGAACGAAGACAACATCGCCCAAAAAAAGGGGAACAGGTTGAACACCATGATGACCGCCACCATGAGGTAGAACAACACCCGCAGGATGGCAGATTTGGTTTGGTTGCTCATTCGAAGCTCGTCCGGCTGAAACGGGTGTAAATAATGACGAACAGCATGATGAAAAGAAGAATCACGACGGACGTGGCGGAACCGACGCCCGCGTCCAGAAAATCGATCAATTGCTGCCGGTTGTAGATGGCCATAGTCGCCAGGTTGCCTTGGCCGCCGACCATGACATAAAAGATGTCGAAAACGCGGAGCGCATCCAGCGTCCGGAAAATCAGCGCGACCAGCAACGTCGGTGTGACCAGTGGGAGGGTCAGGGCCCAGAACTGGCGGATCCTGGTGGCGCCGTCGATGGAAGCCGCTTCGTACAGGTCTTTGGGAATCAGTTGAAGGCCGGCGAGCAGAAGCAGGGCCATGAAGGGGGTGGTTTTCCACACGTCCACGGCGACGATCACCGGCAAGGCGGTGGCCGGAGCAGCCAGCCACGCCAGTTTATGGGGAATGACGTGAACCGAGGCGAGCAGGATGTTGGCGACCCCGTAGATGTCGTTGAACATCCACCGCCAGATCTGGGAGGAAACCACCGTGGGAATGGCCCAGGGCACCAGGATCGCGACGCGGAGCAGGGTTCGCCCCTTGAATTTCGCACTCGCCACCATCGCGACCACCAGCCCAAGCACGGCCTCGATGGTGACCGAGAAAAACGTGAACAGCAGCGTTATCCAGACCGCGTGCCAGAAGTCCGGGTCCGAAAAAATGTAAGTGTAATTACCGACGCCGGCAAAGCTCGGCGGGGTCACCCCGTCGAGCTTGTATTTCATGAACGAATAAACAACGACCTGGATCAGCGGGTAACCGATTACCAGCAGCACTACGAGCACTGCCGGAGTGATCAGGTACCAGGCCAGGCGCCGCTGCCGATCCTGAAGGTCAATCTCTTTGGCCACGTCTCGGAGTCCGGTTGACCGGCCGCGTTAGCGCACCACCCGCTTCGCCGTACGCTCAATTTGCGCAACCGCATCCTGCGCGGATTCACCACCGGACATAACCTTGTTGACGTTTTGAAAGATCGCCGTCGAAACCTGGTTGTAATCTGCGCCGGTCACCGTGGAAGGACGGGCCACCGCGTTTTCGAGGACGACCAGGACGTCACCAAACCATTTGTTTTTCGCGAGGACATCCGCATCCTTGTAAAGATCAGGCCGGGTCGGAAATTGGGAAAGCTCCGTCGCACGCTGTTTCTGCACGTCTTTCGAGCAGAGAAAGCGCACCAGGTCTGCAGCCACCTCGGGATTCTTCGAATACTTCGAAACCATCAACTGCCAGCCGCCCAGGCAGGCGGCATTCTTGCCATCCTCCCCGCCTTTCGGGAGGACCGAGACGGCAAATTTCCCTGCAATGGCGCTTTTCGGATCATCCCCCAGCGCGTACGCGTAAGGCCAGTTGCGCATAAAGGCGGCGTTACCGGCCTGCCACAGGTTGCGAGCTTCCTCCTCGCCATAAGTCGTCACCCCTTGAGGCGAAATGGTTCCGACCCAGCTTTTGGCCATCTCCAGGGCTTTAACCGCTTTCGGGTTGTTGATCGTCACCTTCTTGTCCGCATCAACCACCAGGCCGCCCCCGTAACTGTAGATCCATTCAATGGCGTTGCACGTCACGCTTTCACTGGCTTTGCCTTCAAACACGAAACCCTGAAAGTCCGGTTTGCCGGCCTGACGCTCGCCGTCCTGGATTTTCTTGGCCATCTCCGTGAGCTCTTCCCAAGTCTTCGGCGGCTCCTTGAACCCGTATTTCTGGAGCAGGTCAGTACGGTAATAAAGCAGGCCGGCATCCGTAAAGAAGGGCATGGCGACAAGCTGGCCTTTGACCGTGTTGTTCTGGATGATGCGCGGGAAATTCTGGTTAATCTCGTCTTCCTTGAAATATTTTTTCAAATCGACGGAATGGGGAGCGGCAATGCCCGGCCAGATCACGTCAATCATGTAGGCGTCAACATCCCCGCTCTTGGCCGCCCAGTACTGCTGGAACTGCTGCAGCGTGGCTGAGGCGTCGTTGGGCCGGCTGATGTACTCGACCTTGTTGCCGGTTTTTTGCGCCCACTCCTCAGCGCGCGCTTTGGTCCACCGGCCGCCTTCACCCACGTCGGAGTCGCCGGCAAAGCGGATCGTGACCCCGGCGGCAAAGACGCCGACGGAAGACAGGCCGAGCAGCACGATGGCGGCCGACCAGGAAAGGGTACGGGTAACGAACGAGGAATAAGGTAATGCTCTCATGAGGGGGGGGTGAGCTAACGCGGACAGTTCGTGCGAGTAAACAAGCGCCGCTCAGGGGTGTCAAGCTCCCGATTGGTTGATTACGAATAACCGGATGGACCGCCTGGCAAAAGGCAGGAAGACGAAACCGGTGCCCCCTTTCAGCCGCTAACTGAGCTGCGCTGGCGTCGGTTGAACGGCTGTGCGGGTGTCGCGAACAATCAGTGAGCAAAGGGAGGTTCCGACCAGGTTTGCCGCCAGTGCCAGCAATCCAATGTAAACCGACCACGTTTGGCCGGCCACCTGCAAACCATAAATCGGCTTCATTTGCGCAAGGACGGCCAGGGCCGTACCGACGACCATTCCCAGCGCCCATCCGCTCGTCAAGCTGATCCAATGGCAGCGGCGGCGCGAAAGGCCAAGGACGACGCCTGGCAAAATCTGGAGGATGAACACACCCCCGAGCAGTTGCAGGTCGATGGCGAACTGCGGCGTTAAAAACAGGATGAAGCCGAGCGCCCCGAGTTTGACCACGAGGGAGGTCAGTTTTGCCACCTTGGCCTCCTGGGCCGGGCTCATGCGGGGATTTACAAAGGGGCGCCAGACGTTGCGGGTAAAAAGGTTCGCGGCCCCGATCGACATGATGGCGGCAGGCACCAACGCCCCGATCGCGATGGCCGCGAAGCTGAAGCCGACAAACCAGGATGGAAAAATCCTGAGGAAGAGCATCGGCACTACCTCGGTGTTATGGGCCACCTTGACGCCGGCCGCCAACGCCATGTAGCCAAGCAGCGCGATCAGGCCGAGCAGGATGGTGTAGGCTGGCAGAAGCATGGCGTTCTTGCGGATGCTGTCGGCGCTGGACGAACTCAGCACGCCCGTCATGGTGTGCGGGTACATGAAACCGGCCAGGGCCGAGCCGAGCGCCAGGGTGGCGAACGGCAGCAACTGACCGGGTTTCAGGGTGATGCCGGTCGCCCCTCCTTTGGCCTGGAAAACGTGGTCGGCGGCGGCGAAAACCGCTGCATAACCGTGAAGTTGCAGGGGTATGACCGTGACTGCCGCAATCACGACGATGTAGATCATGATGTCCTTCACAAACGCGATCATGGCCGGCGCCCGGAGGCCGCTGCTGTAGGTGTAAAGGGCGAGGATGATGAACGCGATCACCAGGGGCAGGTCGCCTTGGGAGAACCCGAGCGCGGCGATCACAACCTGCATCCCGACGAGTTGCAAAGCGATGTAGGGCATCGTGGCGAGCAGGGCCGTCAGCGCAACGGCCAAGGCATACCAGCGGCTGCCGAAACGGCCCTCCATGAAATCGGCCGCGGTGACGTAGTTGTGCTGGCGGCAGACACTCCAGAGCCGCGGCATCAAGGTAAAGACGATCGGGTAAACCAGGATCGTGTACGGAAGGGCAAAAAACCCGTAGGCACCGACTGCATACACCAGGGCCGGCACCGCGATCACCGTGTACGCGGTGTAAAAGTCGCCGCCGACCAGGAACCACGTAACCAGGGTGCCAAAACGACGGCCGCCCAGGCCCCACTCATGGAGCAGATCCAAGTCGCCGGCTTTCCAGCGGGCAGCCACAAAGCCAAGCACGGTCACCAGCAGAAAGAAAAAAACGAAGACGCTGGTCGCCACCCAGTCAACCCCGGTTCCGTTCACTTTACCCTCCGGTAGACGAGGTAAATCAGCCCGGAGGTTAGCGGCACCCACGCAAATTGGTACCAGTAAAAAAACGGGAACCCGAAAAACGCCGGTTCTCTGAAATTATAGAACGGGACCCACAACAGGCCGAGGAAGGGCAACAGTAACCCCCACGCCCAAGCGCCGGGGGAGGAAGGTCTCGGGGTGTCGGTTTGGGGGGTTGACGGGGGGGAGGAAGGCATCCGGGAGGGCGAAATTATGTTAGATGGAACGCATCAGGATGCGCTATGAAGGATTCGGGCGCACGAATCAAGCTGGATTGCAGGCCGGCCGGAGCGCGCGGACGATTTGGCCGCACGGCACTGCTCCCGTTACCCTGCTTCCTTCCCGGTTGTGGCGTTGACCACCCTGTTGTTGATTGCCGGGATCGCCATGCGTGTCCTTGTCATTGACGACGAAAAGAACATCCGCCGGACGATGGCCCTGGCGCTGGATTCAATGGGCCACGACGTTGTCACGGTCTCGGATCGGGCGGCGGCCCTGGAGACGTTGCGGGCGTCTCCGTTCCCGGTGATTTTCCTGGACCTTAAGCTCGGCCAGGAAAATGGGTTGAAGGTGCTGCAAGAGGTCCGTGAACTTGCGCCGGCCGCCGCCATCGTGATGGTCACTGCGTACGCTTCCATCGAAACGGCGGTGGAAGCGATGCGCCAGGGGGCCTTTGATTACCTTCCCAAGCCGTGCACCCCCGAACAGATCCGCCAATTGCTGACGCGGATCGTGCGCACCCAGCAGCTTGAAAGCCGCGTACAGGAACTGGAGACGCGCCTGCGTTCCGAAGCTCCGGAAATCGAGTTGGCGTCGGAGACACCCGTTGTGCAACGGACGTTGGAGCTGGCCACCCGTGCCGCGGCGAGCGAAGCCACCGTCCTGTTGCTGGGGGAAAGCGGCACCGGAAAAAGTGTGCTCGCTCGCGCCATGCACGAGCGCAGCGCCCGACGCGAATCGGCCTTCGTGACGGTGAGTTGCCCGAGCCTGTCTCGTGAACTGCTGGAAAGCGAGCTCTTCGGCCATGTGAAAGGCTCGTTTACCGGCGCACACCACGACACTCCCGGCAAGGTGGCGGTAGCGCAGGGAGGCACCCTCTTCCTGGATGAAATCGGCGACCTTCCGTTGGAAGTGCAGGCCAAATTGTTGCGGCTCCTCCAGGAAAGGGAGTACGAACGCGTTGGCGATCCCCGTTCACAAAAGGCCGATGTCCGGGTGATTGCCGCCACGAACCGCGACCTGGTCAAGGCTGTAGGGGACGGCCATTTCCGGGAGGACCTTTACTATCGGCTCAACGTGATCAGCCTCACGCTTCCACCCTTGCGGGAACGCTTGGTGGATTTACCGCGTCTGGCTCAGAAACACCTGGCCTTTTTCGTTCGCCAAAGCGGGAAGCGGATCACCGGATTTACACCCGCCGCACTCGCGCTCATGCAGGCTTACGCGTGGCCGGGAAATCTGCGCGAGCTGCGCAACGTCATTGAGCGGGCCGTCATCCTGGGGGACGAGGGGTTTATCCAAGTGCAGGACCTTGCCGTGGTGCCCGGGCAGGATGCGTCCGTGCGGATCGGGGCCCGGGTGCCGTTGGAGGTCGTTGAAGATGAGCACATCCGGCAGGTGCTCGCCCAGTGCCGGACCGTGGATGAGGCGGCGCAAGTGTTAAAGATCGATCCGGCGACGCTGTACCGAAGAAAAAAAAGGTTGTGAACGGCACGGGCCGCTCGCGGCGGCCCGGCCGGTAGGGCCGGCAGTCCCTTGCCGGCCAGGGGGTGAGGCGTAGCGACCATCCTGAGGGGCTTGAGGCGGTCGCGTGAGGACAAGCGACCCTGCCAAAGGCGGGGGGCGTAACCCCCACGTTCGTCCACGCCGACACGGTCGGCGGGCTCGTGAATTGCGACCCAGTGGGCGACGTACAGTCGCAAAAAGCGAGTGCGCTGCACGCTACGCTTGGCTGTCGATTGGCGTAAGTGCTTGTCGGTGTCGAACTTATTCCTTTGTGGAGCTTGTGGCATGCCGATTGCATATCCTCATTCCACACATGCGAGGACGCACTTCGATGAAACGGCAGATCCTGATCGGTTTACTACCCATCCTGTGCCTCTTTGCCGGCGTTGGGTTGTACGCCATCGTGCTGTTCAGAGACCTGGGCGGCAAGATCGACGTCATTCTCAAAGAGAATTACCGCAGCGTTCTCGCCGGGGAAGCCATGAAAGAGGGGTTGGCCAGGATGGATTCGGCGGTGTTCCTGGCCCTTGCGGGAGCCGATGCTGCCCGCGACGAAGTCTTCCAACGAGGCAAGTCAGGTTACGCCGACGGCCTTGACCAAGAGAGGGCTAATGTAACCCTTTCGGGGGAACGCGAGTTAGCCGACCGGGCTGGCGAGCTTTTTCAACGCTACGTCGCAACGGCCAGCCGCCAGTTTTCCACGCCTGACCCGGCCGAGAAAAACCGCCTCTACCTTGGCAGCCTGGTGCCGCTGAGCCGGGACATCCGGGACACATTGCAGGAGATCATCCGCATCAACCAGCAGAACATGACGCAGGCTGATCGTGACGCGCGGACCAAGAGCAAGGATTCAATCCGGTACATCGCGGTCGCGGTGGGGGCGGGGATTATTGCCTCCATCCTGCTGGCGCTGCGTTTGCAGGCAACGACCCTGAAACCGATCCGGGCGCTGACGGGGGTGGCCCGGGACCTTGGCGAGGGCAACCTCGATCAAGTGGTGCCGGTGCAGTCCCGGGACGAGATCGGAGAACTGGCCGTGGCGTTCAACCGGATGGCCGCGAAGCTGCGGGCCTACCGGCAAGTGACCTCCGACCAGATCCTGCAGGCCCGCCAAATGACGGAGTTGACGCTGTCGGCGTTCCCGGACCCGATCTTCGCCTATTCGTTGAGCCAGAGCGTAAATTTCAGTAATCCGGCGGGTGAAAAGCTGCTTCCTCGGCTGGGTGGCCGCTTGCCGGACGAGATCCTTGCCGAAATGGACCGGGTTCTCAAAGGCGGAGGCGACTACCTGCCTTCAAGCTTCCAGCATGCCATCGCCTTTCGGGTCGACGACCGGGAAATGTTTCTGCTGCCCAAAGTTGTTGGCATTCGTGACGAAACGGGAGGCGTTACCGGAGCCGTGGTCGTGCTGCAGGACGTAACCCGTTTCCGGTTAATGGACGACGTGAAAACCAACCTGGTATCGACGGTTAGCCACGAGCTGAAAACGCCGCTGACCAGCATCCGCATGGGGTTGCACCTTCTTTTGGAGGAAAGCGTCGGCCCGTTGCAACCGAAGCAACTTGAGCTCGTGCTTGCGGCACGGGAAGATTCTGAACGCCTGCTCCGGTTGATCAATGACCTGCTTGACCTTGCCCGGTTGGAGGCAGGTGACACCCGGCGCGCCGTCGAACGAACCGCACCGCAAACCCTGGTCAACGCGGCCGTCGACGACCTGACTCCGCTTGCCGCCATGTACGGCTGCCGGCTGCAGAAGCGGGTAGCCCCCGGTCTGCCGCAGGTGAATGTTGACCTAAAACAAATTCCCCAAGTGTTCTCCAACCTGATCTCGAACGCGGCCAAGCACTCAACAACCGGCGATAAAGTGCTGGTCGAGGCGGCGCCGGCGGGCGATCGCGTCCGGTTTTCCGTTACCGATCAAGGCCCAGGCATCCCTAAAGAATACCAGGAGCGGATCTTTGACCGTTTCTACCAGGTGCCGGGCGGGGAACGCGCCGGCGTCGGTTTGGGCTTGGCCATCGCCCGGGAGATTGTGCGTGCGCACGGAGGCGAACTCTCCGTAGAAAGCGTTCCCGGGCAATACACCCGCTTTTATTTCGACCTCCCCGCCGTGGAAGGACCGTTGGTATGAAGCAAATCCTGATTGTCGATGACGAACCCAACGTTCGGTTGAATTACCGCCTGACGCTGCAGATCGATGGCTATGCCGTTACCGAGGCGGCCTCCGCCGAGCAGGCCGTCATCAAGCTGCAGAACCAGTTCTTTGACCTTGCGATCCTGGATCTGCGCATGCCCGGCACGGACGGTCTGGAACTTCTTCGCGTCATGCGGGAAGAGGGCATTCCCACCCCTGCCATCATGATCACGGCCTACAGCGAAGTCCCCCAGGCTGTCAAGGCCATGAAACTGGGGGCAATTGATTTCCTGCAGAAACCGTTGCGGCCCGCCGACCTGCGGCGCCTCGTTGCCGAGATCGTTGGACGTGAACGGGAACACCACCACCTTGCCCACCGGGACGATTTCGAAGCTCACCTTGCGACCGCCCGGCGGCTGATCCGGTTGCAAAACCTGGATGCGGCGCACACCTACCTGTTGCGGACCCTCGAACTGAACGACCGTTCCGCCGAGGCATTTAACCTGGGCGGGGTTATTGCCGAATTAAAGGGTGACTTGAAAAAGGCCCGAAAGTTCTACGGCCGTTCCATCTGGCTCGACCGGCAAAACGAAGGCGCCCAACAGAACATGAGGCGGATCTTCGAGTTAGACCAGTTTGGGAAAAGCGAGGAACCGGTCCACCTCGGCAAAGAATAACTTTTTACCCTGAATCACCAGCCATGTCAGAAATCATCTACCTCGGACTAACCATTCTCTCCTTTGCCGTACTGGGCGCATTTGTTTACGCCTGCGACAAAATTTAACGGGTCATACAAATGGAAAACATCATTGTCGGCGTCGTCGCCCTCCTCCTTATTATTTACCTGATTGCATCGATTCTTCGTCCCGAGAAATTCTAGGTTCCCAGAACTCCTTTTATGAACATCACCGGTTGGATTCAGACCGTCCTTTTCCTCGGCGTTCTGTTGCTCATTACAAAACCGCTCGGCCTTTACCTGATGCAGGTGTTGGATCCGCAGGGACGCACCTGGCTGGACCCGGTGGTCCGGCCACTCGAGCGACTCACTTACCGGCTGTTCGGGGTGCGGCCGGAAGAAGAACAGGATTGGAAGTTGTATTCGTTCGCTTTCCTTATTTTCAGTGTGGTCACGATGATCTGGAGTTACCTGATCCTGCGGTTCCAGCAGTTACTTCCGCTGAACCCGCAAGGTTTCGGGCAGGTGGCAGACCACCTTTCCTTTAACACCGCGGCGAGTTTCACCACGAACACGAACTGGCAAAGTTACTCCGGCGAATCGACCATGAGCTACCTTTCCCAGATGGTGGCGCTGGCGTCACACAACTTCTGGTCGGCCGCAGTCGGCATCTCGATCGCCGCCGCCCTGGTCCGCGGCATCGCCAGGCATTCGGCCAAGACGCTGGGTAATTTCTGGGTGGACCTTGTCCGGCTGCATTACTACCTGCTGATTCCGCTTTCCGTCGTCTATGCCATTTTCCTGGTTTCCCAAGGGGTAGTACAGAACTTCAAGGCGTATGACACCGCCAAGGTCGTTGAGGCCCAAACCGTGCAGGTTCCGAAGAAGGACGATGCGGGCAACCCGGTAAAGGATGCGAAAGGCGACCCGGTCATGGTGGACCAGAAAGTCGACACGCAAAGCATCGCGGAAGGGCCGGTTGCCTCCCAGATCGCGATCAAGATGCTGGGCACGAACGGCGGGGGTTTCATGAATGCGAACGCCGCGCATCCGTTCGAGAACCCGACGCCCCTCTCCAACTGGATTCAAATTCTTTCCATTTTCGCCATTCCGAGTGCGCTGACCTACTACCTCGGCCGGATGGTGAAAAACCAGAAGCACGGGTGGACCGTCTGGTCGGCCATGGCCCTGGTTTTCCTGGCCGGCCTTCTGCTCTGCTGGTGGGCCGAGGCGGCCGGCAATCCAATGGCGCACGCACTCGGGGTTGACCCGGCAGGAGGGAACATGGAGGGTAAAGAGGTGCGGTTCGGCATCTTCAACTCCGCGTTGTTTGCGACCGTGACCACCGACGCTTCCTGCGGCGCCGTCAACTCCATGCACGACTCCTTCACGCCCCTGGGCGGGTTCGTGCCCCTGTTCAACATCCAGCTGGGTGAAGTGATCTTTGGCGGGGTTGGCGCAGGCCTGTACGGAATGCTCCTTTTTGTAATTATGGCCGTCTTCATTGCCGGCCTGATGGTGGGCCGCACCCCGGAATACCTCGGCAAGAAAATCGAGGCTTACGACATCAAGATGGCGTCGATCGCGATTCTGCTGATGTCGTTTTCCATCCTGGGCTTTTCCGGGTGGGGCGTCCTTAGCGCCTGGGGTCAGGGCGGGACCAACAACTCCGGGCCGCACGGCTTGTCCGAGATTCTTTACGCGTACAGTTCAGCCACCGGCAATAACGGAAGCGCGTTCGCCGGGTTGACGGCCAATCCTGCAAACAATGACCCGCACTACGACGTCACCCTTGGCCTGGCCATGCTGATCGGCCGGTTCGGCATGATCATCCCGGTCATGGCCCTGGCTGGTTCGCTGGCGCGAAAACGGCTTGTGCCCGCTTCGGCCGGTTCGTTCCCGGTTCACGGCGGGATCTTTGTCACGCTCTTAATCGGCACCGTTTTTCTGGTGGGAGCACTAACTTTCCTGCCGGTGCTCACGTTGACTCCTGTGCTGGAGCACTTCCTCATGTTGGGCGGGAAACTCTACTAACCAGGCTTTGTTTGGAACCGTTTATCTGAATTGTTATGGCAGTTAAAACTCATTCGATTTTTGATCCGTCCATCATCGGGCCGGCGATTGCCGACTCTTTCAAGAAGCTTAACCCGGTGACCCTGGCTAAGAATCCGGTCATGTTCGTCACCGAGGTAGGTGCGGCCATCACCACCGTGCTGCTCCTGATGGGCCACGGGGCGGACCGGGGCTTTCAGTTGCAAATCACCCTTTGGCTTTGGTTTACGGTGCTGTTCGCCAATTTCGCCGAGGCCATGGCAGAGGGACGCGGAAAGGCGCAAGCGAAGGCGTTGCGGGCCACGCGGACACAAACCTTTGCCAACCGCTTCAATGCGCAGGGCACACTGGAACGCATCAGCGCGGAACAGCTGCGCAAAGGCGACGTCGTGATGGTCCTCGCCGGGGAACTCATCCCAGGCGATGGTGAAGTGATCGAAGGGGCAGCCTCCGTCGACGAGTCGGCCATCACGGGTGAGTCGGCCCCCGTGGTGCGGGAGTCGGGCGGCGACCGCAGTGCCGTGACGGGCGGCACCAGGGTGTTGTCAGACGAGGTCAAGATACAAATCACCTCCAACCCGGGTGAAACCTTCATTGACCGGATGATTGCCCTCGTGGAAGGCGCGGTGCGCCAGAAAACGCCAAACGAGATCGCGCTGACGATCCTGCTTTCCGCCCTTACGGTCATCTTCCTGATTGCGATGATCTCCCTGAAGGCGTTCGGCTTTGCTGCTAAGGTCGAGTTCCCCATTCCGGTGTTGGTAGCGCTGCTGGTCTGCCTGATCCCGACCACCATCGGCGGATTGCTGAGCGCCATCGGCATCGCGGGCATCGACCGCCTGGTCCAAAAAAACGTGCTGGCGATGAGCGGGCGCTCGGTCGAAGCCGCTGGTGACGTGGATGTGCTTTTGCTGGACAAGACCGGCACGATTACCATCGGCAACCGGCAGGCCACGGATTTCATCCCCGCCCCGGGAACAACCAAACAACAACTCGCAGAAGCGGCGCAGTTGGCCTCCCTGGCCGATGAAACCCCCGAGGGCCGGAGCATCGTGACCCTTGCGCGGAGCCTTGGCGTGCGTGAGCGTGACCTCAACGGAAAGGCCACATGGGTGCCGTTCACGGCCCAAACCCGGATGAGCGGCGTGGACCTGGATGGGGTCAGTTACCGGAAAGGGGCAGCCGATTCCGTTTTGAAGTTTGTGGGCAGCCCGGCCCCGGCAGCCGTTGGAGAGGCGGTGCGGAACATTTCGAGTTCCGGCGGCACTCCCCTGGTGGTAGCCACCCGCGCACAGGTGCTTGGCACCATTCACCTGAAAGACATCGTCAAACCAGGTTTGGCGGACCGTTTCGAACGGTTCCGGGCCATGGGCATTCGCACCGTGATGATCACCGGGGACAACCCGTTGACTGCCGCCGCCATCGCCAAGGAAGCCGGCGTGGATGACTTCCTGGCGGAAGCACGACCGGAGGACAAACTCGCGCTTTGTCGGAAGGAACAGCAGGCGGGCCACCTCGTCGCCATGACAGGGGACGGCACCAACGACGCGCCTGCCCTGGCCCAGGCCGACGTGGGCATGGCCATGAACACCGGCACCCAGGCGGCGAAGGAAGCCGGTAACATGGTCGATCTCGATTCCAACCCAACCAAATTGATTGAGGTCGTCGAGATCGGCAAACAGTTGCTGATCACTCGCGGTGCCCTGACCACGTTTTCTATTGCGAATGACGTGGCGAAATATTTTGCGATCGTTCCCGCCATGTTGGTCGGAACGTTCCCGCAAATTGCGCCCCTTAACGTTATGCTGTTGAAGTCGCCCCAGAGCGCGATCCTCAGCGCCGTTATCTTCAACGCGCTCATCATCATCGCGCTGATTCCGCTGGCCCTGAAAGGCGTTAAGTTCCGGCCTTTCGGAGCGGCGCGCATCCTGGCGCGGAACCTTCTTATCTACGGACTTGGCGGCATTCTGCTTCCGTTCGTGGGCATCAAAGCCATCGACGTCATTATCACCGCGATCCACCTCGCTTAAGGCACATGAAAACCTTTTTACAACAGCTGCGTATTTCTATCCTCGCCACCGTGGGGCTGGCCGTTCTCGTGTCCGGGGTTTACCCGGTCGTGATCTGGGCAATTGCCCAAGTCGCCTTTCCGCACCAGGCCAACGGCAGCCTGGTCCAGGTAAATGGGCAAGTCGTTGGCTCTGAATTGTTGGGCCAAGGGTTCAGCGGGGCCAAGTACTTTCATCCCCGCCCTTCCGCGGCCGGCACGGGTTATGATCCCACGAGTTCAGGCGGCACCAACCTCGGACCAACGTCACAAAAGCTGATGGACTCCATTAAGGCCGCCGTTGCCGCCTACCGGCAGGAGAACAACCTTGCCGCGGATGCGCTGGTGCCGGCCGATGCCGTTACTTCCTCAGGAAGCGGTCTGGACCCGCACATCAGCCCGGAAAATGCGAAATTGCAGGTGCCGCGCGTGGCAAAGGAGCGGAACCTGCCTCTGGAGGCGGTTAATGCGGCGGTCGAAAAAGCCACCGAGCGACCTGCATTTGGTTTTCTGGGCGGTGAAACGGGTGTGAACGTCCTGAAGTTGAACCTCAGTCTTGACGGCAGCGGGAAATAAGGCCGGTCCTGCACACCCATGACCATGGAGGATGTCAAGCTGCGCCCGACGGCGGATGATTTTTTATCGATCATCCGGCGTCAGCAGTTGGGTAAATTGAAGATCTACCTTGGTCCTTGTCCGGGGGTCGGCAAAACTTACCAGATGTTGGTGGAAGGTAACCGGCTGAAACGTCAGGGGGTAGACGTGGTGATCGGGTACGTCGAGCCCCATGCGCGCCCTGAGACCACGGCCCAAATCGGCGAGCTGGAAATCGTTCCGCCGCTGGAAGTTCAGTACCATGGGATGACCCTGCGCGAAATGGACGTTGACGCCGTCCTGGCCCGAAAACCGACGGTGGCACTGGTGGATGAGCTGGCGCACACGAACGCACCGCAAAGCCGGAACCGGAAACGCTACGAGGACGTGCAGGAACTTCTCCGGGTCGGCGTCAACGTTATCACCACCGTCAACGTTCAGCATTTCGAGTCCCTTTACAACATCGTGGAAGAGTCCACGGGCGTGAAAGTAAAGGAACGGGTGCCGGACGAAATCATCGCCCAGGCCGACCAGATCGTGAACATCGACCTGGCTGCAGAGGACCTGCAGGAACGGTTGATTGCTGGGAAAATCTACTCGAAAGAGCGCGTTGAAACTGCCTTAGCCAATTTTTTCACGGAACGCAACCTGACCCGTCTGCGCGAGATGACCCTGAGTGAGACGGCGAATATCCTTGACCGCAAACAGCGGCTGACGACGGAGCAGGGCGGGGGTGATGGCCTCAGCGCGTTAGGCCAGGTGATGGTCGCAGTCAGCAGCCGCGGTCCGGAACCCGGGCGTTTGCTCCGTAAAACAGCTCGCCTGGCGACGCAGCTTAACGCCCAGTGGTACGCGGTTTACGTGCGAACCCAAAAAGAGTCGGCCACGAACATCGATGCCGAAGTTCAGCGTCGCGTGGCGGACACGTTGCAGATGGCCCACACGATGGGTGGACTCGTGATCTCGCTCAAGCACGAAAATGTAGCGGAAGCACTGGTCTCCTTCGCACGCGAGTACGGGATCACGCACGTGGTGCTCGGCCGGCCGGGCAAGCGCCGGAAATGGTTCGAGCAGCCGTTGCATGACGAACTCATGCACGACCTGCCCGGAGTCGACCTTGTCATCGTGTAATGCGGCTGGGAAGAAGGTGTCGGGGTAACGGCGTGTCGGGATTGGTAGCGCGGCGAGTCCCTGCGCCGCCGGGCTATCGGGGTGGCCTCCCCGATTGGGTCGCGTGTCCCGACGCGACCTCCGGTAGGGGAGTTTGTCCCCAAGCGCTCGCGGGGATGGCGTCCGTCCGATCGGTCGGGTCAGGGGGCGTTTCCGGGCGGGCCTTCCGGGAAGCGCTACCCTACGCCAGCCGGCCTGCCCGGCGGGAAAGGGACTCACCGCCCTGCCGGGCCGCGTCAGCATACAACGCCGCCAGCCAGGCGCTGAAATACGAAGCAGAAATTACAGGTCGAAATACATGAAGAACTCGTACGGGTGCGGGCGCAGCCGCAGGGCATCGTACTCCTTTTTCTTCAGCTCGATCCAATTCTCAATGAAATCGCTGCTGAAGACGTCGCCTTTCAGCAGGAACTCGTGGTCCGCCTCAAGGGCTTCGACTGCTCCCAGCAAAGAATCGGGAACGCTTGGCACCTGCGCGAGTTCCTCCGGTGGAAGTTCGTAAAGGTTCTTGTCGAGGGGATCTCCGGGGTCGATCCGGTTCTGGATGCCGTCCAGTCCTGCCAGCAGCAAAGCCGCAAAAGCAATGTAGGGGTTTGCGGCCGGATCGGGCGTGCGGAACTCCACGCGTTTCGCTTTCGGGTTCGCCGAGTAGGTAGGAATGCGGATCGAAGCAGAACGGTTCCGCGCCGAATACGCAAGGTTGACGGGTGCTTCATAACCTGGGACCAGCCGCTTGTAGCTGTTGGTGGTAGGGTTTGTCAGTGCCGTCAACGCCCGTGCGTGCTTCAGAATGCCACCGATGTAAAATAATGCCATCTCGCTCAGGCCGGCATAACGATCACCCGCAAACAGCGGTTTGCCGTCCTTCCAAAGCGATTGGTGGGTATGCATGCCCGAACCGTTGTCGCCAAACAACGGCTTTGGCATAAAGGTAACAACTTTGTTGTACTTTTTGGCGACGTTCTTGACGATGTACTTGTAATACATCATGTGATCGCCCATCAGCTTGAGCGGCGCGAAGCGGATGTCGATCTCGGCTTGACCCGCGGTTGCGACCTCATGGTGTTGGCGCTCGATGGGAACGCCGGCCTTTTCCATCTCCAGGCACATTTCGTTCCGCAGGTCCTGGAGTGTGTCCGCCGGCGAAACGGGAAAATAACCTTCCTTGTGGCGGATCTTGTAACCGAGGTTGGGGAACTCTTCACGGGCGCTGTTCCATATGCCTTCGGCACTGTCGACGCTATGGAAAGAACTGTTGGCCGTGTAGTCGTAACGAACGTCGTCGAAGATAAAGAACTCGGCTTCCGGTCCGAAAAAAGCCGTGTCCGCAATTCCAGTGCTTTTCAGGTAGGCTTCGACCTTTTCCGCGATGCCCCGCGGGTCGCGGTCATACGGCTCATGGGTAATGGGATCTTTGATCGTGCAAATGAAACTAAGCGTGGGCTCGGTGTTGAAGATGTCGACCCAAGCCGTAGAGGCGTCTGGGATCACCAACATGTCACTCGCATTGATCGCCCGCCAGCCCCGGATGCTGGAGCCGTCAAATCCAAGGCCATCCTCAAAGATGTCCTCACTGTATTCCGTCAGCGTGGTCGTAAAATGCTGCCAAGTGCCGAGTAGATCGGTGAACTTAAAATCGATGAGTTTGATGCCCTTTTCGGCAATCAGCTGGGTGACTTCTGAGGGGGTCATAAGTATTCAAAATATGCTTACCTGAGCTCCGTGCGGGAAGGGGAATCCGAACGACCGCCTTAAATGGCTTGGTCTCCGCGCTCTTCTGTACGGATGCGGATCACCTCAAGGAGATCTTGCACAAATATCTTGCCGTCTCCCTTGTTTCCCGTTCGTGCGCACTGCTTTATGGCAGTAACCGCCAGGGCTAGCAATTCGTTTTTTACGATCAATTCAACTTTGAGCTTTGGAAGGAAAAGGGGAGTGTCCACCACGTGCCGGTTGTTGAGACCTGCCTTTTTCAACCCTGGCCCGCGGACTTCGCTGACCGTCATTCCAAGAATGCCCAGTTCGGCCAACCCGGATTGCACCTCCTCCAGCTTGAATGGCTTGATAATCGCCTCAATTTTTTTCATGCCGGGTTCCTGCGTCGGCAACGGAAAAAAAGAGCGAGGAGGTAAGACTCCCTCCAAGTCCACCTCCTCGCTGTACGCTCACCTGTGGCGCGTCCAAGCCGACCTGACCCTGAATCCCTAAACGTTGGCATTGAACCCCTCACGCCCGCACGCAAGCTTACTTTCAGACCCCTTCCCGACCCACGTCGCCTCGCAAGGAGAGCATACACCGTGCCAGGCTTGCGGGTGTGAAACTTATGCATTCGCGCCCCGGCGTCCCACACGCGTCTTTTAGCGGGTAGACCAGTCCTCTCCCAGAGTGGGTTGTTGACAATCGCTCTAGCTGACCAAGGGTGGGCGGCGGGCAAGGCAGCCACCGTCAGCCGACCGAAGCCAAGCGCTCGCGCCGGCAAAGTTTCGGTGAGTGGCAAAGAATCAACAGAGAAGCACACAGTTTGGTGAAAACTGCTCAAAATTTTAGCGGCAACCGCCGAGTCCGGGCACCTCGAAGGCCGACCCGGTCCGTGTTTCATGGTCGCGTCGAAGCCGCCGCGAAAGGCAGACGGCCAGCCAGTCCGTGGCCCGCGTTTTCCTCCTTGCCGCCGCGAATAAAGGTGCCATTTATCCCAACGTTCATTATGACCCAGGAAGAGTTTGACGACCTCATCAAAGAGATCCGGGAAGAAGACCCGGAACAGCTCAGCTCCGATTACCTGATCCGGGAGGAGCCCCTCAAGGAAGATGCTTTAGCCAAGCTCGAGAAAAAGGCGGGATTTCGCTTCCCGGACGAGTACCGCTATTTCTTGAGGAAATTCGGTGCCGGCGAAATTGGAACGGTGACGATCCTCTCGCCGGACCCGGACAGCCAGTTTTCCATGTGGGATGGCCGTGAAGAATTTAACCGTGAAACGGGGCTTCCCTTCGCGGAGGACGGTCGCGGAAGTTACTACGCATTCCTGGTGGAGAACAACGCTTGCTCAAAAGACGTCTGGGTTTCAGAGGCAGGCACGGGCGGCGACCTCACGTTTACCGATCACGAAGATTTTTTCGAGTTCGTGGCGGTGGTCGGTTTCGGAGTGGACCCCTGAACCGAAGCAATCAGCGGCGGCAGTTGGCTTCGGGCACGCCACCGGCTTAAAACGACCCTATGATGATGCCGGCGATAAACACCAGCACGCCACCGAGAACAACTTGGAAAAGAGCCGCCAGCAGCGGCGTGTCCATGAAGTGGTTGCGAATGTAGGCAATGGCAATCAGCTCCACCGCCACCACGGCAACGGCGACCCACGTGGCCACGTAAAAGCTCGGAATCAGGTACGGGATCGTGTGGCCGATCCCCCCGGCTGTGGTCATCAGCCCGCAAACCCCGCCGCGGAGCAGCGGCTTGCCGCGCCCGCTCAGGGCGCCGTCGTCGGAAAGGGCCTCGGCGAATCCCATGCTGATGCCGGCTCCAATCGAGGCAGCTAAACCCACCAGGAATGCGTCCCAACTGTTCTTGGTTGCAAAAGCAGCCGCAAACACCGGCGCCAGGGTAGACACGGAGCCGTCCATGAGTCCAGCCAGCCCGGGTTGCACCACCTGCAGCACAAACAGCTTGCGTCGGGCTTCATCCTCCAAACGGAATTCGCCCGCTTCCGTTTTCTTCTGGCGGATGTCTATCGCCAGATCTTCATGAGCTTTTTCCGATTCCGCCAGGTCACCCAGCAATTTTCGAATTTCCGGCGTCCGCGCCTTTTGCTGAGCCTGCTGGTAAAACCGGCGTGTTTCGGACTCCATCGTTTGCACCGCAGACCGGATCTGTGAAAGCCCCAGGCTTTGGTTGAGCCAAATGGGGCGCCGATGGACAAAGCCGCGAACGTCCTGACGGCGGATCAACGGAATGAAGTCGCCGAACCGGCGCTCGTAAAGGTCGAGCAGCATTCGACGATGGCCCGCCTCTTCTGCGCGTAGTCCGGCCAGGACGGAGGCGGTAGCGGGAAACTCGTGTCTTACCCGTTCCGCGAATTCGCCATAAATCCGCCCGTCCTCTTCTTCGAGCGAGATCGCAAGGGCAAGCACTTCGTTTTCCTTTAAATCACGGAAAGCTTTAACCATAAGCAGATCGGGTACGGCAGGTGGCAGGTGCGGCAAGGAATCCGAGTCCATTTAGCCGTGCAGCCGGTGGCTGTCGAGGGTTCATTGCCTTCGTGAACGGATTGCGAAGAAGTCGCAAGTTCCGCATCGTTTCATCGCGGAGCAGGTGAATTCGGGTCTCGCCCGGCTCGGTTACGTTCCCGATTCGGCGGTAAGGGCGCCCATTCAGTTTCATTTCCGAACCGTGTTCTGCCGCGTGCGGCGGATCATCGACGTGCCAGGAAGGACCGAAAATCAGGAATTTCAGCGACAAAAGGCGGTGGGCGGGATCGTAATGGATGCGGCCGCCCAGCATACGGTAAGCGCCGCCGCGATGGTGAATGTCGCAATCGCCTTTGCCGTCCGGATGGATGGTAAGCGTACTCGAGGGGTCATCGACTGACTGCCAGGTGCCGACGTATTCACGGGGCACGGGCAGCGCTCCACGCGGCAGCTTGGGATCGAAGGGCGGCAGTTGCAAGGCGGCCAGCACCAGGAGGGCGGCTCCTAAGATGAAGGCCAGGAAGACGCCTAGGCAGCCGGCTGCACAGCCCGCCAGAAACAGTGGACGCCGGCGTGCCGGCGGGGAGGGCAACGGGGGTGGCAGGGCGGCGTTCACTGTTTTCACTATACCGTTTGTCAAAATACCGTTTATCGAAAGTCTGTTCCGAAATGAGCCAACGTGGCCTGGTGGGTCGGCAGTCCCTGTCGACCGCACTGGGTGACGTGGCCTAAGGCATGCCACAAGCCGAAAGATGAAAGGGTGCCACAAATGGCTGACCCAGAGAAGAACTGCCATTTGTGGCATTCTTCGGTTCTTTGATTCGTGGCATTTACCCGTTGCCCCGGTCGACGAGCGATCGCCGGCCTTGCCGAACCGGGACTTTCTGGCGCCAGGGTCAATTGCCCTGGGAGCGGGGGCGCTGACGGCCTGCCCCGGAGCAAAATATTTTCTTTCCTTTCGCGACGACCGGATTACCGTTTGACTCCCTGCAGAAAAGAAGGGGTCTTAGCTCAGTTGGTAGAGCGCCTCAATGGCATTGAGGAGGTCAGGGGTTCGAATCCCCTAGGCTCCAATTCTTTGATCCTGAAGGACCGGTCCGGGAGGGGGCGTTTGCGGCGCTTGGAGATCTCGGTCTGGTCTAAGTTAACGCCTATGGGCGGCGAGTCCCTTCGTGACCGGGGTACCGGCGTGAAAGCCCATCGGCAGGTCGCTTCCTCCCTACGCGAACGGGGCTAAAGGGCGATCACGTTGCACGGAGCGGTCGGCAAGGGCCAGCCGACCCTGCCGGACCCCGCCGCCACCCACCCTGGTTTTTTTCCGGAACAGACTTTTGGCAGATGGTACCGTGATGCCGTTGGCAGCACCCCTTTGCGGAAAGAAAAGGACGACCGCCTCAAGCCAGCATGTGATGGAGAACGTTCTTAAGGGTCACCGGTCCTTGTCCCCGCGCTTCGGGGAGGTCCTGGTCGATTGGGTTCTGCGGGTTGTGACTGGGCAACGTCGGTCAACAAGGCAGAGTGGATGCTTTGCTCCAGGACCTTAGCCATAATCGGGATGTTTTCGTCCTCGAATAGCGACCAATGATCGCCCGGCACATCATAGATCTCTATTGCCCCGCCGACGAGGGTCCCCCAGCCTAAATCCGGCTCCATGAGGTAGGCGGTGCCCTGATCCAGTGCCCGCAGGAGAACCAGTTTGCCGTCATACGGTAACGGTCGGTAGGCCAGCGCAGCGCGCTGATGGACCGTCACGACCGCGACATCGACGGCTTCTTTGGCCGCGCTGCCGGCATCGTTGCTCCACAGCCGCATGGCAGCGCGGCGGTAGGCCTCGCTCACCCTGAGCAGCACGTCGCCCGCTTTACCCCGCATCCGGCGCGCCAGGAACTGCAGAATGCGGTCGGGACGGAAGGCTGCCGGGTTTCGCACGGCGTTCCGGATCCGCTCGGTGTAGGAACGGAGGCGCGGCGGCCTGGCCGGGTTGTCGGTATCAAAGAGCGCCAACAAGGCGACTTCTTCGCCGGCGGCACGGAGCAGGCGGGCGATTTCGTAGGCCGCCAGCCCGCCGAACGAATAGCCACCGAGCAGGTAGGGCCCGTGCGGTTGAACCTTGCGCAGGTGTTCGCAGTAATACGCCGCGATCGATTCCATTGAGGTCCGCGCCATCGGCTTGCCATCCAGGCCTTGGGATTGAATGCCGTAGAAGGGTTGGTCCGTGCCCAGCCCCCGGCTCAGTGCGCGGTAGAAAAGCACGTCGCCCAGGCCGGCATGAATCCCGAAAAAGGGCGGGCGATTGCCTTGCAGTTGCACGGCCACGACCGGGGCCCAATCTTTTTCTGGATTTAGGGCTGCCAGTCGTTGCGCCAATTGCTCAGCGGTGGGTGCCTGAAACAACGTGCTCAGGGGCAAATGGCTGCCGAAAACCCGGCGGACCTCCATGAACAGCCGTACGGCCGTCAGCGAGTTGCCGCCCAGTTCGAAGAAGTTGTCGGTCACACCGATCGGCTGCACCGCGAGTACTTTTTCCCACATGGCGACCAGCTTTGTCTCGGCCGCGTTTCGGGGCGGAACGGTTGTCTTGCCAATCGTGGTCGCCGGTTTTGGCAGGGCGCGCCGGTCCAGCTTGCCGTTCACGGACCTGGGCAAGCCCGCTAATTCCACGAATGCCCTCGGCACCATATACTCCGGCAGGCGCTCCCACGCGTGCGCCTTCAGTTCCTCCATCCGGAATTCGCCGCAGACGTATGCAGCCAGCTGCGGCTCGGTCTCCGGCGCCGGGTCGTCGGGGTGGAAAAGTGTCACGGCGGCCTCGCGCACACCGGGGTGCGCGCGCAGCACCGCCTCGATTTCGCCCAGTTCAATCCGGAAGCCGCGGAGCTTAACCTGCCCGTCCCGGCGCCCGAGCGATTCGAGGCTGCCGTCGGGCAGGAGCCGGGCGAGGTCGCCAGTGCGATAAAGCCGTTTGCCAGCATGGTGCGGATCGTCGCTGAAGCGATCCGATTCTAGTCCCCAGTATCCCAGGGCCACGTGCGCGCTGCGGATCACGATTTCGCCGTACAACTCGGTGGTCTCGCCTTCTGCGTCGCGAAGCACGACCTCCGTATTGCCGACGGGATAGCCGACCGGCACGCCCGGCCGCCACACGGGCGTGGTGGCATCGAGGAAAAATTGCAGCGTCACCGTCGATTCGGTTGGACCGAGACCGTTTACAAGAAGGCATTCGGGGCTGAAGCAGCGGCGGAAGGCTTCGACGTCGCTGCGGAGCGCTGCCTCACCGCCGAGCACCACCAGCCTTACGTTCGGAAGGGGG
Organism: Chthoniobacterales bacterium; assembly: GCA_036401335.1. Classification (GTDB taxonomy): domain Bacteria; phylum Verrucomicrobiota; class Verrucomicrobiia; order Chthoniobacterales; family JAFAMB01; genus DASWVC01. Next base: position 22,008 of record DASWVC010000170.1, read on the forward strand.
ATCGTCAGCGCGGCGGTCAATACGCGGAAAACCGTTGGAGTTACGTGCAGGATGGAAATTTCTTCCTGCGCTAGCCAGGCACATGCGTCTTCCGGGCTCGTGCTCCGCAGATTTACCGGGTAAAGCGTGGCGCCGTTGAGCAGCGCTCCAAAAATGTCCATGACGCCGGCGTCGAAGGCATACGACGCCACCTGGATCAGGCGGTCATCCGCAGTCAACGCAAGGTTTTCGGTGTATTCGCGCATGAAGTGGAGCACGTTGCGGTGGCTCTGGATTACCCCCTTAGGAAGTCCCGTGGAGCCGGAGGTGTAGAGCACGTACGCAATGCTGCCGGGTGCCGTCACCGGCAGGTTGGGCAGGGGAGCCGCCGTCATTGCTTCCAGCTCAATGAGTGTTCGCTCGTTGCCAGCCAGCTTTTCCGCGAGCGGACGCAATGCACGCGTGCAGACGAGGATGGAAACACCGGTATCGGCCAGAATGTAGGCCAGCCGGCTCGCGGGCTGCGCCGGGTCGAGCGGCACATACGCGCGCCCGGCCATCAAAACGCCGAGCAACCCTACGGCTATGCTGGCGTCGTGCGAAAGCAGCACGGCGACGCGCGGAGCCGCCGGGATCGCGAGCACTTCGGCCGCCACGCGCCGCGCCTCGCGATCGAGCTCGGCGTACGTCGTGCCGCCGCCGGGCCCGCGCACCGCCATCCGCTGGGGGTGGCGGAGCACCTGTTCGGCAAACCGTTGCGGGATCGACTGCTCGATGTCGCCAAAACGTACCGGCAACCCCGTCGGCCGAGGCCGGCACACGGCGCCGACGCGTTCCGCCCATCCAGCCCCGAGCACGGAAAGTTCCGCCAACGGCGCGTCGGGCTCTTCGACTACCCGCCGGAGCAGAATCAGGAAGCACTCCGAGAGGAACGTCATCGTCCGCTCCGAGAAGAGTTCCGCGTTGTATGCAAAGCGCCCCTCCCAGCCGTCCCGGTCGCTCTTGGTGAGCGAAAGACTCATGTCAAACATCGCGAGCAGCCCCGGTGCGGTTTTCAAACGCCCGACGCGTAACCCTTCCAGGCTCAGTGCTTCCTCGCGTGTGCTGACCAGATTGAGCATCACCTGAAACAGCGGGTGATGATCGAGGCTTCGCCGCGGCTGCAACTGCTCGGCCAGATACTCAAACGGTGTTTCCTGGTTCGCCAACGCCCCGACCGTCGTGCGCTGGACTTCGCCCAACAGGCTGCCGAAGGTAGCTCCCACACCGATCCGGGTGCGCAACACGACCGTGTTGAGGAACACCCCCGCGGTTCCCGCCAGGTTGCTGTGTGGACGGTTTGCCACCAGCGTGCCGAGACAGATGTCCCGCTGGCCGCTGTAACGGTGCAGGATGATGTTGAATGCTGCGGCGAGCACCATGAAAAAGGTACCCTGACCCCTTTGCGCCAGGACGCGCAGCCGGCTCGCGAGCTCTGGCTCCAGGTCGAACTGCACCTCGGCTTCCCGATGCCGCAGCGGCGCTGGCCGCGGAAAATCCGTGGGCAATTCGAGCCGCTCCGGCGCGCCTTCGAGTTGACGCCGCCAATATTCGAGCTGCTCGGCGGGCGCGCGTCCCTGCAGCGGCTGATCGCACGGCGCGGCGATTGGATTTTCGAGCGCGTGGTCCGCGCGTTTGCCGTTATCGAGACTGCCATCAGGACGCTTTTTGCAAAGGTCCCCGGTCTTGTAGAGCCGGGAGTTGTTGTCCAATGGGTCCGGGATGAACGCGGCCTCGCTCAGCTCAGGACCGTTTGGAGCGGAAGACATTGCTCCGGTATCCGTGGGTGTCGATTTGTCTGGTTGGTAAATTTTCAAGGCCCGTCTTCCTGCCGTCCTGGCCCACCGATCCACACCGCACCGTAATTAGTGCTAAGCCGCATGCGCAACCCCGCCCGTTTTCCGAAAACGGGCGATGCCCTGGATTGAACTACGTCAAAAGAGGACGACCTCTTAGGGGAAGGCGGTAAAATAAACGTGCTGCTGCGTGCTATATTTTTCGAAAATACTAAAAGCTTCCGAGGGGCCGGAGGCACTTGGCCCCGGAACGGGCACGTGCTCCTGCGGCCTCACGCAAGGCAGGCGGCCGCTGTTAACGTCGGACAATTCAGCAACCGGCTTTGGAGAAGGCCAGCCGACACCTTCCGGACGATCCTTTCGGCGCCGTGTCCCACGTCGATCAAACCCTCTTAACCGCAGAGCTTGGGCAGCGTCCGGCGCGACGGCTGGACGTCAAGGCCGAGAACCGGGCTTTGGTGGCGCTTGCCGAAGAGATGGCGGCCGGCCCGGAAGCCGTGTGGGTGACCGCTCACCGTCCCGATTTTTTGATCCGTTCGAACAAGGTAGTACCGAAGTGGTGCGTCGTTATGGGGGGCTGGGCCCGGGACTGGCGATTTCACGCGCGACTGTGCAGGCTCATGGTGGGCAGTTGAGGGCGGCCAGGGCTGGTCGTGGGCGGGGCGCCAACTTCACGGTGGAACTGCTTTCTGCCGGTGCCACGTGAAATCCTTGCTTTGATTTTTGCCGTTTTTGGATTTCTTGATTCCTGGCCGACCTCATCTCTTCAATTTATGGCACCTTTCCATCTTTTGATTTGTGGCATTTGATTCGGAGCCAATGACGGACCGGAGTGGCATTTTGGCGGGCGGCAACTTTATTGTTGATCGTTCGAAAATCATTGACGTGTACCCGGCGCAAGACGCCCTTGCCAACATCCTTCAGGAGACGTCGTGCAATGGCGGTGGTCCTTACAACCTGCTTATTGACCTGGCCCGGCTGCAAGCGCCGTTTCCGTTGTCTGCCGTCGGTTTGGTGGGGTCAGATCCTGCCGGCGAATCCATCGTTGCCGACTGTTGCGCGAACGGCATTGACACCGGGCAACTGCAGGTTTCTACGGTAGCGCCGACGTCGTACACCGATGTAATGACGGTGCGATCCACGGGGCGCAGGACTTTTTTTCACCAGCGCGGCGCCAACGCGTTGCTCGATTCCGCGCACTTCGATTTCACGGCAAGCCATGCCCGTATCTTCTACCTCGGCTACCTGTTGTTGCTCGACCGCCTTGATCAGCCGGATTCAGTGTACGGCACTGCGGCGGCCGCGCTCCTGGCGCGTGCTCAACGGGCGGGCCTTAAAACCAGCATCGACGTCGTCAGTGAAGACAGCGACCGCTTTCCGGAAATCGTGCGACCGGCACTCAAGCATTGCGACTATTGCCTGCTGAACGAGTTTGAAGCGGAACGCACGACGGGGATAAGTCTGGTGCGCGCTCATGGCATCAACCTCGATGCGGCCCGGCAAGCGGCCCGGCATTTACTAAAAGCGGGAGTGCGCGAATGGGTGGTGATCCACTTCCCTGAGGGTGCCGTTGCGGTCGGGGCCGAGGGCGACGCATTGACCCAGGGCAGCGTCAAACTGCCGCAATCCCGGATTGCCGGGATGGTGGGGGCAGGCGACGCGTTTGCGGCCGGCGTGCTTTTGGGTTTGCATCAGAAACAACCGATGGAAGCAGCGCTGAAATACGGCGTGTGCGCCGCGGCTGCCTCGTTGACGGATCCGACAAGTTCGGTTGGCGTAAAGTCCCTTGCCGAATGCCTGCGGGAGGGCGAGGGATGCGGCTTTCGCGACCTTTTCTTTAAACCATGAGCAGGTCTTAAACCATGAGCAGGTTATTCAGTTCCTCCCGGGCGTGGAAAGGCGGCCCGCCATGAAACGGCGGCCGGTGGGCATCGGCATCGTCGGCGGCGGCTTGATGGGCCGTGAAATCGCGAGCGGCTTTGCGCGCTGGGCCGCAATGACGGACGTCACCGTGGAACCGCGGCTGGTGGGGGTTGCCGACGTGAACCCGGGGGCGCTCGAATGGTTTGACGATGGGCGTACCCTGGTAACACCCGATTACCGCCGGCTCCTGGACCGGGCCGATGTCGAGGTCCTTTACGTGGCGGTGCCGCACAACCTGCACGCGCAGGTTTATCGGGACGTTTTGGAAGCCGGCAAAGACCTGCTGGCGGAGAAACCGTTTGGCATCGACCTCACGGCGGCAGAACAGATTGCGGTCACAGCGCATTCCACCGGACGCTTTGTGCGGTGCAGTTCGGAGTTTCCCTTTCTGCCCGGTGCGCAACGCGCGATCCAGGCGGCCCGGTCGGGTCAGTTGGGCCGGGTGCTGGAGGTCATCGCCGGTTTTTACCATTCGAGCGACCTTGATCCAGGAAAGACCGCCAATTGGAAACGGCAAAGCGCCGTCTGCGGGGAAATCGGGGTTCTTGGCGACCTCGGGCTGCACGTGTGCCACATCCCGTTGCGCCTTGGGTGGTTGCCCACCCGGTTGTTTGCCCAACTCCAAAAGGGCTATCCTCAGCGTCCGGACGGCAAAGGCGGCATGGCTTCCTGCGACACGTGGGACAATGCCCTCCTGCACACGTGGACCCGGATCGGCGACCAAGACGTGCCGATGCGGCTGGAGATGAAACGGATGGCCCCGGGTGCCACCAATACCTGGTTCTTCGAGGTGCACGGCACCGACGGCGGCGTTCGCTTCAGCACGGCTGAGCCCAAGAGCCTTTGGCTGTTCGAACGGGGTAGGGAGCAATTTTGGAAGCGCACGGAACTGGGCTTTGCGATGCCGTTCAAAACGATCACCGGCGGCATCTTCGAGGTGGGGTTCCCGGACGTGATCCAGCAGATGTGGGCCGCGTTTCTTACGGAACGGGAAGGCTCGCTGGCTGGGCGCTTCGGGTGCGCGACCCCGCGGGAGGCCGTTCAGAGTCAGCGCATTTTTGCTGCGGCGCTTACTTCCCAGGAAGCGGGTGGAGCCGTCTCCCTGGAAAACGTTTTGTCCCGTCCAGTCAATGGGTTGTCGTCACCGGGAAACTAAATCATGCCAAACGTTGCGGAAGACCTGGTCCGGGTACTCGGCCGTGAGCGCGTGCTCTGGGAACCGGAACACCTTGCGGTTTACGGCTTTGACGGCACCGCCGCCCTTTCCGGTGAGGCCGATTGCGTCGCATTGCCGAAAACGACTGGCGAGGTTGCGCAAGTAATTGGGTATGCCGCGAAAAACAAAATCCCGGTGGTCACACGCGGGTCGGGCACCGGGCTAAGCGGCGGCAGCGTGCCGGTGCCGTCGTGCATCGTGCTGTGCCTGGCCCAGATGAACCGGGTGCTGGAGCTGGACGAGAAGAACCTGACCATCAACGTCGAGAGCGGGGTCGTGACCCAGAAAGTGGCCGAACTCGCCGATGCCGTCGGGCTGCTTTACCCGCCCGATCCCGGCTCGATGAAAATCTCGACGGTGGGTGGCAACGTCGCCGAAAATTCCGGCGGTTTGCGCGGGCTCAAGTACGGAGTCACCCGTGATTACGTCATGGGCCTGGAAGTGGTTCTGGCCAATGGCGAGGTCGCCGCCTTCGGCAATAAATGCGTTAAAGACGTGGCGGGGTATTCCATGAAGGACGTTTTCATCGGTTCGGAAGGCACCCTCGGGGTCATTACGCGGGTGCTGTTGCAGCTGGTGCCCAGGCCGGCCACAAAAAAGACGATGCTGACGACGTTCTCGCAAATGGACGCCGCGGCGGAAACGGTTTCGGCGATTATCGCCGCCCGGATCATTCCGTGCACCCTTGAATTCCTCGACCGGATCACGATCCGGTGCGTTGAAGATTATGCCCACGTCGGGTTGCCGCTAGACGTCGAAGCCATCCTGCTCATGGAGACGGACGGGCATCCGGCCGTTGTGGCGGAGGAAGCGGACCAGATGGCGGAGATTGCGCGCCGGCATGGAGCCGTAACCGTGCAGGTGGCGCAGACGGCCGAAGAGGCTGCCCGGCTCACCACCGCACGCCGGGTGGCGTTCGCCGCCCTGGCGCGCGTGTCGCCCACCACCATCCTTGAGGATGCGACGGTCCCCCGGAGCGAACTGGCCAGCATGATCCGATTTATCCAGCAAACCGCCGCTAAGCACGACGTGAACGTCGGCACGTTCGGGCACATGGGCGACGGCAACCTGCACCCGACGTTTTTAACCGATGAAAGAAACGCCGCCGAAATGGCGCGCGTGGAGCAAGCGATGGGCGAGATTTTCGATCATGCGGTCCGGTTGGGCGGCACCATCAGTGGTGAGCACGGCATCGGCCTGGCCAAAAAAGCGTTTTTGCCAAGGGCGATCGGCGACGCAAGCCTGGAGGTCATGCGCCAGCTGAAACGCACGCTGGACCCTGACAACCTGTTAAACCCCGGGAAAATCTTTGTTTGATGGCCACTCCGGAAGGGTTGCATGAGGCGGCGGTCAGGATTGGCCGGTCAAATCCACAGCATGCCCGTCAAGGTGCGTCGACGTACCTGAAGCGCCTGGACTATTCGGTGCTGCAGCAGTGCATCCATTGCGGCCTGTGCCTGCCGACCTGCCCGACCTACGACGAAACCAAACTGGAACGCAACAGTCCGCGAGGGCGCATCGCGTTGATGCGGCGGATCGCCGACGGCAAACTCGCCGTGACGCGCGCGTTTGGCGAGGAACTCTATTTCTGCCTTGGATGCCTGGCCTGCGAAACCGCGTGCCCGGCCGGGGTGCAGTACGGAGAAATGTTCGAGCATGCCCGTGCCGACATCGAACAGGCCGGCGTCATGCGCCATCCCCGGCGGGACGTGGTGCGCAAGTTAACGCTTCGGTGGTTGTTCACCCACCCGCAGGCGCTGCGGGCTTTCGGCCGGCTGCTGTGGGTCTACCAGAACTGCGGCCTCGAGTTTCTGGTCCGGACCCTGCAGCTCACCCGGTTTCTGCCGGGTCGGCTGCGTGCGTTGGAACCGCTGACCCCCCGGCTCGAACGGCATTTTTCCAATGCGCTGATCCGGCCCGTGGAAACGCCCTTGAACCCCAGGCACCGGGTCGGCCTTCTGACCGGGTGCGTGCAGGACCTGGCGTTTTCCCGGGTAAACCGGGACACCGCCGACGTGCTGCTGGCCAATGGCTGCGAGGTGGTCACCCCGCCGGCCCAGTTCTGTTGCGGCTCCCTGCATGCGCACAACGGCGAACTGGAACTTTCGCGGGAAATGGCGCGGCGCAACCTTGAGGCCTTCGACCTTGACCGGCTTGACGCGGTCATTACGAATGCAGCCGGCTGCGGCACCCACCTGAAACATTACGGGCAGTTGCTGCAGGACGATCCCGTTTATGCGGAGCGGGCTGTGAAATGGTCGGCCAAGCTGCGCGACGTGCACGAGTTCCTGGCGGAGATCGGCCTGGAAGCGCCGCGGGGGTCGATCCCGCAAAAAGTGACTTATCACGAGGCTTGTCATTTGTGTCACGGGCAGAAAATCACGCGCCAGCCGCGGCAAATTCTTCAAGCCATCCCCGGCCTGGAGCTGGTTGAATTGCCCGAGTCGGCCTGGTGCTGCGGCAGCGCCGGTATTTACAACATTACCCAGCCGGAAATGTCGCAGAAACTGCTGCAGCGTAAGATGGAGAACCTTCAGAAAACCGGCGCGGACATTGTTGCGTCGGCCAATCCCGGCTGCTCGGTGCAACTGCAGGCCGGCATCCGCCAGACGGGCAGCCAACTGCGGGTTCTACACCCCGTTTCCTTGCTGGCCCAGGCTTATCGAAACGGCCAGACCGGTCGCAAGGCATGAGGTTGATTATCGTGGGGTTAGGGGTTTGGGGGCAGACCTGGGCAAAGTTGCTGGAAGCGCACCCTCGGGTTGAACTCGTTGGGGCGGTTGATCCGTCCGGGGCGGCGCGCGGCTGGGCAAGTCAACACCTCGACATCGCCTGCCACACCGACCTGCGTAAAGCCTTGGAGGCGGTCAGGACGGACGCGGTGCTCATTGCCAACCCTCCGGCCCAGCATAAAGCGGCGGTGGTGGAATCTTTAAACTACGGCCGGCACGTGCTGGTCGAAAAACCCCTCGCGACAACGCGGGAAGATGCGGTGGAAATCAGCAGGGCGATGAAAAATTCGAGCGCGAAGGTGATGGTTGGCCAGGGCTACCGGTTCGTGGATGGCGCGCAACGCGTTCGCGAACTGCTGACCGCCGGCCAGATCGGTGACCTTCGCACGGTCCGGGTTACGTTCCGCAAAAACCTGACCGACTTTCTGCCTGTCCAGCACTCCATTTATTCCTGGCGGCATTCCCTGGTAATTGACATGGGCGTCCATCATTTCGACTTGATTCGCCACCTCACCGGCAGAGAGGTCACCCACGTGTATGCGACGGAGCATGAAACCCCGGATAATGCGTTTGCCTATCCCTCAAATGCGCTTGGCATGCTGCGGCTGGAGGGTGCCGTGCCGGCCGTTTGGGACGCGGATTGGTGCAGTTCGGAACCCAGCACACCCTGGGAGGGTAATTGGGAGTTCGTCGGAACGACGGCGCGCGTTTTCTGGAAGGGCAGCGGCGCTGCGGCCAACGACGCCTCGATCTGGATCAAGCATGGCCGGAAACCACCGGAAAAGCTCCCGTTCCAGGAATCGATCACGGAACGGCGCGAACCGGTTTTGGAGCATTTTCTTGACGCTGTCGCCCTTGGCCGGCAGCCCCAACCGGACGTGGCCGATAATTTAAGAACGCTTAACGTCGCTTTCAGCTGTGTGGAATCGTTGCGGACCGGAGCCGAGGTCAGGCTGGACGACGCTAGGTGTGGTACTTGGTGAACAGGACCGGCGAGGTGCCGCGTCCATGCAGTTGCAGCACGCAACTGACATGATATTTTCATCATGTGAAAACGACCATCACCGAACGCGGCCAAGTCTCCATCCCTGCGGCTTTGCGTCGCGACATGCACTTGGAGGCCGGGCAAATGGTGGTTTGGGAACAGCTCTCGGCCACGGAGTGCCGCTTGATTATCGAGAAGCCACGGAAGGTGACGCCGGATCCTTTCGCAGCCATCGGGTTCGCGCAACGGCATGGGATGCCTGCTGCTACCACCGAGGAATGGTTGAAAATTCTTCGTGAAGGAGAGGAGGACTGATGGCATGGGCAGTCGACATGTCGATTTTGCTGGACATTTACCTTGCTGATCCTGCTTTCGGCCGTTCCTCAGCCGCGTGCCTCGCTCGATGCTCCGGGGAAGGGCTGCTGCTCTGTCCGGTGACCTACGTTGAGTTGGCACCTGCTTTTGCAGGCAACGTGACGCTTCAAAGGTCGTTTCTTCAGGAAGTCGGGGTGGAATGGGCCGTGCCTTGGACAATGGACGACACCTATGCCGCCCACCGGCTCTGGCACGATCATGTCACCCGAAAACGCGCCGGGCACGCCGGCAAGCGCCCTGTGGCTGACGTGCTGATCGAGGCATTTGCCCAACGCTTTCAAGGGCTGATTACACGGAATCCGAAGCACTTTACAACCGTGCAGGTGTTGACCCCGTGACCCAGCGGAAAATTGGCGCCGAGGCACCCCGCGATTTAGCGTTGCAGGATTCTCTGAGTGCCTCTCTAGTCAAGGGTTCCAGGCAGGAGCCTCGTCGTGAAATGAAGTTTGAGCTTTTTGAAATTCCGGATCCGTTTCACCCCGCCGTTGTCCACTACCCCATCGTCCTCACGTTGTTAGGCACCGTGCTGGCGCTTGGCGCGTTGCTGACGCGGCGGTTCGGGTTGTCGTTTTGGACGTTTCTGCTGTTTCTCTTGGCAACGATCGGCATTCAGTACGCCGTGGTTACCGGCCAGCAACAGCACTTTCCCCAGGCGAACCAGGTTGCGCACGCGGCCGTCCGCGACCATGCCGAATGGGGTGAGCAGACCCGCACGTTCGACCTCATCACCACCGTGGCTGCGCTCGTCAGTCTGGCGGTGGTCCGGCTCCGGCGGGTGCAACGGCTTTTTGCGTCCGTTACCCTCGGCTGTGCCGTCCTTACCTCCTACAACGTGCTGAAGACAGCCGAGAACGGAGGAAAACTGGTTTACGACCTGGGCATCGGCGTGAACGCGCCCGCCCCGGTTGTCACTCCGGCACCGGGCGTTCCTGCAGGCAGTCCCTCCCCAACGGCGTCGCTCCCGGCCCGCCGGTAGTGCTTCTGCGCTGTTTCATCGACGAATCGGCGGGTGATGGGGTACCCTTTTCACCATGAGCTTACCTTCGATTGGATTTGTTGGCGTGGGCCGGATGGGCGCGAACATGGCGCGTCGCCTGAAGGATGTAGGCTACCCGATTGCGGCCGTTTTCGACTCGCAAACTCCGGTTGCGGAGGCGTTGGCCCGTGAGCTTGGTGCGGTCGCGGCCACACACGTTTCCGACGTAAGCCGGCAGGCTTCCGTCATTTTCACCGTGGTGACCGACGATGCGGCCATGCGTTCGATCTACTTCGGAGGCAACAACCTTTTTCAGAACGCCTCCGGCAAGCTCTTCATTAACTGTGCCACCATCAGCCCCGGTGTCCACGTCGAGGTTGCCGAGGCCGGCGTCCGCAAAGGCGCCGAGGTGCTGGAAGCGCCGATGGCCTCCAGCATCCCCCAAGCGCGCGAAGGTAAACTGTACCTGATGCTGGCTGGTTCCAACTCAGCTTACGAGCGGGCAAAACCCATCCTCGAACACCTTGCCGTTGCGCAACGTTTTGTCGGTAAACCTGGTCAGGCGGCCGCGCTGAAAGCATTGGTGAACATGGTCATGAACATCAATACGGCCGGGCTGGCCGAAGGCTTGGGCCTGGCTGAGGCCGTTGGCCTGGACCTTGGTCTGGTGAAAGAGGTTTTTTCCCAGACCGGCGCGAACTCCCGAGTGCTGGAAACCGATGGCCAGGACATGATCGAGCGGGAGCACAGCGTCTACTTTTCGGCCGCACACGCAGCCAAGGACAGCGGCATCGCTCTGGAATTGGCCAAGCAGGAGGGGCTGCGATTGCCGCTCCTTGAAGCCTCTAAATCACAGTTTGACCGGATGGTTGAGCGGGGGCTGGGGGAATTGGACAAATCGGGTATCTCAGAGCTGACTTTCGCTTCCCGCCACGCCAAGGCGTGACGAACACCAGGACGAGCTGGGAAAGCCTATGGGCAGTGAAACTGGGCAATCCGGACCCGAGACCGGCACGTTGCGCGGTGGACACGGCAACCGTCTGTTTTACCGGCGATGGCGGGCACCCGGGGTCGAAAAAACCCTCTTGATTGTGCATGGCCTGAGCGAACACAGCGCCCGGTACCTGCACGTGGGCGGTTTTTTCCAGGCACGCGGGTACAACGTCATGGCCTTTGACCTGCGCGGGCATGGCCGGAGTGAAGGCCGGCGCGGATGGGTGGGGCGTTATGCAGACTTGGGAACTGACCTGGAGGCCGTTTTCCAGGAAGTGGACGCTCGGCGGACAGTGGTTTTCGCCCATTCGTTCGGGGCGCAGCTCGCCCTTTGGTTTCTCGCGCAATCCGGGCAGCGTCCCCAGGGACTGGTGGCAAGTGCGCCCTGGCTTGCCCTCACCGAGCCGCCCGGACCGAACCTTGTGCGGTTCGCCCGTTTCCTGAATCTTTGGTGGCCGGCCTTCGGGTTTCGCAGCGGGATCACCGGCGCAAAGGTCTCCGGCGACCAGGCGTTCCTCGATTCTTTCGAAGACAAGCACCTGGGTCTGCGCGTCGTCCGGGTCCGCACCTACTTTGAGGCGGAGCGCACCGCCGCCGGGTTGCGGGACCGGCCGCGCTGCCCGGTCCCGGTCCTGCTGGCGCATGGTTCCGACGACCCGGTGACTTCCCTGGCAGAAACGCTCAAATTTTTCGAACGGCTTGAGGCACCAGCCAAAGAACTCAGGATCTACCCGGGATTCCGGCATGAACTGCACAATGAGACCGGGCGGGATACCGTCCTGCAGGATTATTTCGAGTGGATCGAAGGCCGGCTGAAGGGGAAGGTGTCGGGGTAACGGAGTGGGAAAAAGGTATCGAAGCAATGGCGCTAAAGTAAGGGCGTTTGGGCCCTCAAAGGGCACCGGATCGGGCGGCAGGCGCGGCAGGCGGAAAGGGGGTCACGCCTTAAGTTTGAAGGTTTCCCGGGAGACCATGCCGGGCGCGGGGTGCGGCGGGTCGCCATTCCGGGGCGCTTGGGGGCACGCAACCCCGGGGATGCCACCCCAATACCCCGGCGGCGAAGGGACTCGCCGCCCTACCGGGCCGCGGTTCGCCTGCCGGCCAAAACGGGAAACGGCTTAAGTTAACGCCTATGGGTCGCGTGACCCTACCGGACCACCGCCCGATCCGGTGCCCTTTGGGGGCTCAAACGTTCTTATCTTAGTGGCATTACTCCGACACCCCCATACTCCGTCACTCCGATACCCTCTTCCACCCCGACACTCCGTTACCTTCTTCCAAACGGTTCAAACACGACCCGCAGGCATCCACCCTCCTTGTGCTTGAACATTTTGTAGGCATGCCCGGCTTCGTCCAAGGCCATCCTGTGAGTCACCATCACGCTGGGATCAACTTCACCGCTGGCCACATAATCAATCAACCGGTCGAGGTAACGTTGCGCATGCATCTGGCCGCTGCGCAGTTGCAATCCTTTGTTCATCAATGCCCCGAGGGGAATCTTGTCGGCCAAACCGCCGTACACACCGATGATCGAAAGGGTACCGCCTTTGCGGCAGGAGAGAATCGCCTCGCGGAGCACGTGAGGCCGTTCGGTCTCGAGGCGAAACGTTTGTTTGATTCGGTCGTAAGCGCCTTCAATTCCCGGATGGTGCGCCTCCATGCCGACGGCATCGATGCAGGCGTCCGGGCCGCGGCCGCCAGTCAATTCGCGAAGCGCCGTCTGCACGTCAACCTTTGTGTAATCCAGGGTCTGGGCTCCAAAACGGTTGGCGGCCATGGCCAGGCGTTCCGGGTAGCGGTCGATTGCGATCACACGCTCAGCACCGAGCAGGTACGCACTCTTAATCGCGAACAAGCCGACCGCGCCGGCACCCCACACCGCCACCACCTCGCCGCCCTGCAATCCGCACAGGTCAGCCGCCATAAACCCGGTGGGAAAAGCGTCGGAGATAAAAAGGGCCTGCTCGTTGGTGATCCCGTCCGGCAACTTTCGAGCTCCCTGGTCAGCAAACGGGACCCGCACGTATTCCGCGTGGCTTCCAGCGTAGCCGCCAACCAGGTGAGAATAGCCGAAAATACCGCAGGGCGAATACCCCCAAAGCTTCTCGGCCAGATGGGCGTTGGGATTGCTGTTGTCACACAGCGACCAGAGGTCGCGCCGGCAATAGTAACATTCACCGCACCCGATGACGGAGGCGACCACAACACGGTCGCCCGCCGCAAGTTTTTTTACCGCCGGACCAGCTTCGGCGACTTCACCCATAAATTCATGGCCGATGATGTCGCCCGTTTCCATAAAGGGGATGTACCCGTCGTAAAGGTGCAGGTCTGACCCGCAAATCGTGGTCGCAAGCACCTTCAGGATGATGTCGTGCGGGTTGATCAGGTGGGGATCAGGAACCGTTTCAACTCCAACCTTGTGGATGCCCTGCCAACAAATCGCTTTCATCGTCTTGCCGCTGCGTCGTCTTACCGGTCGGGTGACAGTACCCTGCCCAGAACGGAGCGCACCCCGGCCGATTGGCCAGCCGTGTCCGCAGTTTCCCCGGCTTCCACGAGTTGTTTGAGGCGCTGCAATGCCCGCGTGACCTTTGTCCGCCATCCCAGGCCGGCTGCTTTATCCGCCAGGATGCCTGCGGGTGACGCCACGCCTTCCTGCTGCAATTGCACCTCGACCTCCGTTCCTTGATTCCCGGGGGCGTTGCGCAGCGTTAATTGTCCGGCATGGCCCGGCTTGCCTTCCGAGGTCACATGCCAAGCCACGAATTCATTCGCTCGTTCCGCCGTTACTTCAACTTGCCAACGTGCCGGCGCTTTGCCGTGGGCGCCTTCCTCCACGGTGAAGGAGGAAACCCCGGTCCGGTTAACCTCCGTGACCGCCCCCAGCGCGCCCCGGATCCGTTCCGGATTTTTGAGGTACCCGTAGATCTCCGCAGCCGGCCGGTTGATCGTGACAACCGCGAACGTGGTTGCAGAAGCACTCCGATCCGCCGTGTCCACGCCCAAGAGCCCATAAAGTTCGCAGTGTCCGCGAAGGGACCGGTAAACCAGGCAGGCACCGCTGCCCACCGCTAACCACCGCGGCCACGATGGCCGGGCCAGGCCGTAGGCGATGAGCAAACCACCGCCCAGACCGCCTACCCAGCGCTCCGTAACCCCGACGTTGGTGGATCCCGGGGAATGGACTCGATCCTCGTGCATCCGATCAGATCGCACCCGAGTCGGTGCTTCAGCTTCTTCCGACCCGACTTTCTGGGCTGCGCGGAGTGAAACGGCGTGAGAACACCCGAAAACCTACGGACAACTATAGATTCACTTTGAAGGTCGCTGCACTTTGGGTATTTTCGGGTTTCCCTATGTCTACGACCGAATACGCACACCCTGAAGCTTTGGTCAGCACCGAGTGGGTGGCCGAACACTTGGATGATGCAAACGTCCGCATCATCGAGAGCAACGAGGACGTGCTCCTTTACGATACCGGGCACCTGCCCGGTGCAGTGCACGTTGACTGGCGGCAGGACCTTAACGATCCGACCGTTCGGGATTACCTTGCCCCGGCAGAGTTCGCCAGGCTGGCGGGGCGCCTGGGCCTTACCCCAGCGACCACCGTAGTTTTCTACGGGGACAAATCCAACTGGTGGGCCTGTTATGCGCTCTGGGTTTTCACGCTGTTCGGCCACCAGGACCTCCGGATCATGAACGGCGGCCGTGACAAGTGGGTGGCCGAAGGACGGCCGCTGACGAAAGCAAAACGCAGCCACCCTCCTACCGATTACCCGGTGCCGGCGAAGCGTAACGACGACGAGATTCGTGCGTTCTTCCAGGACACCCTTAAACACAGCCAAGAGCGCAAGCCGCTTATCGATGTGCGTTCGCCTGGGGAATTTAAGGGGGAGATCACCCACATGCCCGAATACCCTCAGGAAGGGGTGCTCCGCGGCGGCCACGTTCCGGGGGCTAAATCAGTGCCCTGGAAAACGGCGGTAAACGCCGACAGTACGTTCAAGCCCGCGGCGGAGCTTCGGCAAATTTATCAGGGAACCCTCGGCTTTAAGCCGTCTGATGACATGGTGGTTTATTGCCGGATCGGCGAGCGATCCAGCCACACCTGGTTTGTGTTAACCAAGCTGCTCGGCTTCGAAAAGGTCCGCAATTACGACGGGTCCTGGACCGAATGGGGCAATGCCGTCCGGGTTCCGATCGAAAAACCTTGAAAATGGATTGCAGTCAGTTGGATGCGCTAGGATCAGTAGGGATGGTGGAGAGCGACTCCCATTACCCTGCTGGTTTGCAAAAAATCATCGATCTTTTCCAGCTGTTACCTAACGAGGAGAAACGTGAAACGCTCATCTCCTACGCGGAGCAAGCGGCTCGCTGGGTGCCGAAACCGGGAGAGGCTTACGATTTGGAAGACGTTCGCAAGGACGAAGAATGCACGGACACGGTGGGCGTCTACCTTCGGGTGAGCCGCGAGCGCCAAGTGCTCTTTCGCGTTTCGCTCGGCCCTCAGGTGCAAACGCTGACCCGTGCGATGACTTCCATTCTCTGCCGCGGGCTGGACCGCGCTTCGCCTGAAGAGGTGCTCGAAGTGCCCAGTGACTTTGTGCCGAAAATTGTGGGGGCAGACCTCGTACGGGCGCGGTCACACACCGTCTATTACGTGCTGACACGGATGAAAGGGATTGCCCGGGCGTACCTTAATCGCGAACGCGCCGCTGCTTCTTGAACGGTGCACGCGGGATCGGATTGGAAGGGCAAGCGAACGCTCCAGACCCTCGGGTTGATGGGGTGCCTCTGCCTGGAAGTGGGCTGCGTCAGGTCACGTCCATGTGAAAACCTTGTCCGTGAAGAGGACCCTTCCCCCGATGGCCGGGTTAAGGCCGTTGTTTTTGAACGGCGCTGCCCCGATTTAGGCCAGCGTACCACCCAGATCTCGATCCTTAAACGAGACGGATCGTTGGGCAATGGGAACGGGAACATTTTCGCCGCGGATGAACCGATTCTGGTAAAAGTCGGGTGGCAAGGCAACGGCAAGCTCGTCGTGTACAGCTTGGCGGATTTGACCAAAGGCACTCGTCTGGTAAAGGCGGGTGACATTGCGATCGAGTACGAACAAATGATGGAAACCGATTTGTTGGCGCCGCTGGACAGCCCCGGGGCCGTGGCCAGTCCCTCGGTGCGGACTGCGTCGCCAGTGCCGACCGGCGCCCCCGCCCAATAGGAGTGCGCCCGGAGGGGTGCCTGTCCCCAAGCGCCCTCTGGCTAACCCCGGTTAGGCACCTGTTGAAGACGCCAAAATTGTCCCGTTCGCCACAACCCCGCCGGTACCGTCCGCATCGGGGTTAGCCGGATCTGGTCCCATCGGTTCCCAACCTGCCAGGGCGGCCTTCAGTTCCGGCGGTCGGACTGGTTTGCTCAGGTAATCGTTCATGCCCGCCCCCAGGCAGCTTTCGCGGTCGCCCTGCAGGGCGTTGGCGGTCAAGGCGATGATGTAAACGGGCGTTTTCCGGCGGCCATTGGAATCAGCGTCCCGTTCGCGCTTGCGGATCGCCCGAGACGCTTTGTACCCGTCCATCTCGGGCATCTGGCAGTCCATCAGGATCACGTCGTACGGGATGCGCTGGAGGGCGGCAAGCGCCTCCAGGCCATTCGCCACTGCGTCGGCGTGATGACCGAGCTTGTGCAGTTGGCGAAGCACTACTTTCTGGTTGATTGGGTTGTCTTCCGCCACCAGGATGCGCGGCAGGCGGCGTATTGCACCTTGGCGGGGAAGTGGGGCCGGCACCGTGCTGGCCGGCAGGCGGGGGCTGGCGCGGCCCGTGACGCTGGCCAGGCATTCGTAAAGACGGGTGCGTTTGACCGGCTTGACCAGCAGATCTTCGATGCCGGCCTCCCGGAACACGTCAGTGTCTGCTTGCTGGCCCAAGGCGGTGAGCATTACGAGACGGGTGTGGGAAAGGGCAGCATCCGCCCGGATGGCGCGAGCCAGCGTAAGTCCGTCCATCCCGGGCATCATCAGGTCCAGGATCGCCAAGTCAAAAGGATCGCCCGTGTCTGCACGCGTTCGGAGCACCGCAAGTGCTTCGCGACCGCCTGCGACCGCCTCCGGACGCAGGTGCAGGTGCGTGCAGTGGAGCGCAAGGATCTTTCGGCTGGTGCCGTTGTCATCCACAATGAGCACGTGCAGGCCGGACATTTCCCGGTGATCGGGAGGGGATGGCAAAGCCGCTCGCTTCTCAAACTGTGCGGTAAACCAGAAGGTTGAACCATGTCCAAGCTCACTCTCAAGCCCGATTTCTCCTTGCATCATGCCGACCAACTGCCGGGCAATCGCTAAACCCAGGCCCGTGCCGCCGTACTTGCGCGTGACCGTGCCATCTGCCTGGCTGAATGCCTGGAACAGGTGGTCCTGCGTGGCCCGGCTGATCCCGATGCCGGTGTCCTTGACCTCAAAGCGCAGTTTCACCGCGCCTTCCATGTCGGTGACTTGCCTGACCCGTAAGGCCACTTCGCCGTGTTCGGTGAACTTGATGGCGTTGTTTAATAGATTTGTGAGGACCTGCCCCAACCGACCGGCATCGCCGCGAAGCGAGCTGCAAGTGCCGAACGGCATCAGGCCCAACAGTTCCAGCCCTTTCAGCTGTGCTTTTTCGGCGAGCATTTCGAGCGTGTCTTCGAGTACGTCACGCAGGTCGAAATCCAGCGTTTCCAACGTCAGATGCCCGGCGTCGATGGTCGAGAAATCCAGAATGTCATTGATAATGGTCAGCAGGAGGTCACCGCTATGGCGAACGGTTTCGACGTAATCGCGCTGCACACGATCCAACGGGGTGTCGAGTAAGAGGCTGGTCATGCCCACGACGGCATTCATCGGGGTACGGATCTCGTGGCTCATGTTGGCCAGGAACTGCGACCGGGAATGTACCGCTGCGCGCAGCAAGGTTTCGGTGTGCCGAAGTTGGGCGATGGTTTCTTTGTGGTCGCTCAGGGTCCGGCGTAGTTCCAGCTGAGCCACCACCTGGTGGGCCAACACCTCCAGCGAGGTGCCCTGTTCGCTGCTCAACGTCCGTGGGACAGAATCGATCGTGCACAGCATGCCGATCCGTTGGCCTTCCGGCGTGGTCAAGGGTACCCCGTGGTAGAACCGGATCTGAATGCCAGTGGTGACCAGCGGGTTAGCAGCAAACCGGTCGTCCAACCGCGCGTCGGGAACAATCAAAGGTTCCGGCTGCAGGACGCCGTGCGCGCAAAAAGCGATGGAGCGCGGCAGTTCGCTGAAGTTGAGGCCCACCTTGGATTTGAACCATTGGCGGTCGTGGTCGATCAAGCTGATCAACGCAATTGGGGTGCCGCAGATCTGTGCCGCCAAAGCCGTGAGATCGTCAAACGCCGGTTCGGGACCCGTGTCGAGAATTCGGTACACATCCAACGCCTTTTGCCGCCCTGCTTCATCGGGGGGCAACGGCGCAATCATCGGGAAACGTCAGGTATCGGCCATCGCATAAAGGAAAAACGGAGCTTGCGCATCCCCCCCTGAGGGTGCGGATGGCAGTCATCGCAACGTCTGAAGGTAACCGGCGAGGAACGCCTTGATTTGCTCCAGGCCCTCACCGGTCTGCGCATAAGCCTGCGCGGCGCCGTTGAGTTGGCCTGATTTTCCCATCCGTTCCAATCCCTGCAGTGCAGGCACAACGGCGGTCATCCCACAGCTCGAGCTCGCTCCTTTGAACTGGTGCGCGACCTGTTCAACTTCCGGGGCGGCACCGTTCCGGATCGCGGTCCCCAGCTTTTGCATCAGGTTTTGCGATTCGTCCAGGAACAGGTCGACCATTTCACGAAGCTGTTCGGGATCGTCGTCGCTCACCTCCAGCAAACGCGGCAGGTCGACCGGCGAAACGTCCCGAGTGGTGGAACCGCCCGAAGCATCCACCACCGTCGTGGGGTGCGGACCCGTCGCAAAGTCGCCTTGACCTTGGAGGGGTGCATTCATGGGAAAACAAACCTGGCTTGAAGCGGCATTGATTTCATAGAGCCAATACCTTTCAACGGAATCTGTTCCCCATCTTTTAGTAAAAAGGTTGGAGAATATGGCGTAACGGCGCGGCGTCAGAACCTTTCATCAAGCCTGGTCAGCATCGCGTGGAGAAGTTGCGATCGCTGCACCAGGCTTGCGGCAAACATGAATTCGTCGGCCGAATGGAGCTGACCGCCACAGACCCCGAGGTTGTCCACGTTTGTGATCCCGGCTGCGGCCAGTCGGTTGCCGTCGCACGTGCCACCGGTCGGTTCTGCGCCGATGGCGTGACCGAGCTCGGCGGCGGTGTTCTGCACGAACGAAATCAGCTGCCGGATCTCAGGACTCGCTCCCTTCGGGGGAGCCGTAAACCGGCCCTGCACGTCGACCCGGTAATCGGAGGTGCCCTGCGTGTGCGCGGCAAAGCCATGCAGGGCTCGAAGAATCCAGGCCTCATCCTCAGGCGAACTGGTGCGGACGTTCAGGCGGCAGGTGGCTGTCTCCGGAACCATGTTGAGGACCGTTCCACCCGTAATCTCAGCCGGGTTCAGGAAAATGGACGCACGCTCCGCGTTGAGTTGTTGGCAGCGCAGTACAAAGTGAGCGAGTGGGACAAGGGCGTTACGTCCGTCCTGCGGATTGCGCCCGCTGTGTGCGGCGCGTCCGTGAAACTGCAGCTGGAAAGTCCCGGACCCGCGGCGTTCGGAAGCGATCGCGCCGGAAGCCAGGGCCGGTTCAAAACCAAAGGCCCACGGGTGACCCCGTGCCTCCTCCACGAGCGAGGCGGACGAGGCCGGAGAACCAACCTCCTCATCGCTGTTGATGACGACGGTCCAACCAAGCCGCTTTTCCTCGATAAAACCCTCAAACGCCCGTAAGCCGCAGAGCAGCACGGCCAA
>DASWVC010000171.1:0-15289 GCA_036401335.1 Chthoniobacterales bacterium
CAGTCCAAAGGGTTTGGCAAATGGGCCACCAGCGGGGGCGAGAACGCAAAATTCGGGCTTTCCACCGCAGACTTGATTGCAGCCAGCTTGTACCTGAAGGCCCAGGGCCTGGGGGAAGCACTGCGGTTGGTCCATTTTCACGTGGGCTCGCAGGTTCCTGACATCGGGGTCATCAAGCGCGCGGTGCGCGAAGGCGCCCGCTTCTTTGCCAAGTTGCACCAAATGGGGCACCCGATGGAGTTCATGGACGTCGGCGGGGGCCTCGGGGTCGACTACGACGGGTCGCGCACCGCTTTTGACAGTTCCATGAACTACACTCTGCAGGAATACGCGCGGGACGTGGTGTACAACATCATGGATGTTTGCGACTCGGAAAAGGTGCCGCACCCGACGATTGTGAGTGAAAGCGGGCGTGCCATCGTTGCCCACCATTCCGTGTTGGTGGTGGAGGCGTTGGGTGCGATTGAGAAAGGCGTTGCCGATCTTACCCTCGAGGTGCAGCCAACAGATCCGAAAATCCTTCAGGAAATTGTCGAGATCCAAAGGACGCTGACGAAGCAGAACCGGATGGAGAACCTCCACGACGCCCAACAGGTCAAAGAGCAGGCCCAATCCATGTTTGAACTCGGCTTGCTCGACCTCCAGAGCAAAGCGAAAATCGAAACCATCTACTGGCAGATCGCGCTCTCCATCGTCGAACTCTGCCGTGGCATGCGGTACGTACCGGACGAAGTGAAAGAACTCGAAATCGCGTTGTGCGACCAATACCTCTGTAATTTCTCGGTGCTCCAGTCCCTCCTGGACCACTGGGCTTTGGGTCAGCTGTTTCCTATCATGCCGGTCCACAACCTTGAGGAGCCGCCCGACCGCAACGCCACGTTGGTCGACATCACGTGCGATTCAGATGGCAAGGTTAGTAAGTTCATCGACCTGCAGGACGTCAAGGAGACTTTGCCCCTGCACCGGATCAAACCCGGTGAGCCCTATTACCTCGGCTTTTTCCTCATGGGAGCCTACCAGGATATCATGGGCGATTTGCACAATCTGTTTGGGCGCGTCAACGAAATGCACCTCTTTCTCGACGAGCACGAAGAGGCGGGCTGGTACATTGAGGAAGTCATTCAAGGGAGCACGATCGGCAACGTCCTTTCGTTGACCCAGTGGGATCAGATTGAACTGGTCCGCCGCCTGAAAACGCACGTGGACGCCGCCATCAGGTCAGATCGGCTCAAACCGACGGAAGCCATGCGCCTGCTTGATGCCTACGAGCGTGAGTTGGGCGGTTACCCTTACCTGACGCCTCCCTCCGCCGAGGGGTAACAAGGCCGGGATCGGTCGAAGGCAGTGTCGGGGTATCGGCGTGACCGGGTGGCGTGAAGCAAAGGCCACAAACCGAAAAACCGAGCCATGCCACGGCTGGTTTCAAAGGCATGATTGGCCCTTCTTCCCTGGGTCTGCCATTGACGGCATCCTTTCATTATTCGGCTTGTGGCATTGTTGGTGCCGTGCCTCACCCCGCGATCGGCCGCCGGAGCCACCAACCCCCGCCCATTGCCGGCACCCAAAGTCGCTCACCGCGCCATCATTCCTCGCCGGAAAAATAGTCGATCTCCTGCATGACAAACGTCTTGCGCTGCGGTTTAGCGCCGTATTTGGCAGAATCCGGGTACTCAGTCAGATCGGCCGGTGAGTGGTCCGCGACCACGTGATAGAGCAGATCCTCCGTTTCCGAGGTGTTCCGGAGTTGGTGTGCTTCGCCGGGGGCATGCAGGAGGCAATCTCCAGGGCCAACCGGAAAGCGGCCCTCCGGGGTGCGCACCTCGCCTTGTCCGGCAACGACGAGGTAAAGCTCCCATTGCGCGGAGTGGGCGTGGTAGGGCCAATTGATCGCTCCGGGTGGGACGCGCACTTGCTCCAGGTCAAACGGATGGCCGCCGCCGAAGGTGCCCACGTCCTTCTTACCCCCTAGCGCCAGGGAAACAGGTTTGCGAAACACGCAAAACTTGCCTTTGGGCGAACGTTGCTCGGTCCAGGAAAGGTCGTTCAGGTTCGTGCGGTGCATGGGCGTAAGTGTTTTTGTCACCGATCCGCGAGATTTTCCAGTAGAAGGTGAGCGTTCCGGCAGGCACCTAGTTGCTCAGCCTTTGCCCGCCGCGCCATCACCCGCCAAATAGGTGCTGAAAACTTCGGAACACCCGTTTGGCGAGGGTATCCCGGTCTTCCGCCGCGGGCTCCGGGCGGGTCGGCCGCGGAACGTCCACATGCGTCGGGCAGGACCGCTGGGGGTACATCGACTGCGGCAGCATCACGTCGTACGCCGTTCCGGCCGTTTCACAGGCCGATGTGGCCAGTTCGTTCGATACCGCACAGACTTTGGCGCGCACCAACGGCTCCGGAGGTGCAAACTCACCGTCGGGGTACTTCTGGCGGGACGCTTTCTCGATCACTTTGACCCAGATCGGCAACGCAAGCGTCGCACCGTACCCGCGTGCCTGGATGGTTTCCGGCTTGTCAAAGCCCACCCACACGCCACACGTCAGGGAATTCGTAAATCCCAGGAACCACGCATCCTTGTAATCGTCGGTGGTTCCGGTCTTGCCGGCTGCATAACGTTCCAGGCCCAGACTTTTGGCCGACGCAGCGGTGCCACGTTCAATCACCCCGCGCAACGTTTGGGCAACCATCCACGCCACCGCGGGCGTCAAGACCTGCTGCTGCGCCGGATGGGCCTGATAAAGGATCTTGCCGTCCACGTCGTCAATCCGTTCCACCAGGTAAGGCTCGCGCCGGACGCCCCGGGCGGCCATCGCGCCGTACGCGGCGGTTACCTCGCGAAGGTTCGATTCGAAGGCCCCAAGGTAAGTGGACGGCACTTTGGGAATGTCCGGCGCGAATTTCGCCGCCAAGCCTAAGGCCCGGACCCGGTCCAACGTGGCCAATTCACCGACGCGAACCGTCATGGTGTTACGCGAAAAAATCAGACCATCACGGGCTGGCCGCATGCCGCCGAAATTGCGATCGGAGTTGGCCGGGCTCCAATCGGGCGCTTCGGCGATTTCACCGCGGCCGATTGGCCCATCGTTGATGCTTGCCCCCGGCATCATTCCCCGGGCATAGGCTGCCGCGTACACGAAGGGTTTGAACGTGGAACCCACCTGACGGTTGGCCTGGAGCGCCCGGTTGTACTTGCTTTCCTTGTAATCGCGACCCCCCACCAGCGCGCGTACCGCGCCCGACCGGTTGTCCATGGCCAGCGCGGCCCCTTGCAGGTAGTTCGTAAATGCATCCGGCTCATGCGGCTGCGCCGCAAATTGTGCTTTGGTCGGGTGCGGGTAACCCGGCTTGCTTTCCACCTGCTTCAACGTCGTCTCGACCGCTTCCTCCGTCGCGGCCTGCAGGGCAGGGTCAAGGGTCGTGTAGATCCGAAGGCCGCCGCCATCAATCTGGTCCTGGCTCATCAAGCCTTGCAGCTCCCGGTAAAGCGCGTCCATCGCATAGTTTTGCTGCGGCGCGACCGCGCGCCGATTCGCCAGGTGAAGGGGCATTTCCCTGGACTGCTGCGCATCGGCCGGCAAAATCATCTTCAGTTCGACCATGCGCTCCAGGACCTCATTGCGTTGCGCAGTGGCGCCGGTCGGGTTGTGCAAAGGCGAATAGCGGTTAGGGCTGCGGATCAACCCGGCCAGCAACGCCGCTTCAGGCAACGTCAATTCTCCGGAAGTCTTGCCGAAATAAGCCTGGGCAGCCGTCTCCAGGCCGTAATAGCCCGACCCGAAGTAAATGCGGTTCAGGTAAAATCCCAGGATTTGTTCCTTGTTGTAGGCCCGTTCGATGCGGACGGCCACGAATGCCTCCAAAATCTTTCGGCTCAGGTTACGTCCACCCAGGGGAAAACTGTTCCGAGCCAACTGTTGGGTGATCGTGCTGGCGCCTTCACGCACCGACAAATGGGTGAGGTTGCGGACCAACGCCCGCCCGATGCCCACAACGTCAACGCCATGGTGCTGATAGAACCGGGCGTCTTCCCGGGCCAGCAGCGCCTCTTTGAACCAGGGCGACACCTTGCCGGGATCAACCAGAACGCGGTTCTCCCCGTAGAGCCGGGTGTAGAGATTGCCATCCATGTCGAAAATCCAGGATCGCTCCGGGATGCGGCCAACGTCTCTCAAATCAAAGCGCAGGGACCAGAACAGGAAGCAGCAGAAAACAACGGCGAGGCTGAGAAGCCCGACCAGAGCGGACCCGAACAACCAGGGCCGTATGCGTGCCACCCGCGGATGAATGGGTTTAGACATGATTTTCAGTCGATCCCCACTTCAGCGCTTCCACCGAGCAAATCAGGCCTCTGTTCACGGGTTCTACGGACGGCTTCCGCCTGCCGCCAGCGGCGAATTGCCTCGTGGTTCCCCGACAACAGGATCTCTGGCACCCGCCAGCCGGCGAATTCTGCCGGCCGGGTGTATTGCGGGTACTCCAAAAGATTGTCGGAGAACGATTCCTCCAAGGCGGATTCGCCGTCGCCAAGCACTCCCGGGACCAATCGGCAAACCGCGTCCACAATCACCGCAGCCGCGAGTGCGCCATTGGTCAAAACGTAATCGCCAATTGAGAGTTCATCATCCACCAACTTTTCCGCCACCCGGTGGTCAACTCCCTCGTAATGTCCGCAGACGAAAATCAAATGGGTTTTATTCGCCAGAAACCGTGCTGCCGCTTGGTTAAACGGCCGCCCGGACGCCGACATGAGGATCGCGTAAGAATCCGGCCGGCGCAGGGCGGAGAGCGCGTGGTAAACGGGTTCCACCTTCATCACCATGCCCGGTCCACCCCCATACGGCGGTTCGTCGGTCACACGGTGAGCACCGGCCGCCCAAGCCCGTAAATTGTGACACCGCACGGACACCAACCGGTTTTCCTGCGCTTTGCCCAGAATGCTTTCCCGGAACACCCCGTCAATCAACCCGGGAAAAAGGGTAAGTACCTCAACGTCCAACAAGCGGTTTATGGTCCATGACGGTGGTCGGGGCGACAGGATTTGAACCTGCGACCTCCTGCTCCCAAAGCAGGCGCTCTACCAAGCTAAGCTACACCCCGAAAGCTTCACGAGCCCCTACCATACCCCAGCTATGCGATTTGACGAATGGTTTTTCCAGGTAAACCCAGGCCGGCACAAACGCTTGCATCCGCTTGCAGGTTGCCCGTTTAGTAAGGGATGCCCGCCGAGTACGTCATCGTGTCTGCCTCACGAAAGCCGAAAAGCCGGAGCCGGCTCATGGCCGCTTTCCTGCTGGAATACTACCGGGCTCAGCGGCTCGAGGCGGCGCTGCTCGACCTTCGAGACGTAACCCTGCCTTTCTGCGACGGCGACGCGGCTTACGGCCATCCGGAATCAGTCCGGTGCACTGCGTTTCTGGCGGAGGCCCGCGTCATCATCGTGGCGACGCCGGTGTACAACTACGACGTTAATGCCGCCGTCAAAAACCTGGTGGAACTGACTGGCCGATCCTGGGAAAACAAAGTTGTCGGTTTTGTCTGCGCCGCGGGCGGGCTTGGCAGTTACATGGCGGTGATGTCCTTCGCCAACAGCCTCATGCTCGATTTCCGCTGCCTTGTCATCCCGCGCTTTGTTTATGCGACCAGTGATGACTTTCAGGATGACCGGATCAGCGCGGAAAAGATCAAGCAGCGGCTGGCGGAACTCGGGGAAGCATCCGTGCTGGTCCGTTACGGTTAACGCACAACGCGCAGATTTAGAGCGGAGTGGGCGCTCTCGGAGCTGGAACCGAAGCCTTCTTCGCTCCTCTGCCGGCGAAAGGTATCGCTTTTGCGATGGGATGCTTGACATTCGGTCAGCGGCCGGGAGATGATCCTCCCGTACCGCTCGCGTCCTCCCTCTCAAACCCGTCTGATCGACGCGCCCGGCAGCTCCTCACAGGTATACCTATGCTGAAACGCTTAATCATTCCGGTTTGCGCGCTCCTTTGTACATGCGTCGCAGGCTGGTCCCAACAGAAAACGGTGACCATCGCAACCGTCAATAACCCCGCGATGATCGAGTTGAAAAAACTGGCCCCGAAGTTCGAGGCCGCCAACCCTGACATCCGGCTTAATTGGGTCGTGGTCGAGGAAAACATCCTGCGTCAGCGGGTCACGACCGACGTTTCCACCGGCAGCGGCCAGTTCGACCTTGTGTTCATCGGGTTGTACGAGACGCCGATCTTCGCCAAGCGCGGCTGGCTGAAGGAAATTACCAACATTCCGGCGGAATACGACGTCAATGATGTTTTTCAGTCCATCCGTGACGGCCTTTCTTACAAGGGCAAGCTTTATGCCCTGCCGTTTTATGGGGAGAGCTCGATCTTGATGTACCGCAAAGACCTCATGGACGAAAAAGGTCTTAAAATGCCCGATCAGCCGACCTACGATGACATCCGGAAATTTGCCGACGCCATGACCGACAAGTCCAAGGGAGTGTATGGCATCACCCTGCGCGGGAAACCGGGCTGGGGGGAGAACATGGCGTTTGTTGACACCCTTATTAACACGTTTGGCGGGTCTTGGTTCGACATGAAGTGGCATCCCACGATCGACAGTCCCGAGTGGAAAAAAGCCATCAACTACTACGTCGACCTGATGAAAGCCGACGGCCCGCCCGGAGCCAGTGCCAACGGCTTCAATGAGAACCTGACCCTGTTTGCCAGCGGCAAGGCAGCCCTTTGGATCGACGCCACGTCCGGTGCCGGCCCGCTGTACGACAAGGCCCAGTCGCAGGTTTCTGATAAGGTTGCCTTTGCGAACGCCCCCATCGCCGTCACGCCCAACGGCTCCCACTGGCTCTGGAGTTGGGCGTTTGGAATCCCCCAAAAGGCCAAGCAGGCCGCGGCGGCGCAGAAGTTTGCGGAATGGGCCACCTCGAAAGAGTACATCAAGCTGGCTGCGGAAGATGCCGGCTGGGCCACCGTCCCTCCCGGTACGCGGACCTCAACCTACGAGAATCCCGAATACCAAAAGGCTGCTCCTTTTGCAGCCGTGACGTTGCACGCCATGCAGACCGCCAACCCGAACCAGCCGACGGCTCAGCCGGTGCCGTACACCGGCATCCAATACTGCAGCATACCCGAGTTCCAATCGCTTGGGACGGTGGTAGGCCAGAACATCTCGGGCGCCCTCGCCGGCAAGATGTCGGTTGATCAAGCCCTGAAAGACAGCCAGGGAGCGGCGGAGCGGTCCGTCAAGCAAGCCGGCTACCTGAAGTAAGGAGCCGTTCACCCCTTAAAACCGGGCCGGCGGTCCTACCTTTCTACCGTGTTTAGAATGAGAAGCCGCCGGCCTTTTCTCTTTTTCCTCCGATGAGCATGTCCGCCCAACTCCCGGACGCCCCGGTTGCACCCGTGGTGACGCCGCACACCCCGCCGCCAGACAAGCCGAGGGGATGGCTGACGTTCCTGATGGTTCCCGCCGTCGGAGCGCTCTTTTTGTGGATGATCGTCCCGCTCGCGATGACGATCTACTTCTCGTTCATCCGCTTCAGCCTGCTCAACCCGGACGTGAGCGGGTTTGCCGGCTTTGATAACTACCTGTTCCTTAGTCAGGATTCTTCCTTTTATCCCGCCCTGGTTAACACGCTCATTATCATCGGATCTGTGCTGTTTATCACCGTGGTGTTCGGGGTGCTGTTGGCCGTGTTGTACGACCGAGATTTCTTTGGCAAGAACGTGGCGTCATTGCTGGTCATCGCTCCGTTTTTCGTGATGCCGACGGTTAGCGCGCTTGTCTGGAAAAACATGATCATGCACCCGGTGTACGGCCTGCTCGCCCTGGGCATGCGGGCGCTGGGGTTGCCGGCCATCGACTGGTTCGGGCAGTACCCGCTGCTGGCCGTCATCATCATCATTGCCTGGGAATGGCTGCCCTTCGCCTTTCTCATCCTTTTCACCTCGATCAAGTCGCTCGACGCGGAGCAGAAAGAGGCTGCCGCGATCGACGGAGCCAACCCGTTCCAGATGTTCTTTGCGATCACCTTGCCCCACCTCCAGCGGTCCATTGGGGTGGTCGTGATGATCGAAACCATTTTTCTGCTGTCAATCTTTGCCGAGATCTACACGACCACGTCCGGCGGCCCCGGCCATTCCACCACGAACCTTGCTTACCTGGTCTACTCGCTGGGGCTGCAGCAGTTCGACGTCGGCATTGCCTCGGCCGGTGGCATTCTGGCGGTGATCATGGCCAACGTGGTCGCATTCTTCCTCGTGCGCATGATGGCGCAGAACCTGAAAGGCCGGTAAACCCATGAGCATGAAAAACACCACCGTCGGCAATTGGTTCTGGGGCGTGATTGGCTGGTTGATCGCCATCACGATCTTTTTTCCGATTTTTTGGATGATGCTCACGGCGTTCAAGACCGAACAGGGGGCTTATTCGCCTGACCTGATTTTCATGCCCACCCTGGAATCGTTCCGGGACGTTTTTGCCCGCAGCAATTACCTCGGTTTCGCGTTGAACTCGATCTACATCTCGGTCGGGTCCACCCTGTTGTGTTTTCTGTTAGCCATCCCGGCCGCCTACAAAATGTCGTTTTTTCCGACGCCCAAGACCCAATCGACGCTGCTGTGGATGCTTTCGACGAAAATGATGCCGGCCGTCGGGGTGCTTGTGCCAATTTACCTACTGTTTAAGACCGTTGGACTGCTGGACAGCGTGCCCGGCCTGATCATTATCTACACTCTGATGAACCTGCCGATCGCCGCCTGGATGTCGTACACTTACTTCTGCGAAGTGCCGGCGGCGATTCTCGAGGCGGCCCGTATCGATGGCGCCAGCTTGTGGGACGAACTCTGGCATGTGTTGCGACCGATGGCGCTCCCCGGGCTGTCCTCGACGGGCCTGTTGTTGATCATCCTGAGCTGGAACGAGGCTTTCTGGAGCATCAACCTGACGAGCGCCAACGCAGCACCGCTGACGGTCTTTATCGCATCGTACTCCAGCCCGGAAGGATTATTCTGGGCCAAGCTGTCAGCGGCCTCGGTGTTAGCCGTTGCCCCCATCATGGTCATGGGGTGGCTCACCCAAAAGCAACTTGTCCGCGGACTCACGTTCGGTGCCGTGAAATAAGCGTTTGCGCTTGCAAATCCATTCCAGCCAGCCCATTTTCACCGCCTGTCTGTTCCGGGCCGTAGCACAGCTTGGTAGTGCGCTTGAATGGGGTTCAAGAGGTCGTGGGTTCGAATCCCGCCGGCCCGAGACGGACGTTGCAACGAAGCGTCGGATGCGTGGTTGCGAGTGCATCCGGGTCTGGCCATGAGCAGTGCCCGTTTCCTGAGTTTGCTTTTCCTCGCCTACGCCGCATGCGGGGCATGCGGCGGTTTTGGTCAGGATCCCACCGTTCCTGGGACCCCTTTGCCGTCGTTGCCCGGCGATGTGCTTGAGCCTCAACCGAGCCCGGCAGAAACAGCCACCCCGGCACCGACACCGGAAAAAGCCGCTCCGGACCTCTTGCCTGAATCGGGGGCACTGCCGTCTCCGTCGGCGAGTCCGCCTGCCCAGGCAGTTCCGGACCTGATCCCGAACCTGGTCGCTCCACGAGCGTTCCTGCCTCCTGAGGCCACGCAAAGTGTTGCCCAGAAACTGAAAGACGCGATTCGCTTCCGGGAACTGCGTTCTCTGGCTGAGCGCAGCCCTTACGCAATCTGGCTGTTGCAGACCGCTGACCGCACCCAAACGGCCGAAGGGCGCCGCCAATACCTGCGGGCCTACTACCGTTACACAACCGCTGCCATGCTGAGGACGGAGCCGCGTCTGGCGCCGATGATCAAGGCCTACGGAAACGCCCGGATTCAATCCACCCTTCAGCATAACCTGCAGCCGACAATTCCTTCTTATGAATTCACGAAGGAGGGCCAAGTGCGTCAGCCCGTTGCCTCGCGGGGGCGGTGAACGGGGGAACGGGGGCTCAAGGAGGGCCCTTGAGGACAAACTTCCCTGCCGGGGAAGGTGCGTCCCGGGTTCGGCAGGGTCAGCGGTCCCTCGCCGATCAAGACAACAGCGCAGCTACCGCGGCAGGGCCGGTTATCCCTGACCAACCGCCACCGCTGAGACGCGTGAATATTGGATCGGGTCAGGAGGACGTGATCCGGATTCAACCACGGTTGAGGCATTCCTACCGTCAGTGATTTGCACACTGACTTCCATAACCTCCGCGTTCCTACCTTGGCATTCGACCTAACTCAGGGTTGTTAAACGGTTAGAAAACTTCGGTGCGTTAATGCGATCATGATCTTTGTTCCTGGGAGTAAAGTTCTTTGTGTCGTGCGGGGACCATGCAAAAGTTTCCATCCAGGTGAGCGGAAAGCTAAGGCGGGTTCCAGAATACTGCATCGTCCGTTTTGTTGTTGCCCGTAGTGCGAAAGGCCTTCAGCGTGTTCGGGCCGGGATTTAGCGTCACATAACAGTAGGATTCGTGAGACAGATTTTGCCGTTCTTCGGGGTGGAAGCGTCTTGACGGAGACAGCTGCAAGGGTGGATCCCGATGTTGGTCGATGCAACCCCTTGCGCCGTGCTCGGTCGGGCCCACCGCTCGACCCGGAAACGCACTTCGATAGTAAACCAGATCTCCTCCGATCGGTTGAACGGAGCCACCATACCAACCCAGGTCGATGTTGAAAGCAATCAGGTCGGTATGGAACGAAAGGGGATCGTTCGCAGCGGCGCACGGTATTCGCGGCCCGAAAGCGAAGAAAAAACTGCTTCTCCTTAAGGCTCGGATCGAAGACGATGTGCCGCCTGTACCAGCCGACGCCTGCTTCAAGGCTCGGATCTTTGTAGTGTATGACGTCAAGCCGTCCGCCGTGACAGAACCCGAAGGAAGGTTTGGGTTCCCCAAAGGCGAGGGTGTTAAAGGAGCCGCGGTACCGCGCGGGTCGGATTCAAACGGTGACGCCGCAGCGGTCACCTGGCGGGTCAACGGTCAGGACTTGGGCGTGCAGGGAGCTCAAAGGCAAGGAGTTTGCGCGCCCGATCGGTCCGCAGCTGAGGATTGGCGTTGAGACTTAGGCTTGGATGCGAGCGGCACGCGTGCCTTGCGTGAGCATCCGGAGACGGCCCGCTCCGCGGGAGCGTCTTCACTCGGAGCGCCTGAGACGCTCAGGCCATAGTGAACGTAGACCTCGCGTTCGCGTTCGGGACTGAGCGGGACACCCACCGGATGACGCGGCGCGTGACAAAGCACGTCTCGCCCGTAGGGAACCCGGACCGATGCGTGCGTGGGGCTAACCCGAATGCCCTGGGCTGGCACGAGCAGATCTTGAGTGGTGACCCAGGCGGTTCGAATCCCGAGAAAGCGCGCCTCGGTTTTGCCCTCGGGCACCCACATCGACGCCAGACGGCCAATCGGCCACCCAAAGAAATCCTGGACGTGAAAGCCGATCCAGGACCGGCACGGGGTAGCCTTCCAGGCCCTTGAACGCTCCATACCCCCAAAGATCACCTTGGTTCCGACGAAGTCCCCATACTTTGACGATTGCGTTGGGGTTTCCTCCCTGGTATGGCGGGCAGGCGTATTTCGCGGTCCGCCGGAAGATCGAGGGCGATTACTCGAGGCCCGGATAACTCCTCGTCGGAGAAGCGCACGCTTCCGGGCGCCACGTTTCCCCGGCGGACGTACCATTCCTTCAACGGTTCCAGGCACGTGTGCAAATGCAATCCCGTCAAGCCGGCCGGGCCGGCACCGTAAAAAGAAAAACCCCGGCCCTTTCGAACCGGGATTTTGGGGTTAAGGGAATTGCTCAGAACCTCCGGCTGATGAAATCAGGCAGGATCGCGCCCACGTTAAACGCCACACCGCCGGTGGGCGCGCTGTAAATAAGCCAATTGGTTCCCGCGCCCAAATCCCCGACGGGGAAGCTGACCGCGAGGCCCGTCCGCGACACGAGCAACGGCGCGTGCGCCGGGAGCACGGTGTAGAGTTCCACCGTCGCGTCGGGGAACGTCAGAAACACCGCGTCGTGCGAGCCGCTGTGGGCGAAAAAACTCGCCGGAATGAGCGCGTTGTAGTTCTCGCCGCCAATCGCGAATGTCGCGTACAGCAACGCGTCCGTGAACGGGCCGGGCCGCGGGGGCTGGTCCTGGACGCAAAACTCCAAGAAGAACCCGGCATTCGGGGCCGAGTACTTCGTCACCGGCGCGTCGGGGCCGTAGTGCCCCAGAACGTCGAAGACGGTGCCCGGGATCGGGGTGCCGACGAACGAGGCCGGGACGGCGGGAACCATGGTCGCGTTCGGGGGCGTGCCGATGGTGAACGCCACGGTGCGGTTGCCGAACGGACCCGCCACGTAATGCGACACGCCGCCCGGGTCGGGGGTGCCAATCAGGCTCGGGGCTCCGTTCAGGTCATTTGACGTGTACGAAACCGTGAACCCGGCCGCGTTCGTCAACGTCGTCGTGTTCACGGGGGCGGCGGGGTTGGCGTCGTTTTCACTGATCAACCCCGCGGTCAGGTCGGTCACGACCCCGCCGAAGTCGTAGGAGCCGGTGAGCACCGGGCCGGTGGCCACGACGGGTTTGTTCAAGTTGGCGGGGTTCGCGAAGCCGTTCGGGGCCAGGAACGTCATCGTGAAGGTCGCGCCGGGCGCGGTGAAGTTCGTCGTGGGGGTGCCGGCGGGGAACGTGCCGGTGACGACGTACCGGACGCCTTGCGCGAACAAGGCACCCGGGATGGAAAGCGCCGCAAGGGCGGCGAGGACGGTTGGGCGTAAATTACGCATGCCGTCGAAAACTAAAATTCGGCGTAAAAAGGCGAGGCCATAATGCAGCCTGCGGCGACACCCCACAACGATTAGAGAAACGCAAAATTTTGTCCTTACTTCCTTGATGGTCTGGAGCCGCCCGTGTCCCGAACAAGCTGCCGGCAGTCCAGCTACGCCTGAGCCCGTAAAGGGTGCCGATGCCGGCCATGCAGACGCGATGAACAACCTGGGTGCCCTGTACCAGAACGGCTGGGCCGTAGCCCGAAATCACGTCAAAGCCCAGGCTTGGTATCGAAAATCCGCCTTCGCCAGCGCGGAGGGCATCGTTAACGCTCGTCAGCTGGCCGTTGAAAGAGGTTCGCAGTTCTAGAATGTCGTGGAAACAAAAACCACCCTTGGCGACTGGCTCACATTAAACGAAGCTGCCGTTTATCTAAGAATCCCGGTCCTCTCCCTTCGAAAATTGACCAAGAAGCAGGTCACGCGTCGCCGGATCAACCATTTAAACTGACGTCCTAAGATTGCTGACCTGGAGGATTGGCCATCGTCCCGCGCAACCAAGGTAAAAACCAGCGTAAGGACAAAGTCAGCCTTGCGCCCAATTTAGTCGAGTGGCTTTTACCCTACCGGCATGCATCAGGCACCTGGCTGGCCCTTTCTCATGCGCCGCAATCCCGTCGTCGCCCCAGCAGACGTCGGACGCGCGACCTCGTCTGCCTCGCGGCGGAAACCGCCGGGGTCACCTTGCCCGATAATGTGGGCCGGAACCGCTTCATCGCGTACGATGTTGCGTTGCACGAATCGATCGACAGAACCGCGTTGGAGTCAAACAATTCGGCGGCGATGATCGAAAAGGATTACAGGGACATCATCACCAAGGAAAAGGCGGGCCGGTATTTTGACATCCGACCGGACGCGAGCCGGAAGGTCATCCCGATGACGGCAGCCGCGTGAGGTACGCCCGGGCCGCCAACGCTAGGAAGGGGCAGCGGGGATGGGTACGGCGCTGGTCTTGAGGCCCGGCAATGCGGCGATCTCGGTCGGGCGTCTGCCCACCATCAGCCCCTCGGATCTGGGGGTGGTCACCGAAGCGTTGATCGCTCGTCATGTCCACCGACGCTCCGTTTGCAGACGAGGTGAGTGCAATAGGTTGCCCCTTTGATCCACGGCAAGGTCGGATGCGCGGGAACGACTGCTCGAAAAGATGGGCTTGATGCGGGCGGAAGCCGACGCATGGCGGGAACGGACCCCTTTGACGGACGGCGTGGCCTGAACAACCTTTAGCCCACCCACCGTTGCGAATGGAGACCCAGTGAAGCATATCGTTGTATTCAAGTACAAGGCCAGTGCCACGTCCGGCCAGATCGACGAAGTAAACAAAGCTTTCAAGGCGCTGAAAGGCAAGATCCCGGGCATTGCTTCATTTGAATATGGAGTGAATAACAGCCCCGAAAACCTGAACAAGGGATTGACCCATGTTTACCTTATCACCTTTGAAAACGCCGGGGCGCGTGATGCTTACCTCCCCCATCCCGAACATAAAAAGTTCGGAGAACTGTTAGGGAAGCTGGATGTTTTGGACGACGCGTTTGTCGTCGATTTTCAGGTCAGTGAATAAGCACGAGGGCCGCTCGACCGCGCGCGGGGCTGGCTGACGAGCGGCACTCGAAAAATGGCAGTGGAGGGCGTGGTGTCCCATAATCGTTTAGGGTGCGGACCAAAAGCCGGGGAGATGGTCACCTGGTCGTCCCCTGGGTGGCGCAGCATTTCCGGCGTGGAGCGACGGAACTCGGGTGGTTCGCCTAGAAAGAGCACGCCGCGAGGGTCCAGACTGACCTCGTCTGCGGAGGCATGAGCGGTGCCGCGCCTGCGCTTGGGCCTGGAGGCGCCGGTCGGTTGGGCGCATCACGCGTTGGCGCCTAGCCGGGTTTTCGAACCTGCCTCAGCGGGACGATTTCACCGGTGAGCCTCCCCCGATTTTGCGGGGGAAGTACACGGTCGTAGGTGACGAGCGGTTGTGGCCGCTGCAGCGGGTACTTGAGCCCGCCCAAGCGGGAATGCTTTCCTGAATGGGCTTTGCCGGTTCGCAGTGTACTTCCTGCGGCTGCTCAATCGGACGCGACACGGGCACCTTTAACGAAGCTGCTAAGGCAGGGCGTTACCACGAGCCCGCTTCGCCCGTTACGCCAGCTCACCTGAAAGGAACCCCTCCACCTTGTTGAGGGTGTAGTCGGACGTCACGCGCTTGCCCTTGCGCCACGCCGGGAAAACGGATTCGTGCGGGCCGCAGCGGGCGGTTACCTCTGTCCACCTGCTCATGGTGCGTTCGCGGTACGCTTCCAGCCCCAGGCGGCGGGCAATCACCGCCGGTCCGTGGCCGCGGCGGGCCAATGCTTTGATTCGGTTTTCGTAAACGTCGCGCACCCGGGCGCGCCACCGGCGCGGGCGGCGTTTTGAATCCCCGGCTCGATGGCAGAGTGGATCGGCCATCAATAGTTCGGCCACACGCCCGGAGTGAGCAGTTCCAGCAAATGTCCGTCGGGGTCGCG
>DASWVC010000172.1:0-13740 GCA_036401335.1 Chthoniobacterales bacterium
TTGTCCATGACCATGCCAACCGCGACGGTGCGCGTGGGGCCGTGGCCAACGTGATCCGCTATGTTTTTGGAACCCTTTCGCTCGGCATCGATGGCGCGAACCAGGATTCGGGAATGTCCGGGTTGCTGCGGAAAGCGTGCCGCGGTTTACTCCACCTGCTTCATGTCACGAACGCCGGGTACCGAAGCGATTTTAACGACGACAACTTCCGGTTCTTGAAAATCGGGTTTGCCAGTTCTTCCGATTTTGGGCTGCCGGGGGCCCTGGCAATGCTAAGCAGCCCTCTGGTCCTGCTCCGGTTCCGATCTGCGCCCGCCTTAGTGCTGATGGTCCTGGCGGGGCTGCTTTCACTGGTATTCACCTCTTCAACCATTGCCTGGATGGAATGGAACGCCCGCTTCCTTTGCTTGCCTCTCGTGCTCTTCGGCGTTGCTTTTTCCGTGGCGGTGTTTTCAAATCCTGACCGGAACCGGGCTTTTCAGGCGGTAATTGCTTTTGTAGTGATCTGGAGTGCGGTGTCATGCCCCTTCCTGACGTTCAACGACAGACCCGCCGATCTCGCCGGCGCCGTTCACCACCGGGAACGCCTTCAGTTCAGCGAGTACGCGCCGATGCAGGCCGTGTACGATCGGGTCATTCGTCTGAAGGCCGGTGCACCGCAGACGCCCTGGTTCCTGGTCGCGGACGAAAATTCTTGGACGCTGCCGTTTCTGGCGCGTTCAGGGCTTAACGTCCAGCCGGCCTCGCAGTGGTCAGCCATTCTCGATTGGGAAAAGCAAAATCCGGCGAAGCCGGCCTACGTCCTCGTCCTTGACCGTCCAGATCAGAACGAGGTGGCAGCTGACGTTATCGAGGTTTACCCCGTCCCCGCCCTCATTCTTAAAGTCCCGCCGGTGCAACACTGACACCCGCCCGCTCGGTTCAGCATACCGCTGCGCCGTCCAGCTTCACCCCATGCGGTTTGTACGATGGCGGGATCAATCCGGGGACGGTGCTCCCGGAAAACATCCCGTCCTCCGGCCACGACGAGCAAAAGCGGGGCGCTTGCGTCCGATGCGCGCATAAAGTCGGGCCAGAACCTCCGGCCGTACACCCAGAAAATAGAGTGCGAGAATGATCGCATAGAAAACGGTTGTGCGGCAGGCGCCATGCTTTTCGTAGAACCGCGGGCTTGTGTCGATGAACTCCCGGAGTTGGCGGACACGTCCGAGCCTGCCCACCGCGCGGTAAAGCTCGGCGTCTTCCATTAGCGGCACGTCAGGAAACCCCTCGACGGCCTGAAAAATGTCGCGTCTGCAAAAGATCCCGTGGTCGCCGAGCGCGACGTGAAATGCATCCACTCCGGCGTTCCCCAGCCAGTCGCTCACGCGATAAATCCAACGTCGCCTCGGGATGCGCAGCCGGAAACACCCTCCCGCAACTTCCGGCTCAGCCGACGCCTGCTCGATGGCGTGCACCGCTGTCGGGGCCACCCGTGAATCGACGTGGACGAACCACAGGACATCACCAGAGGCCATGGCCGCGCCGGCGTTCATCTGCCGTGCCCGGCCAGACCCGGTTTGGATGACAGAGAGCACAAGCTCGGTTTGCAATCCACGCACAATGTAAAGACTGCCATCGGTGCTGCCGCCTTCCACGACAATGATATCCGCTTCCGGCGCGCGGTCGCGAAGGTGCCGAAGAAATCCCGTGAGAAGTTCCGCTTCATTGAGTACAGGAACAATGATCGACAGTTTCATCGGCAATCGCTAGCAACAGAGGTACACAACACGTGGCAATCGAACACAAACGTTTAGGAAAACACGGGGTCCTGGTAAGCAATATCTGCCTGGGCACCATGAATTTTGGCTGGCTTACTCCCCAGAAAGAAAGTTTCGCAATCATGGACCGCGCCCTGGAACTCGGCATCAACTTCTTCGACACGGCCGATGTCTACGGCTGGGGTGGCGAGCAAGGTGACACCGAGGAGATCCTGGGTCGCTGGTTCGCCCAGGGAGGCGGCCGCCGGGATGCCGTCGTCCTGGCCACCAAGGTCTTCAATCCCGTCAAACGCAAAGCCAACCTTGCCGAGCCCAACACGGACGGCCGCAGCCTCTCGGCGTACAAAATTCGAAAGCATTGCGAGGGCAGTCTCAAACGGCTGCAGACCGACCACATCGACCTTTACCAGATGCATCATGTGGATCGTGACTGCCCTTGGGACGAGACTTGGCAGGCGTTTGCGCAACTGGAGAACCAGGGCAAGGTGGTGTACGTCGGGTCCAGCAATTTTGCAGGCTGGGACATCGCCACTGCTTGCCAGGAAGCTTCCAAACGTGGGTTGACGGGATTGTCGAGCGAACAAAGCATTTACCACCTCAATAATCGGACGGTGGAGCTGGAGGTCATTCCCGCGTGCCGTCATTATGGCTTGGGCTTGATCCCCTGGAGTCCCCTCGGTGGTGGCCTGCTGGGCGGAGCGCTGGAAAAACTTGAGAGCGGCCGGCGGACCAGCGAGGAAACGCTCAAGGAGATCAACGAGCACCGCCCCAAGTTGGAAGCGTATGAAGCCCTTTGTAAACAGTTGGGTGAACCTCCCGCGGCTGTGGCCTTGGCCTGGCTGTTGCACAATCAGATTGTGACTGCGCCCATCATCGGACCCCGAACCATCGAGCAGTTGGAGTCCACGTTGCATGCTACCGAAATCACGTTGGAGGCGGAAACGCTGAAGAAGCTGGACGAAATTTTTCCTGGGCCGGGCGGCGAAGCTCCCCAGGCGTATGCGTGGTGACGCTGCCAAGGTTGCCTTTCCCCATGTCCAAATTCCCAGCAGGGTTGCGTGTCCCGACGCGACCTCCGGTATGGTAGGGTCGCGAGTCCCTTCGTGACCTCCTCAAGCGCCCCGTGGTTCAACCCACCAGTTCACGGATTGATTGTGCCGTTTTCAGTCCGATGCCTGCAACTTGGCGCAAATCCTCGATTGAAGCCACGAAACACGCTTGCACACTGCCAAAATGATTGAGTAAACACTGCGCCCGATCGCTACCTACCCCTGGCAAACCTTGCAGGATTCGCAACTGCCGGGTCCGTTTTCGCTTTCCTTTGTTGAGGCGGCAAGGCGCCGGGCCAGCCCTGCGCAATCGGCCGAGCTGACGTCCGGCGTAAAGCAGTACCTGGGCTGTTTCCGCAGGATCGCGTGTTCGCAGGACCGGAAGGCCAAAAATCAAATTCACGCTCACCAGAGCGCCTTGCAGGGCCTCGCGGCGTACCCCCAGGTCCTCCCATGTCACAGGGCCGTCTTCGAGGATGAAGGCTGCACGCGCCAACTGCGTGGTGAGACGCTGAGCTTGGGAGAATAGGCGGCCGTCGATTACTGACCTCGCGAAATCAGACGCGCTTTTCCGTTCGAAAACGGCCGATCCGTCCACGATGTAATCTCCCGTCCGCAGCCGCCGTACACAGACCCGGGCATCGGGCGCCCCTTGCAGGTGGTCCAAAACCCCTGCAGCCACCTCCCGGTCGTCAACGACGATCTCAAACGCACCATGCACAGTTCAAAATACATCTGTAAAAAACGTTGTGACATCAAGTCCTTTCGCGTCGTGCCATGACTTCGCCGTTGCCGTTCAAACCTGGCCCTTCCGGCCGAGAACTTCCGCTCCCTTTCTCAAAGGCCTGGATCGTCCGGCGCGGCTTCAACCGCGTTCGGTTGAAGCCGGCGGAGAAGGCCAGGCCGGGATACGCCCGCTCGCTCGATGGATTGCTGAATTACCCTCTGCCCCCGTTCGAGCGCAGCCTTGAGGTCCGGCGTGCGCACCGGCTTGCTAAGGTAATCGTCCATGCCGGACGCCAAACACTTTTCGCGGTCGCCCTGCATGGCATGGGCCGTCATGGCAATGATGTAAACCGGCACTTGCTTTGGACCGATTTGCTCCCGGCGTTGTTCCCGTTGGCGGACTGCCTGGGTTGCTTCGTACCCATCCATTTCCGGCATCTGGCCGTCCATGAGGATGACGTCATACGGGAGGAGCTCTAGCGCCTGTAAGACCTCCCGCCCGTTCGCAACCGGATCAGCCCGGTAACCCAGTTTGCGTAATTGACCCAGAGCGATCCGTTGATTGACGCCGTTATCTTCCGCCAGGAGGATGCGCGTGTGACTGAGGGGAGGTGCGGGGTACGCGGCAATGGCGGCCGCGATCGGTACGGCGGCTTTAGGCAACGCGCGTTCGGCTGCAACCCCGCCCAGCGTACTTGCAAGGCATTCAAACAGGCGTGATTGCTTGACCGGTTTAACAAGACACGCCTGAATGCCGGCCCCCTCGAGTTCTGCGGGGATCAGCACTTGCCCAAAAGAAGTCAGCCCGACCATCTGCGTGCCGGCCAGGGCCGGGTCGTCTCGGATGGAATGGGCCAGGGTGAAATTTTCCATTTCCGGCATCCGTAGATCCAGGAGTGCCAGGTTGTAAGGCTGGCCTGCTTTCGCTGCGATCCGCAGCCGCCGCAATGCTTCGTGCCCGCTGGCGGCACTCTCGGCCTGCACCTGCCACGCATGCAGCTGGCCGTGGAGGATCCGGCGGCTGGTGCCGTTGGCATCGACCGTCAGCACGCGTAAGTCGGAAAAATCCGCACGGCCGTTTTCAGGTGGCGCCTCAGCGCCGGGCTGTTTTTCAAGTAGCGCCGTGAACCAGAACACAGACCCTTTGCCCGGCGCGCTTTCCACGCCGATCTCCCCGTCCATCAAGGCCACCAGCTGCTTCGCGATGGCCAGGCCCAAACCAGTCCCGCCGTACCGCCGCGTGGTAGACCCGTCGGCTTGGCTGAAGGCTTGAAAAAGCCGGCTTTGCGTTTCGGCCGCAATGCCGATGCCGCTGTCTTCGACCTGGAAGCGCATGCGTGCGTGCGTGGCGGTCTCGTTTTCCTTGGACACCCGTACGACCACCCCGCCATGCATCGTGAATTTTAAGGCGTTGCCGATGAGGTTGGTCAGAACTTGGCGCAACCGGCCCGCGTCCCCTCGCACCTGGGCCGGCAGGTCCGGTGCCAGTGCGCTGGCCAGCTCCAGCCCTTTAGCGTGGGCGCGCTCGGCCAGCAGGTCCAAGGTGCCTTCAACCGTCTCGATCAAACCAAAGTCGAGCCGTTCAAAGGTGAGTTTGCCCGCTTCAATCTTGGAGAAGTCCAGGATGTCGTTGACGATCGTCAGCAGCCCGTCTGCACTGGCACGGACCGTCTCTGCGAACTCAC
Organism: Chthoniobacterales bacterium; assembly: GCA_036401335.1. Taxonomy (GTDB): domain Bacteria; phylum Verrucomicrobiota; class Verrucomicrobiia; order Chthoniobacterales; family JAFAMB01; genus DASWVC01. The sequence goes on from DASWVC010000172.1 coordinate 5,221, forward strand.
GCTGCTGCGGGTCGAGGTCGCCGTCGAGCAACATCGCGGTCATGCCGATCACCCCGTTCATCGGCGTACGGATTTCGTGGCTCATGTTGGCCAGAAATTCGCTCTTGGCGTGGTTAGCCGCTTCGGCCGCGGCTTTGGCCCTGAGCAACTCCTGTTCAATGCGCTTGCGCATGGTCACGTCGACCGTCACCGCCCCAACTCCCTTGATTTCCGAGCACTGGCCAAGGATGGGAAACCACGACGTTTGCCAATGGAGAAATTCACCGGGATGGGAGAGGGAAGGGGCGCTTCGGTCCACGTTGAGGATGGACTCGCCCGTCGCAAACACCTCCAGGGCCATCGGCTCCGTGAAAGCAGCGAATTGCGGGACCGCTTCACGCAGGGTCTTGCCGATGTGATCTGCAATCGGCAACCCGGACAGGTCGGCCAGACGCTGGTTGATTTTCAGGAACCGCAGCTCAGAATCCAACATCAGCATGCCCGTCGGAGAGGAGTCGAAGTAAGCATTCAATTGGGCTTCACTTTCCTGCCTTACTTCCTCCGCCTGTCGGCGTTCCCTGATCTCGGCTTGCAGTGCCCGCAGGTTCTCCTCGACCGTCACGGCCATGTGGTTGAAAGCTTTGGCCAACGCACCAATTTCATCGTGGGTGGTGATGGTCACACGGGCGTCGAATCGACCCGAGGCGATGGCCGTCGCACCTTCCGTTAACTTCAGGAGGGGTCCGGCGAGGCGGTGTGCCATCCAGAGGCCCAGACTTGCCGCTCCCACCAGCGTGGCGATCAGGATGCCCAGCGTTTGATTGAACGATTGCTTCACGGGCGCCAGGATGACGGCGTAGGGAGCAACCGTGACCAGACGCCAGTTGCCGGCTTGGTTGGCACCGTACGCGTCGAGCCGGCTGAACCCGGCGATCTGTTTGTGCGCATGGGCGTCTCGATACACCAGGTGACCGCTCGTTTCTGCACCCAACGGTGCCCCGAGTGCACCGCTGGTTACGTCCGGGTGCGTGGAAAGCAGTGGGGCCTGCGGGTTGGTGGTCATCAGGACCAAGCCTCGTTTGTCCAGCAAAAACGCCGACCCTTCGCCCATGGCGTGCCGTGTCAGGTCATCAAGAAGGTCGCGCAACGGGTCGGTCACAATGTCGCCAACGAGCACGCCGGTGGTGTGGCCCGCGGCATCCTGCGCCTTTATAAGCATCTGGACCCCGAGGGTCCGATTCCTGAGCTTGCCCGAGGTGGCCATCCGGCGAAGGGGCTCAGGGATCTCGCTCAGGTCGGAAAGGTAGACGCCAGGGGAGTGGTGGAGCGCCTGCTCAAAGTCGTCCCGTGTGTCATCAAAACGGGTGAACAAGGACGTGCCCACCTCCACTTGGGAGGAGGAGGCAATCACCGTGCCACGGGTGTCCACCAGCATGATTTCGCGGAAATCCGGGAAGGCGTTAACGTAGCGAGACAACTGCTTTCGGGTGGCTTCGGGGTTGCCGGAAGTCACGTCCGAGTCTTCCACAAGGTCCTGCATGCGGCGCATGCAGCTGGACAAAAACCCGTCCATGCCCTTGCCGACTTGAACCACACTCTCCTCAAGCCGTGTTCCAACTTCCCGTTCAGCCTGCTCCACGAACGTTCGGTGCAGCACCACAATGATCACGCCGAGGGGGACGAGCGTCACGAGCAGAAAGGCAAGGACAAGCTTTTTGGTCAACGACATTCCAGCAGGGTTCCACTTTCCAATGACCCGGGGTGAAAGGGCGGGCCACCCAGGTGCTGGCCGTTGCCTGAGCGTTTTCCGCTGATGCCCAAAGTTATGATCGCGTTTTTCACCTTAGCGGTGCGCAGGTTCACGACCCTTTCTGGACACGAAGGCGCTGCTTTCCATGCACCAAGGTCCATTAGACTCGAGCATCCACCCGCCATAACGGACAGGGAGGTCACACAATAAGGAAAACCTGATCAAAGAACCGAAAAAGGGGTGACTACGCCGCGCGGACAGGCACCCCGCAGCCATCAAAGAGCGAACCGCCGTCTCTGCAGGTAAAACCGTCTACCCCATCCGTCCCCCGCGTTAGGAGGCATCTCCAGGATCCAAGAAGAGAAGGACGCGGTTGCACAACTCCTCGAAAGGCCAATCGACTTGCCCCCATTCCGCCTTATTACGAGAATGCCCAAGCCAGAGAACGGCAAATTCCTCAAGCAAAAATTCGGCGCAGACCCGCCGCTCATCGGCGTGCAATGCGGGATCGATGGCACCGAAGGCGCCTTCCATTCGTGATTCAACGGTGTTCATAGGAACCTCCGCGACGGGCGCTCGGCACCGCTCGGGGTGGTAGTCCGACCTCATGCGCCGGTCTTGACGGTTGAGGAGTACAAACGCCTGCCGGAAACAGGGCCGCGCTACCAACTGATTGAGGGGGACCTTGTCATGGCGCCGGCACCCAATCGTTTTCACCAGGACGTCTGGCGCAACCTTCAAGGCGCGCTTGACCGTTACCTGGAAGCCGATCCGATCGGCGTCTTGTACAATGCTCCATTCGACGTGTACCTGACCGATACCGATGTCTTCCAGCCGGACCTGCTAATGGTTTTTAATGTCAATCGATCCATCCTCACCGACGCCGGTGCTGAAGGTCCCCCTGATTTTGTGGTTGAGATCCTCTCACCTAAGAGTCGCAAGCTCGATCTGATTAACAAGAAACGGGTTTACGCGCGGCTCGGGGTAAAGGAACTCTGGATGATTGATCCCGAACCCGGCGCCGTGGCCATCTACCGGTTTGAACAAAATCACACGGATCCGATCGAGGTATGGTTTCCAAAGGACATGATCACCACTCCCTTGCTGCCCGGTTTTTCGATTCAAGCCGCATCAATTTTCCGCCGGCCTTGATCCCATCGGTGCCGGGGCGGAGTGATGGTCAGGCGCTTGCCTTGGAAGTGCGGTCCGCCTCCTTGTCGATCTGCTGGGCGAGTAGCGGCCGAAGGCTGGCCAACCCTTTAAGGGCGTTGAACCAGAACGGGGCGCCTAAGCTTAGAAGTGCAGCTCCACTCAGCATTCCCAGAAGGTGGAGCCAAGTCCACTCGCCCTTAAAAACGTTGGGGTATGGCGAGGGAAGGATCGGCAATCCCGCATCGCCCACGTCACGGCCAAATGCCTCAAGCCTTTGCTGCCATGCTCTGACATTCTCAGCCGTTTGGCGTTGCGCTTCCGTCCGGTAATCCGCGATAATGGCGTCAACCTGCGGATCTTCCGCCAAGTGCCACCGGATCCATCGCTCGACCGCTTGCAGGGATGGTAAACTGGGCATGTTGTCGAGTTGAGCGCCGATTCCAGGGTGTTGCGCCTTCAGTGCCGGCACAACGTTGGCGGAGACAATGCCGCTTGCCGGGTCAACTGCCTGCAGGAAGTTCGTCGCGGTTTGTTCCGTGCCCTCCACACGGGAGATGAGTCCCGCCCGCAGCGCGGGATCACTCGAGAGACGACCAAACAGGTAGAAGAGATCCAACTGTGTCACCAGCGCTAACAGCAGGGACGCAATAATCGTCCAGACCCGGGCGTGCATCGTAAACCATTGCTGGGCGCGATCCTGCACTGACCCAAACAGCTTTTCAAATTGATCGACCTTCCTGCCCGCAGAAATACGGGTACGGTCGAACGCTGCCGTCGCATTCTCTTCCGCGCGGGAAACAAGCCTGGCAGCTTCCGGGTTGAGGGAGGCCAGCGCCGCTGCCGAGGCTTCCCTTGCCGTTTGCACCCGGTTAAGCACCCGCCTGGCTGTGTCTTTAACTTCTTCGCCCCGAGCTTCCGGTGTCACCGCTTCTGCTGTGCCTTCCGCAAGATCGGTCAGGACTTGTTCCAATTCGGTCGGACGGATTGCAGAAGCCAGTTTCCACCAGAGCGGTCTCTTTTTGCACATCGAAAGCGTGGAATCCGAGATCATTGGGTGCGTCAGCACCGCATGGGCAAGGCGGCGCGCAACGGTGCCGCCCGTCTTTTTCAGGTCCGGGTCAAGCTGATGAAACAGGATGACCAGCGCATCAGCAAGGTTTCGGCCACGCAGGCCCAGCAGAGCCGAGATCATCTGGGTGATCACGGTCACCAGCAGGCTCATGACCGTCATCACGACCGCCAAACCGATCAACGTATCGAGACTTTTTAGCATGGGGCCGTCGCCAGCGGACGCCGAATCGGCTCGCACCTCGATGCAGTTGAATTGCTTCCTCGATCCAGGCCATTCATCCGATTCCGCGCGTTCTGGCCGCTCCGTCGGCCGTGATTGCCGCCTCGCCGTCCGGCGTCTCCAATTCTTGTTTAAGATCGAGACGCGACTCAAGCGCGCGTCTCCGGGCAGCCAGGATCTGATCAAAGGTAACCGCAATCAGGATCACCCCGCCCATAACGACGAATTCCAGTGAGCTGTCGATCCCTTGCAGGTTCACAATGTTCCTGAGGAGCTGGATCATTGCCGTCCCCAGGAAAATACCCAGCACACTTCCTTCACCTCCCCGCAGGCTGCATCCCCCCAAAACAGCGGCTGCGATTGCGTAAAGCTCAAAGAAGCTTCCGTGGCTCGCCGGAGAAATCGAATTCGTGTAAAAACCTAGCAGGATCGCCGAGATCCCCGTGAGAAACCCGCACAGTACGTAAGCACTCGTCACAATAAGTTTCGTGTTAATGCCTGAATAAAACGCCGCCTCCTCGTTGCGACCGATTGCGAAAAGGTACCGGCCATAAACCGATACGTGAAGGACGAAGGTCATGACGATGCATACCGCTACAAAAAGGATGAACGGAGCCGGAAGATTGAAAATGCTCCCGGTGGCAAGGGTGCGCAGCAGTTCGTATCCGGTGCGGTTACCGAACCCGACGGTTTGATCCGAAGACAAGAATCGCGCGAAACCCCGGTAAGCCAGCAGCCCGCAAAGCGTAACCACAAACGGCTGCAGATTGACGCGGGAAATCAAAACCCCATGGATCAATCCAAGCGCCATCGCGAGAAGGATCACTGCCATCACCGCCAGTGGCCAGGGCCAGTTGTAGTTTGTCAAAAGGTAGGCCAGGATCACCCCAAGCAGGGCAAACACTGCGCCCACCGACAAGTCGATTCCTCCCGTGATGATCACCACCCCCATCGCCACGCTGAAGATGCCGAAAATGCCAACCGACCTCGTGAGATTTAGCAGGTTGCCGGAACCGAGGAAAATCGGATCGGTGAACGTGGTTGCAAAGCCGCGTTGGAACCCCTCAAGCAACGCATACCCGAAAAACACGGCCAAAAAGATTATGGCCATCCCGAGCTCTTTTTTGGGCCTCACAGCTAGTTTTCCAGAATGCGTTCCATTGTGTTAGACACGGGCTTTTTACTGCTGCGGATGCGTGCAACGGCGAGTTTCATGACTGCTTCTTCGCTGAATTCATGCGCGGCAAGCGTGCCGGTTAACGCGCCCTCGCGCATCACCACAATCCGGTCGCTGACGCCCAAGACCTCCTCCATGTCACTGCTGACCATGAGAACGAAAACGCCGCTGTCGGCCAGATCGCGCATCAGTCGATAAACCTCCGCCTTGCTGCCGACATCCACCCCGCGCGTGGGTTCGTCGAAAATGATCAGCTTAGGGCTGAGTGAGAGCCACTTGGCCAAAACCACCTTCTGTTGGTTGCCGCCGCTCAGGCTTTTTGCGAGTGTCTCGCAGGAGGCGGTTTTTATGCCGAGTCTTTTCCGCTGCAGTTCGGCCGCAGCCAACTCTTTCCGGTACGAAATCAGAGCCAGCCTGGTGAACCGCCACAAGTCCGGCAACGTAACGTTCTCTCGAACGGTCATGCTTGTAAGCAGCCCCGTTTTCCGGCGGTCTTCCGGCACCAGGTAAATGCCATGGGCAATCGCATCTTTCGGCGAGCGAACGCGGATGGGCTGACCCCCCACAAGAACGTCACCGCCCAGCGAACGCACCGTGCCGAAGATGGTCCTGACGAGTTCCGACCGGCCTGCTCCGACCAGACCGGCTAAACAAAGGATTTCGCCCCGGCGGATGTCGAAAGTGATTTTATGCCGCGGAAAAAAGGGTGAAACAAACTCCCGGATTTCAATCCGGGCGTTGACATCCCCAATCCGCGTTTTCGTCTTCTTGAGATCCAGGTTTCGGCCAATCATCAGCCGAACCATGCTGTCGTGGTTCACCTCAGCCTTGGCCAATTGCCCGGAGTTCTTGCCATCTCGAAGGCCGACGACGCGATCGGCACACGCGTGGACCTCCATCAGGCGGTGGGAAATGTAGATCACACTGACGCCGGCTGCCTTAAGTTCACCGATAAGGCTAAGCAGGCGGTTGGTTTCGGTCAGGGTCAAGCAGGAGGTCGGTTCATCCATCACGATGATCCGCGCGTCGACTGACAATGCTTTCGCAATCTCAGTCAGTTGCTGCTGGGCAATCGAGAGCGACCTTAGCGGCCGGGTGGGAGCAACGTTCAAGCCGACCTTCTGGAGGTAAACCCGAGACTGTTCCACAATCTTTTTCCGGTCAATAAACTTGAGCGGGCCACCAAACAGCGGCTCACGGCCTAAAAATATGTTGCCGCCAATGTCAAGGTTATCCAGGTTGTTAAGTTCCTGGTGGATGAGGCTGATGCCGAGGCGCTGGGCGTCAGCCACGTGCCGGATCCGGACCTCATTTCCACCGACCCGGATAATGCCCCCATCGGCTTGATAGATGCCGCCGAGGATCTTCATCAAAGTCGACTTTCCGGCGCCGTTTTCACCAATCAAAGCAACCACTTCGCCGGTGAAAACGGTCAGGTTTACGTCGTTCAGCGCCATGACGCCCGGAAAGCGTTTGCAGATGCCTTTAAGTTCGAGCACTGGATCTGGCACGGACCGGTACCTCCCGTTGTAAAACCAGCCCTAATGACCGCGCAGGGTCTTCAGGTTCGCCCAGAATTCATCGACGTTGCTTTTATCGATGGCGCGAGTCGGCACGATGACAGTCTTGCTTTCGGGAATGTCGGCCGGCTGGCCGCGAAGCTTCTTTGCCAGCAGAAGCACGGATTGGTGCCCGAATTCATACGGGTTTTGTACCACGGTGGCGTCAACGATCCCGTCTTTGATCGCTTGCAGGGTGTCATCTTCTTCGTCGAAAGTGATAAGCTTAAGTTTCCCCGCCTTGCCGGCATCTTTGACTGCGTTGACGATCGCCGGGCCGTTGTAGCTCCAGATTCCGACCAGGCAGGCAATGTCCGGAAATTTGACCAGCGTATCGGCCACATTTTGCTTAGCCCGAACCCGGTCCGTGTCGTCAGTGCGGACGTCGATGATTGAGACATTCGACCCTTTGAGCACCTCTTCGATGCCCCGGATCCGCTCACTGGCATTCTGCGCGTCGCGTTTACCTACAAACAGCCTGATTTTCCCGCCCTGCGGAATGGCCTTCTTGATAAGTTCACCAGCTTGCCGGCCTGCCGCGACATTATCGGTGCCTACATAAAATGCGCGCTTGCTGTCAGCCGCGTCACTGTCGGTCGTGGAAATCATTGTCTTTTCGGTGGCACGATCAATCATCGCCACTTGGTTCTTCGAATCGATCGGGCTGATGGCGATGCCATCCGTCCGTTTTACGACGAGATCATCAAAGATCCGTGTCTGCTCAGCCGGTGTGCCATCCGGGACCAGGCGGACATCGACGCTAACGTTGGGCACCTCTTTCATCGCCTTTTCACTTCCAGCACGCACGTACGTCCAAAAGTCGGATGCGCTGTTAGCTAAAATGGCAAGCTTAAGTGGTTTGTCCGTCGATTGGGAGTAGGTGGCCGGTTCAGCGAACGCAGTGAAAACGGCAAGCAGGCAGAAGACACCCGCAGGTGATTTTGGGATTTTCATATTGGGGGATCGAATGGAGGGATGGTTGTCCGACTAACCTTCCAGCCTTGGCGGCGCTGAGCGTAGAGTCAATGCTAAAGGTCGGCGGTGAGGCCCGTCGGGGTTTAAGGCCCAATACGCCAGGGAGATCAGGGATGCCGCTTCCGCGATTTTTGGAAATTGTTGTCCCGCGCAGTCCTCAAACCGCCCGGTCACTCGTCGTCTCTTGAACCCCGCCCGTTTCAAGAACACAAAGATGCAAGAGATTACCCCGTTCCTGTGGTTTGATGGCAGTGCCGCAGACGCCGCCCGTTTCTATACCTCCATCTTTCAGAATTCTCGGATCGAAAGCATTACCGAGATGTCTGCGACGTTCCAGCTTGATGGCCAGGAGTTCATCGCCTTTAACGGTGGACCAATGTTCACCTTTTCACCGGCCATTTCCTTCTTTGTGAAGCGCGAGACACAGCCGGAAATAGACGAACTCTGGGAAAAACTTTCGGAAGGCGGCGAAAAACAACGGTGCGGCTGGCTGAAAGACAAGTTCGGCGTCTCCTGGCAAATCATTCCCTCGATTCTCGGCCAGTTGTTGAATGACGATGACGACGCAAAAGCGGAACGCGTCCGGGAAGCGATGCTGCAAATGGACAAAATTGACATCGAACGTTTAAAGCAAGCC
>DASWVC010000173.1:0-12426 GCA_036401335.1 Chthoniobacterales bacterium
TCAAAAAAGTGCGGAGGGTTCGCAAACCAGAAACCGAACGTGGAAAAGATTTGGCCATTGTCCTTAAACATGGCCGTGATCATCCAGGTGGCGGGCAGCAGGCAATACAACAGAAATACGGTCAGGGCAGCGTTCCGCACATTGCTTCCCAGGTTGCCCGGCCCCGACTTTGCCGGGGAGCGCGTTCCACCGTTCCGAGGCGGGGGAACTGCAGAAACCGGCTTTGCCGTGACCTGGGATGGTTGAAGGGCCATAAGGTTCGCCTTGCAGCGGTTACCGTGAACTGATGCGTCGCAGAAAGATCCCGCTGATCGCGAAGATCAGCAGCGCCAGCAGGATGGCGAGGGCACCGGCGTAGGAGTAGTTCGCGTCGCGCGCCGCCGTCAGGTAAAGGTAAAGGTTCGGTGTGATGTTGTCGGCCACATAACCGAGCGGCCGCAGCACAAACGCTTCGGTAAAAAGTTGCGAGGTGCCGATGACCGAGAAGATGAACAGCAACTGCAACGTGGGAAGAAGAAGTGGAAGTTTGATAGAACGAACGATGTTCCAAGGCATCGCTCCGTCTACCCGGGCAGCTTCATAGATCTCCTTGGGAATGTTCTGCAGCGCGGCAAAAAGCGTGATCATGTTGTACCCCGTCCACGTCCAGGTCACGATGTTGCCGATCGAGTACAGAACCAGGACCGGTGACAAAAACTCGATGGCTGGCTTCTGCAGGTTCCTCAGGATTTGATTGAAGGGCGAGAGGTTCGGAGAATACAGGTAGCCCCAGAGCAGGGCGCCGATGGCGGTGGGAATGCCGTAGGGCATGAAAAACACGGTGCGACAGATCCGCATGAAAACCCCTTTTGACTGGTCCAACAAAAGTGCCAGCACGATCGCGAGGCAGAGCATTACCGGCACTTGGATGACCCCGTAAGCCAGCATGTTCTTGAGGCCGTTCAGAAAATCAAGGTCCTGAATCGCGCGCGCGTAATTCGCTAACCCTGCGAAGATCTCCCGTGCCGGCCCGATGCCTGCCCGCTTCCGGACAAATAAGCTCAGGTAAATGGCGTAAACCACCGGCACCAGGTAGAAGGCCACGAACACCGTCAGAAACGGTGCCAGAAACAACAGGGCAGTCTTGCGGTGCTGACGCATCGGTTCTGAGGGGGGTGCCAGCCCGAGTCCGGTCGGAGGGACGAGCTATTTTGCTTTAACGTCGTAGCCGTCAGCCTTGGCGTTTTTCAGGCACTCCGCCTGCCAGGCGTCCAGGGCTTGTTTGGCGCTGGCTTTGCCGGAGAAAAGTGCCTCGACCTGCTTGTTGTAATTGTCATTCACGAAGGCAAACCAGGGCGACCACGCGAAATCAATGTTAACCGCCTTGGAAGCGTCGGAGTACACCTGGGCCACGTTCTGGCCCCCGCAGAATTTGCCAGGGTTTTTGTCCGGCTGGTTCAGGTCAGGCGAAGCAAGCCCGGAAACTGCCACGGGAAAAATCCCGTAATTATTCCAGTTGCCCAGGATCGGTTTCTGGGAGCTGTTCAGCCAGATGCAGAAAAGCGTGGCGGCTTTCGGGTGTTTCGACTGCTTGGTCACTGAGTCGCAGCTGCCTCCCCAGTTGCCACTGCGGAAAGGCTGGTCTTTACTCCATTGGGGCAGTGGCGCAACGCGCCATTCGCCGGAAGTCCGGTCGTTGAGCGATGCAGCGGTGACCCCGGGACCCCACGCCGCTTCGATCGAGCCCGCAAGCTCGCCGGCTCCCACCGCGCTGTAAAATTCGGAGGTAAAGCCGGGCAGGGTCGCCACACATTTTTTCTTGACGAGATCAGCCCAGAAACCGAGCACTTTTTCGGAGGCCGAGCTGTTCAGAGCTTGTGACCAGGCGTCACCCTGCGCCTTGAAAAACTCACCGCCGCTTGCCCACACCAGCCCCATAAACCAGGGTGCACTGGTTGTGTAAAAGTTCGCCATCTTGACCTTGCCATTGGTCGCCTGGTTAAGCTTTTGCGCCTGTTGCGCAAACTCCTCCCAAGTCGTGGGTACGGTCAGTCCATACTGGTCAAACATCTTCTTGTTGTACATCAAAGCGAGCGGCCCGCTGTCCTGCGGGATGCCGTAAACCGCTTTTCCGTCCGGCGACGCCTGCGCCCAGGTCCAGGGCACAAAGTAAGATTTGACGTCGTTTGCTCCGTACTGGGCAAGGTCCGCCAACCCGTCGGTCACGATGAACGAGGGCAAAAAGTCGTATTCAATCTGCACCACGTCCGGTGCTCCCGAACCAGCCCGCAGCGTGGTCTGAAGCTTTTGGTACTCCGCGGGGCCACCGCCGATGTTATTGTAATGGACTTTGATGTTGGGGTACAACCGCTCGAAATCTTTGACGACCTGATCCAAGCCGCCCACCCACGACCAAAATTCCAGAGTGATCGGCCCGCTCTCCACCTGGAACTTGCTGTAATCTGGTTCCTTGAAATCGGCTGCTGACCGGGCGGCCAGCGGGAAGAAGCAGGCGGCGCAAAAGGCAATGAAAAAGCCAAGCAGGGGCGTGGCGCAATTCCGGGTGGGCACGCCGGGCGTGGCTCGACGACAGGTCAGGAAATCCGTGCTGGGGGGCATAAGCGGGTTAGTAAATGGGGGGCTAACCCGAATTAATCGTATTCGACTCCCGCTGTCTACCGTTGTTGCAGACGATCGTGAACGTTTTGGATCCTCCGGACCGCGCCGGCCTCAGGGCTGTCGGCGGAACTCCTCCGTCACCTGCGCAACCGTCACTCCAAAGACGCTGACCGTACCTCGGTTGAGCAGGGTCCGGAGGTCCTTCTGCAAGTACATCCATTGCTTTAGCTTTACCCGGAAAAGTGGATTGCCCGGTTTGAGCGCTACGGTGTATTCCCAGTGAAAAGCGTTGCCGTAGGCCTCACCGCGCCCCACCCCGACAACGTCATTGGCCACTGCCTCATAGTGATGCAAATCCAGCCGGCGGATGCGCCAGACCCGGTGCTGGACCGTCCCATCCCCATAGGTGAACGTCTGGGCCAGGATCAATTCTCCGCGTTCCCTCCGGCCGAAACACTCGGTGGTGAAGGGCCGCCGGGGGTTCGCGCCCGCGCGATCCTCAAACACGCCCCAGGAACAGGTGTGACCCGTGAAAAACCTGTCGGGCTCAAGCAGGGGCTGCGTACCCGCGAAATGCGGGGGTTGCAGGGTCGTGCACCCGCCCAGGGCAAGACTGAGCGCGACAAGCACCCCGCCAAGCGGCATGCGCTTCACCGGTCGCGTCCCTGAATCACATCGGTTCAATCGCCAGAATTGAAAACAGCGAGAGCCGCGGCTCCGAATCGTCGTCGCCGAGCACAAAAAAGTCATTGTCGGGCTCCTTGCAAGCATCGTAGCTGATGGCGACGTGGTCACGGGTCGGCACCGGGTAACGACGGCCATCTGACATCACGACGGTGAACGGCTGGAACCGTTCGGCATAGGTAAGGTCGAAGAGCAGCACGATCCAGTCAGTCAGACCGGCAGCTTCGGAGTGGTTCGGATCGTCTAAGTTCATCGCTTTGACCGCCCCTTGCCACGTGTTCCGGCCGCCGGACACCGCGTGAATGAAACACATCTACCGGGCACTCTGGCGGTTAGCCGGTGCCCGTATCCTGCGTGGTGGTTACAGGCGGAGCGCATTCTTAGGGGAACGCCGTTGCACTTTTTCCAGCCTGAACCGCAGGCTGATGCGAATAGATTCCGGGGGGAGCAGGGTCACACGGTCGGGGAAGCATCGTCATTCATTGAAGCATTTTGCGACCGAGGAGGCGCACCCGTTGAGTTGCCCTCCCGCACACAAGGAGAGTACAAAATGGTCCAACGCGTAATTGACCTTAGCCTGACAATCGAAGACAACATGCCGGCGCATAAGCTGTTTCAACGGCCCGTGCTCACGACTCATCTCAGCCATGTGACGTCGCTGGACCTGAACCTTGGGGTGCCAGGCGATGCCATGACGTTCCAGACGAATTTCAGTGCCATGCTCGACCACGTCGGCACTCACGTGGACGCGTTCCGCCATGTGAAGTCGGATGGCGCCCCGATTAACGAGATGCCGCTTGAGCTCTTCATGGGCAAAGCCGTCTGCTTCGACCTCCGGCACATTCCGGACCTTGGCGACATCTCCGAAGCAGACATGGCCGAAGCTGAAAAACAATCCGGCGTGAAGGTGGACGGACACATCGTCCTCCTCTGCACGGGCTTCCACAACCGCAACTACCCCAGCCTGGATTCGGTCTGGAAGAACCCGCTCCTAACGGTTGAGGCTACCCGATGGTTGCACGCCCGCGGCTCCAAGATGCACGGGGTCGAGGGTCCATCGACCGACAAGCCGACCGACAATATCTTCGCCCAGCACCGCCTCTGCCGCGACCTCGGCATCAGCCATTGGGAATGGCTGGTGAACCTCGAACAGCTGCTCGGTCAGGGCGAGTTCCAGTTTTTTGGTGCGCCGTTGAAGTTCAAGGGTGGGTCTGGTTCTCCCGTGCGGGCTTTCGCCGTCCTGAGCGCCTGAGGGGCCTTACCTTACCCGCCCGCGGCCGGTCGATGACGTTCCTGAGGGTGGCGCGCTAGACCAACCGGGGTACCCGTCAATGAGTGACAAGCAGATCTGGCAACTGGATGCCGTCCAGCTCTCCGCGCTTCTTGCGGCCGGCGTGCTCACGCCAATCGATCTTTTCGAGGCATTCCTGGACAGGTTTGATCGGCTGAACGGCGCCCTGAACGCTTTCGCGTTCTTGGATCGGGAGGGTGGACGCCGGGCTGCCGAGGCCTCCCACGTGCGGCACCGGAAACGTGAGCGCCTCGGGCGGCTTGATGGAATCCCCATCTCGGTCAAAGACAACCTTTACGTCGCTGGCCTGCCTGCCGAGTGGGGAAGCCGGTTATTCCGCGGCCATGTTCCCGAGCATGACGACCTTTGCGTCGAACGGCTGCGAGCCGCCGGCGCCGTCATCGTCGGAAAATCGGCAACGGCCGAATTTGCGCTGTCCGGACGCACCGAGACCCGGGTGTTGGGAACGACGCGTAATCCTTGGAATCCTGCGCTAACGCCGGGCGGATCGAGCGGCGGGGCGGTGGCCGCCGTCGCCGCCGGGATAATTCCTTTGGCCATCGGCACGGATGCCGGGGGCTCAATCCGCCTTCCGGCCAGTTACACGGGCCTCGTCGGCCTTCGTCCGTCGAACGGCCGGATACCGAGGCGGTACGGCTTCCCGCCGATGGCGCTCGATTTTCAGGCGATCGGATTAACGGCCAGGACGGTGGGCGATCTTGAGCTTCTGTTTACCACCCTTGCCGGACCGGATCGCCGGGACCCGGTGTCGCTTAGCGCCTCATCGTCCGGCAGCCCCGCGCGACCGCTTCGGATCGGATGGTTCGCGCAACTCGGCGATGACCGGCCGGACGAGGCGGTTCGTGCCTCCCACGAGCAAGCGGTGGGGGTTTTGTCGCGTTTGGGTCACCGCGTCGAGCCATGCGCGCCGCCTTTCGAGGTTGCACGGCTGAAGCAGATTTGGGAGACTCTGTCGAGCGTTGGTGCGGCGCGTGTGGCGCTGCGGTTCCCGAACTGGGAGGCCGAGGTCACAAAGCCTTTGGCTGCGATCGTGGAACGTGGGCGGCAGCGATCCGCCAGGGAGTATGTGGAGGCGCTGGACATGCTCCATGAGTTCCGCGCGGAGACCTATGCGAACTGGAGGGAGTACGATGCCCTCGTGCTGCCGACAGGCGCTGCACCCGCCTGGCCGACTGACCTCGAGCATCCGGCGGTGATCGGTGGTAAGCCGGGCAATGGAGCCATTCAGAGCATGTTCTGCGGCTGGGTCAACGCCGCCGGCTTCACGGGCCTGAGCGTTCCGGCCGATCCGCACGTCGATGGAAGGCCGATCGGCGTGCAATTCGTTGCCCGCGCCGGCGGAGATGAAATGCTGCTTTCGCTGGCCAGGGATTTCGAGGCCGCGGCGCCCTGGGCGGAGCGCTGGCCGGAGCTGGCCGGCGCAGAGGCATAAGGAGAACCCCGCACGGCGTGCCGCACCTGGGTGTTCGAAACGCTTCGGGATGACCAGCCAAGGGGGCCGGCGTACGCCCACCCAATCCTTGCGTGTTCCCCGAGCTAGTTCATCGTGACTAAGTTGCCCTGAATTCCACTCCATCTCGGCCCATGCTCTGGATCGATCAAAGAAAAGTGACCTTCAGGGAAGCAGCGCGGTGCTCCCGGGCACTCCAGGAAAGCTGAGCCGTTCGGCGAAAAAAGGGACCCGAGTTACCACGCGCATGAAGCCAAACCCTCCCCCACCGAGCGACAAATAAGAGAGAAGTGCGCCCAAACGGAACGTGAGATTTTATGGAACCCGAAAAGTCACCCCCCCCACTTTCGGCCGGCGAACGGCTGGCGAAAGACGTTCGGCAAGAGGCGGCCCTCCTGCGAAATCTCTTGCATTTTTCGCTCTGGACGTTGGTGGCCCTTATTCCCACCATGCTCCTGTTACTGGTGGACATGCCCCCGTTTTGGCGTGTGATCACCGGCGTCCTCTGCGCCGGATTTTGGATGATGGCCATCGGAGGCATGTTCCGCATGACCGGTTTATTGGACTCGGGCCGTCGTTCGGTTTCCCTTAACCCCTTTCATGCCGGAAAAGCGGAGGACAAGCACCAGACCAACAAGTAAGATCCCGGCCTTTTTCGGCAAGGTCACGCGTGGCATGGAGCGTCGCGGCAGCCTTCCGTGGCGTGAGAGGCAAAGCAACGATCCGCCGGGCCGCTTGGGCTCTCTGGCGCGGGCGGTATTGAAAGACTCAGGCCTGCTTGGACGACCTCTACAGATGGTCTCAGGCCCGGCTCCGGCAGACTCTGCCTGCCTCGGTCTCGCTGAGCAAAGTCGCTTAAAAAAGCATGGCTTGCCTTTACGACATTTCTCTATATCCACTCAGTTTTGTCTTTGGCACCGTCCTTGCCTGCGCCCTGCTGGTATTGGCGTCGGTTCGCACCGTGGGGAGCCGGCCCCCATCCAGTCGGAAGCAATCTCGCCCGGTTCAAGTTCAAACGCGCGCGCGCCTGGAGCCGTGCCCTCCCGGGGATTGTTCTGCTTCAGGCACTGTCGATTTTGGGCACCTTTGCGCAGACGCCCCGCGACGCGCTCTCCCATATCCTGACAGAACTTCGTCACAAAACGGTCGTGCCGGTGGACACGCCAAGGAACCCCACGAGCGTTGAGAATGATCCAAGGTACCGCAGTTTGGACGATCGCCTGAACGAGGTCTACGCTACCTTGCTCAGTCAACTGGCCCCGGCGGAAAGGCAGGAACTGATCCAATCGGAGCGGAGGTTCATCCGTGAGCGGAACGCGTTGGGGGGTGATGCCGACCGGTTCTTTGCACGCACCGAGCAGCAGATTGCCTCACTGCAGGGCATGCTGGATTCCCGTCTTTCCAACCCCGCCGCGGCCGTCGCGAATTCCCCGGCAACCGGATAGCGCTGTTTTTGGAATCCCACGTGCAAGCGAGGTTAGGCGACTTCGTGTCAAACCTACACGGATCGGAGGTAGCTCCCCATGCGACCCCCGCAGCCGACGGCGGCTTTGTTTGCCGGTATCGGCTTAACCGGACCCTGAAAGCGGATGGCAGCCTGGCGGAACAGCTGATGCAGGGCACGAACGCCAATGACCCGCGGGCATCCTTTATGCTAGGCCTGCTCAAAATGGGCGAAGGAGCAACCTGGGTTGAGGATCGTTTTGAGCTGACGCCTTCCGGCTGGCGTTCGCCAACCATTCGGGAGCGCGGTTTGGATTCGATAGGTGCCTTTTACGACGGGCTGCACCGAGGGTTAGGCACCGACCAATAAGTGTTTGGCAGCAGGCCACCGTTTTGCGCCGGGGAGTCTGCACAGAATTTCGCGTTCGGCCCGCAGCGCACGGGAGCGCCGGCCCGCCGTAGTTCCTCCTGCCGCAACGGGCGCAGGAGCGGGTGCGGCGCCCCGGGATCCACCGGCTTTGGCCAGGGGGGCCGAGAGCCAGTGGGCCGTCATCCCATCCTCCTACGGCGCCACCGCCCTAAACAGTTCGCGCAGCTGCACAAGCGCGCCAGGATCGCTGAGAGCGACGATCAAGAGGATGCGGGCCTTGGGCCCTTTCAGGTCTCCCGCGAAAATTGCGCCAGCGTCCTCCAAATCGCGGCCTCCTCCCCCGCCGCTTCCATAAACAGCCTGCACGCGACCGCTCGGGCAGCGTGAGGTGACCACAACGGGAACGCCGGCCGCACAGGCCCGGTTTACGCTGCGGCCAAAATCGGTAGTGACATTTCCACGTCCGAAGGCTTCCACCACGATGCCGTCAACACCGCTCGCCAGCGAGGCATCCAGGACACGACCTTCCATTCCTAGAACCAAGCGAAGCAGGTCGACCCGTTTATCCAAGCGGCTGGCGGACAGCGAAAGGCGAAACGTCGGGCGACGAAAGATCACGACCAAGCGGTCGTCCACGCAGCCTAACGCGCCGTGGTCGTATGACTGAAAAGTCTCCAGTGCGCTCGTATGAACCTTAGTCACGTCCCTGGCGGCGTGCAGCCGGCCGTTGAAGCAGACCATGACTCCCAGCCCGATCGAATCAGGCGAAGCCGCGGCTCGAATTGAATCCAGGATGTTGCGCGGCCCGTCCGTCTGAGGATGGTCATGCGGCAATTGGGCGCCGGTAAAAACAACTGGCTTTCCAGGAGGCAGCAACAGATCTGCCAGGAAACTGGTTTCCTCCATCGTGTCCGTGCCCTGCGTGACGACCACACCTCCCACTTCCGGACTGGCCAGAAGTTCCGCAACATGCTTCACCAGCGCGTGCGCGACTTCGATGGTCATCTCGAAGCCGGATATCTTAAGAAAATTTTGGAACCTGGTCCGAGGCAAGTGTTTCCGGTCGGGGAGCAAGGCGACAATCTCTTCCAGATCCTGCGATGCGGTCACTCGTCCCTGAGAAGGATCGAATCGGGACGAAATGGTGCCGCCCGTACCCACCACGACGATCTCTTGCCGTTCGTTCACGCTTCAAGCACGCATTTTGACGGTAAGACCCCCATCGACAATCAGCGATTGGCCAGTGATGTACCCGGAATCTTCCGAGGTGAGGAATCCAATGGCGCTGGCGACTTCTTCCGGCCGACCCACACGCCCCCACGGTATGTCCTTGCCGGCTCGCTGCAGGCCGTCCGGACCCAGTGAATTGACCGGATCCAGTGACTGAGGCGTCTCAATCAGACCTGGGATCACCGCGTTGACGCGGATCTCACGCGGAGCCAGCTCAACGGCCACACTGCGGACCAGCCCAAGCACGCCAGCTTTCGCCGCGGCGTAATGGGCGTGCTCCTCCCATCCGTACACCCCGCCGGCAATCGAGGAGATGGCAACCATGGCACCCCCCTCCGTCATTCTTGCTGCCCCGGCCCGCAACGTCCGCAGCACGCCGGTAAGATCAACGTTGAGCATGTCGTGCCAGCGATCGTCCGACATATCGGGCAGGGCAGCATTGCGGAGAACCCCAGCGTTTGCGACCGCATAATCAAGCCGGCCATATTCGTCGACGGCTCTTTGGGCAAAAGCATCAACCGAAGGGGTGCTTCGAACGTCCACCTCCTGAATAACGGCTTGGCCGTTTGCTTCCTTCACCAGGCGAAGGGTTTCTTCCGGGTCGTGGGGATCACCCGGGAACGTTCCAATGACGGCGTGAACGCCATGCCGTGCATAGTAGACTGCGAGGGCGCGGCCGATCCCGCTGGCAGCACCGGTGATGACGGCTACTTTGGTCTTAGACATGGGGTGCCTCCAGCAGGGCTTCGGCCGGAACCTTGATGCCGATCATGATGAGGCCTGAAAGCAGGGTTCCCAACGCACCTACCCACAGGGCAGCTGCTCCAGTGCCCGCGGCGGCCGCGACGGTGGTAAACAGGGCTCCTCCGATGATGGTTCCAGGCTGGCTCATGGCGCCAATGAACGCGGTACCGGTGGCCCGGCAACTTACCGGGTAGCACTCAGCCATGAAGTATTGAATGGCGGCGTAGGGGCCCACCAGAAAGAACAGCCCAGCTCCGTAAGTGAGAATAATCATCGCAGGGTGCACCGCCAACGGACTGAGCATGACGGCAAACGATAGCCCGGACAGGACCCAACCAATGATGATGGTCCGCTTGCGGCCGATCCGGTCTCCAAGCCAGCCGTGGAAGACGTAACCGAAATAGGCCAGAAGGTTGATGAGGATCAGCATCCAAAATGCCGCCGACAGTTCCATCCCCTTTGCGTTTTTGAGCACCGAGCTGCCCAACACACTGAAAATCATGATGCCGAAAAAGTTGACGATCCATGCCAGGGAGAACACGATCGTGTTCCGCCGGAGGTGCGGCTCCCAGATACGCTTTAGCGGTGCCGCCGAGGAATGCTCCACCCCGTAAGACCGCGCCAGCTCGTGCGCCTCTGCCGATTTACCGTTCTTCTCCAGTTGAGTCAGTTTCCGGTGAAGTTCGAATTGCGGGGTCTCCTTCAGTTTTCTGGAAATCACCCAGACAATGATTGCTGCCGGCACGGCCGCCATCGCATAAAGCGGGCGCCAGCCGAAAGAGGGAAGAAAAATGAGGGCCAGTGCACTGGCCAGCAGGAAGCCCAGCGGCCAGCCCCCTTGAATGAAGGCGTAGTGGAAACCCGGTCGCTTACGTTTTTCTTCGTCCTCCGTCACTTGGTAGACTTCGTTCATGTAAGTGGCGTTGACGGCCTGCTCGGAAAAACCCAAACCACTGAACGACCGTACAAATACGAGCAGTGCGTTGCTCATGAACCCCAATCCGGCGGGGATCAGAATGGTCAAGAAAGACACAACTGCCGTGCCGCCGATCGACGTCATCATGCCCTTGCGGCGGCCCAGGCGATCAATCACCGGGCCGATGGCAAAACATACAACGGCTGTGCCGACTGCAATCCAGGTGTTCACGGCATACGCTTCCGGTTCGGTCCAGCCGAATTCTTTCTGCATGGCCGGAAGAATGGTGCCGAAAAGGCCATAATCAAAAACGGCTACGGTCCAGGCCAGCAAGGCCAGTACGGTGGCGATGTTGGTGTCCTTTTTGGAAAAAACGGGGAATCTCCGTTTTTCGTTCGCAGCCGGCGTCGACACATCAACGCTTAGAGGGTTTGCGCTCATAAGGTTCTTATCCAAGTGAAATAAAACTGCTTTCTTCAGAAGCGACCAAAACGTTGCTTCGGCGCTTCCTTTCTCCCAGCCTGATTTGGAGGGGAGTAACAACCTCGGTTGCATAAGCAACCTTTGTGCCTGATCGCCAATGGATGGAGGCCATCCCGTCACACAAAGGCTTTTTGCGCGCTCAAACGGCGTGTCCGGATACGGTGGAGCGTGTGGTATTTTAGTCAGCGACGGTCCCTGCCTGGGCGAAACGCAACCGCCTTCGGGCGAAGGCGCATTTTGCAGAGCTGCGTGGAAAGGTGAAGATGGAATTCGATGTACGAGCTGTAACGGCCTCGGAGCTGAACATCTTTGCCACCCTTGTTTCTGAATACTACGCTTTTGAGGGCCTGGAGTACGACCACCGACGTGCTCGGCGCGCCAGGCTTTCGCGCTTGTATCCCGCAATGACGGCGGCTCAGGAAGAGAAGGCCGCTTCGCCCCGGTCTCGCGTAGACTCACGACGTGCCGTTGATTCCTCTTGTTGCAGCGCTGCTCCTCGTCATCGCGTTCCTTCTCGCGATGCCATTACTGCTGTTCCTGCGCTACCGGGCAGGCACGGTGCGGCGGCTCGGTCGCAGGTGGGTGGCGACGCTGAACCTCGTGGCGGTCGTCTTCTCGGCGGTGCTGTTCCTGTGCGTAGGGGCAATCACCAGCTGGTGGGTTTCGAACACCTTCAAGTACTCTCTTTTCGGCCTTATGGGAGGATGCCTTCTCGGCTTGCTCGGACTGGCCTTAACGCGGTGGGAGCGGACGCCACAGGCGCTGTACTACACGCCTAACCGCTGGATGATGCGGATCATCACCCTCGCGGTAGCGGCGCGATTGCTCTATGGAATCTGGCGAATCTTCCATGGATGGCGCACATCCGGGTCCGATACGTCGTGGCTGGAAACGGCGGGCATAGCCGGTTCCGTGGCCCTGGGAGCCATCATGCTCGGTTATTACGTCACCTACGCGGCAGGCGTCCGGTGGCAACTTAAAGGACGCGACAAGGCTTAGCCCGACTTTGCGGCGGAGTGGAGTAGGCCCACCGGGAAAGCGCCTCAAGCGGGAAAAATTTCCTGCGCCAACGTGCTCGAGCGGCTCAACCAGGAGATTAACCGACGGACCAACGTGGTGCGGATTTTTCCTCACCAGGCCAGCTGGCTGCGGTTGGTGCGGGCCTCGGCCGTCGCGGTCCATGAGGGCTGGGCCGA
>DASWVC010000174.1:0-1659 GCA_036401335.1 Chthoniobacterales bacterium
CGCCGGGCCACCGTAGAATCGATCTGGTGGGACGCGGTGCAGGGAGGCTACCGCGTCCGGTTTCATGTCTTCGACCTTCGACCCGGCGACGAATGGTCAACGGTCCAAACGGATCCGCCCGTGGCGGTCGGGAGCACCCGGTGGCGGTGGAACACCGTCGAGGTGATGACCCGTGACGATCCCCCGTGGCAAGTCGGGGCTGAGGTCCTGCTGACGCTTCAGCCGTATTGGTGAGGCCCATCACGGGTGAGGCGGCGCATTGCAAAATGCTGGACGAACGCGGTTCCGTCAGCCCGGGCGGCACCGTCGGGAGCCGAGCATGGTAAGTGTGCACCTGGACCCGCCCGGCCTGGACTTCGTGAGCCTCCTGCGCCATGGCTCGCGGGAAGGAACGTTGAACCGAAGCTCAGCCCCGCGTTGCCCGCGGCCTGGGTCGCCGGTGTCACGCTCACCGCGCCAGAGGGCGAAGAAGCCTTGCGCTTGCTTCCGGAGGGGACCGCTTCGAACGAAGGCGGCCACGTGATCGCGGTGCGCTCAGCCGACGTGTGGATGGCCAGAACCTCACCTTCGCGATCGCGCCGGAGGAAGTGGAAAAAGCAGCGTGAATCACCACCAGGGATGACGTCGGTTCTCAGGCGGGCAAAGTTGCCGCCCGCCAACCCGAAGCCCCACCGATCGCGTTTGCGCTTACGCCATGGATGGAGCCGTTTGGTCACGACAGGCCACGGGTGCCGCAAGCACGCTTTGCACGTGGAGCCAAGTCGACCGTACCCCAAGCGAAGCGTTTGGCGCTCTTGTGCGGCCTTGCTGGGCGCGGTTTAGCGTCGTAGCGCATTTCTTCGGCCCGCCTGACAGACTCGAACCGTGGGGCAACGTTAGCGCGCCGCGAGGCTTTGCCGCGCCACTGCGTTCACGTCCTGCCTCACCCGCAGCAAGGCCGCATCAAACGCCTGCCAGGCCAGTTCCTGGCTCGGAAAATCGCAACGGGCGGGCTCAGGCAGAAGCGCATGGCGCGCTTGGACCGTGAAGAAACACGGCGGGCCGTCGGGGGTCGTAGAGCAGCCCGTGAACCGGCAGCTGACCGTCCAGTTCACGATCGTTTCCTGACAGAGCAGGCCGCGCTTAGGGTCGGAGCCAAACCATTGCATCCACTCGGCTTCGGTCGATAAAATGATTCGTCCCTCGCCATCCAGAATGCCAAAATTGGCGTACTCCAAATCGGTCGTCATATCCCTTTTAAGGTGGTTGTCCTTTCCCGAACGAACGCTTTGCGTAATCGGATCGGAAACGAATCCGCCACCTTTAGTGAGATCCTGAATTTTTTTGAATCGTCTATTTTGGATATTCCAGTGGTGAGGGTGCGTGTCGCCACCGCCTTAAGATCAGCTTGCGCCGACGCCACCGCCCGAACCGCCGCCGTTCACACTCAGGCTGCACACCCCTTTGTCAAGGTGAGACGGCGAGACCATTTCCCTCAGATCAAGCTGTCTGAGACCGGGTTCATGTCGGCGGGAACCCACTACCGGCACCATCACCCTCATCACGACGGCGCTTACAGATTCGTTTGCCCTACCTCCGACCCTTCGGATCTGGGTCGTCGGGGGTGGGGGAGGCGATTCGAGCCTTCCTCACGAGCGGTGGTGGCCCTGCTCGATTTTG
>DASWVC010000175.1:0-2676 GCA_036401335.1 Chthoniobacterales bacterium
GGTAAAGCCGTCTTGCAACATTTACGCGGCCACTCCCCCTCTCGTCTTGCCACGCTCAGGGTTTTTCCAAATGCACCCGATCGGATCGAGGGCCCACGCCGGTGACGGTTCCCGCCATTCACGAAGGTGCAGCCAGACAACTGGACCTGCCGTCCGGCCGCGAATTCAGAAACTCACGGCGAGAAAAGCCCTACGAGCGATACCGCCAGCGACTTCCTGATTAAACGCCTCACCCAGTGGGGCATCCGGCGGATTTTTGGCTACCCCGGGGATGGCATCAACGGCATCATGGGGGCGATTAACCGGGCCGGCGATGCCATCCACTACGTGCAGGTCAGGCACGAAGAGATGGCAGCATTTATGGCGTGCGCCCACGCGAAGTTTACCGGCGAGGTCGGGGTGTGCCTGGCCACTTCAGGTCCCGGAGCCATTCACCTTCTGAACGGGCTGTACGACGCCAAGCTCGACCACGCTCCGGCGGTGGCGATCGTGGGCGAGCAACCGCGCAGGGCGCTCGGCGGTCATTACCAGCAGGAAGTGGACCTCCTTACGCTCTTTAAAGACGTCGCTCATGAGTACGTGCACATGGGCAGCAAACCGGGTTGGGACATGATGGAAGGTTGCGACACCCTGTTGATGGTAGGCTCGAACTTCCCCTATTCCGAGTTCCTTCCCAAGCCGGGCAGCGCGCGAGGCGTTCAGATCGACATCGATGGCAGGATGCTGAGTTTGCGCGACCCGATGGAAGTCAACCTGGTAGGCGACTGCGCCGAGACTTTACGGGCACTCGTGCCGTTGCTGGAGCGCAAGGCCGACCGTAGCTGGCGGACGATGCTGGAAAACGAGATCACGGCTTGGTGGAAATCATTGGAAGACCGTGCCATGCAGGGCGCTGACCCGATTAACCTGCAACGTGTTTTCTGAGAGTTGTCCCCTCGCCTGCCCGATAACTGCATGGTGACGGCCGATTCCGGCTCGGCCGCCAATTGGTTCGCGCGGGACCTGAACCAGGTGACCTGGGAACAGCGGGTGATGACGGGCGACCCGAAGTTTGAGGCATCGCAACGGGTGCCCGCGTTTCCCTTCGCGAAATACGCCGAAGACCTCGGCCTGATCGGCATCAAGGTTGACCAACCGGGTGAGGTCGGGCCCGCTTGGGACAAGGCGCTTACCGCGTCGAGGCCGGTCGTGTTGGAGATGGTGACCGACCCGGCAGTGGCGACCCTGCCGCCGCACATCACCTTCAAGCAGGCCAAGAATTTTGCGGTCTCAACGCCACAAGACCCCAAAGCCGGGGCCATCATTCGCGCCACGGTCAAGGAAGTGGTGGCAGGCATTCTCCCGCACAAGGAGTGACGCAAAGCGGTGGCGCTGATCACGCGGGTCCCCTTACTGGGTGGGCCCGTCGGGCACGTTCTCCTTGATCCAGACCGCGGCGCGTTTTTCCATCTCCTCAGGCGAAACGGTCTCGACCTGGGTGGCAATGCTCCAGCTCAAGCGGAACGGGTCGGCGACCACGCCGGAACGGTCGCCGTAGAATTGGTTTGTCACCGGACGTACGACCGAAGCTCCGGCAGTCAGCGCCCGGGCGAAGGAGGTGTCCACGTCGGGTACGTAGATGGCTAAGGAAATGGGGCTGCCGCCGAGAGTTTCCGCGCTATGGCAGCCCCATTCCGGCATCTCGTCGCACAGCATGAGTATCGAGTCGCCGATCTGGATCTGGGCGTGCATGATGCGGCCATCAGGCCCGGTCAACCGGTAGTGCTCGGCGGCACCGAAAGCACGCTGGTAAAACTCGATGGCCGCGGCGGCGTCGCGCACGACGAGAGCCGGAGTAACGCTGTGGAAACCTTCGCGGATTGGGTTTGGGTTGGTATTCATCATACATGTTCATTTGAACACTAGAACTCCGTCGGACGTCAACGAAAAAGCGACTTTGGCAAATTAGACGTGGTCTAGCGGAAAGCTTCGAAGGGATCCAGCCGCGCTTATTCCCCGCAACCATATCGATGGCCGCGCGCTTCTTTCCAATCCTCGCCGGGCGGATGGCACCAGCGCTTTCGGGTTGGTGACTTGAATGGCGAACCCTTGTAAAAGCAGGCGGCGGCCCGGCCGTCTGCTCGGGCGCGCGGACACAAACCGTCCGGGCGAGGGTATGAGCCCCATGGTAGAGCAAGTAAAGCGCACCAACGCTACGAATCACCATGAACGCCGTAGAGGCTGTGGCGAGGTAGAGAACGAAGATCCGGGCGTTCATCGTGCAACACCGCCTGGAACAAGCAGACAATCGTTCGCAAGCACAGGCAAAAGCATTTTCATTTCATCGGGCTTGCTCTGGGGCAGCCGGCTGAAAATCGCGCTACCCTGCACCAGAGCCGGATTCTTCCGCCTGAAGGCCGTGCTTCAGAGGCTGGCCTTGGGGGCCGCAACCTCGGGGTCGACGTGGACCCGTACCACCTCGGGCACTGCCGCGCGCAGGGCTCGCTCAAGTCCGGCCATCGCCTCATGGGCGTCTTTGAGCCCGTTGGATGCAGGGAAAGCCTGTTTGAGGGTGACGACCCACCCATCGTCCGTGGTCAGGACGTCGCGCACCGCCACGTCATCGTTTGCCGCCAGGGTGCGCAAAACTGCCTCGACCTGCGCTTTGGCTGAACCCTGGCGCACCGCAGGCTTGGG